>JANPIS010000135.1:0-6530 GCA_031425095.1 Chthoniobacteraceae bacterium
GAGGAGTGGGGCATTCATCGGATGGCCTCCTCGCGGATGAGACCGATCTCGCGGAGCTGGCGCAGATACTCCGCGGCAAAGGTGGCGAAACTCAGCCGCTCGTGGATCGCCGCGCTCGGGATGCGCACGCCCTGCGCGATCTGCGCCCACCATTCCAGCACGGCATCGGCGATGGCCCGCGGATCGCGATTCGGGACGATCGTGCCATGCACTCCCGGTTCGACCAGGTCGTTCGCTCCGGTGCTCGGCGTGAGCACGACCGGCAATCCGCAGGCCATCGCTTCGAGCGCGGTGCGGGCCAGCCCTTCTTCGAGCGAAGGCAGGACGAAGACATCTGCCGCGTGGAGTTGTGCCGCCAGCTCGCGGTGCGGCAGGCGCGGGATCCACTCGATGGGCAGATCGCCGTAGCGCCCGAGGAGCGGACGCAGGCTGTCATGCACGCCGTCGTTCAGGATCAGCCGCGCGTCGGGAACGCTCTGGCGCACGAGACGAAAGGCCTCCAGCAGATACGGCGTTCCTTTGCGCAACGAAGGCGCGCCGGTGGAGATGATCGTGAGTGGACGATTCTTCGGACGCGGTTCGCGCGCCGGCTCGAAGCAGGTGAGGTCGATGGGATAGACGTTGCGCAGGATCTGCTCCGGGCGGAAGCCGTGCGCGAGGAAAGAGCGGGTAACGTGCGCGCTCGGCGAGAGGACATAATCGACCAGCGGCATCATCGCCACGGAGCGCCGGTACCAGTTGCGCGGGAAAGGCGGGAGCGGGCACTGCCAGCGCGCGTATTCCTCTTCGAGCGTGGCCCAGTAGGTCTCGGGATGGGAATTGCCCGCATCCACGAAGGTCTTTCCGCCATGCTGGCGCACGAACGCGAAGCAATCATTCACGTAGCCGAAGCTGGAGAGAAGGTGATCGCCGGGCTGGAGCTGGCGTTTCACCCAGCGATCGAACCACGGGAGCATCGCGAACCGGAACGTCTCCTCGCGGAACTGCGACAGAAACTGTCCGGCAGCGTAACCGCAGAGGCCGATCCACGGATTGAGCCGCGTGCGCTCGCGCGGGATGCCGGCGGTGCCGCGGCGCGTGCCGAGCGCGAGGAAGCGCAGCCGACCCTCGGCGTGCAGGGCGCGCGCATTATCGTCGCACACCGTGCGATTTGGCGTGGCCACGACGAAGTGCGGGCGCGAATCGCTCATCTGCGCTCAGCCGCGGAGCCACGCTTCGGTGTCGCCGACCGCGTCCACTTTCCGCAAGCCCGCCGCCGCGAGCGTCGCACGGCAGCGCTCCAATCCCTCGGCGCCGGTGGCCCACTCGTGCCATTCAATGATCACGAGCCGGTAGGCGCGGAGCAGTGCCTCGGTGCCTGGCAGCACGTCGATCTCCCCACCTTCGATGTCCATGATCATCACATCGAAAGGCCCGTCCTCCGCGTGCAGCGACTCCAGCGAGCGGCCCGGCACCGTCACTGGCTCGTCACTTTTCCGCTGCGCCGTGCCGCCGACGATGTAGCGCGGGTGAAGGTAAAAGGTGACCTCCGCCTCACGGCTCGCCGCGGCGTTGAGCACGGAGAAGCCCGCGCCGTTGAGCTGCCGGTTGCGCTCGATCCATGGGATGAGCTTCGGATTGCCCTCCACCACGAGGTGCTTGGTGCGTTCGGCGAGCAGGCGATTCGTCACGCACGAGACGATGCCGAGGCAGGCGCCGAGCTCGAGCACGCGATCCGCCGGCTGCACATATCGCCCGATGAGCGCGCGCTCTTCGGCTTCGTAATCCGCGGAGAGAAAGCACGACCGGTAGGCGCGGGAGGTGAGATCCTTCGGGATGTCGAACTCGCAACCATCCACCCGAAAGCGCCCGCCGCGCAGATCGAAAATCCACCCCTGCACCGGGCGGATCCACTCCTGATGCACATAACCCAAGGCGCTCCCGAGCGGACGCCGGATGCTGGGCGGGAGGAATTTGCGGGCCGATTGCGTGAGGGATGAGGTCATCGGATCAGGCGGGGAAGATAGGCACCGAGGACCGATGGGCGAGCAAACAGATTGGGGTGCAAGGCAAGGCGGGGCGGCCGGGCGAAGGCCTCGCGCGGCAGCGACCAAATTGCCAAAGCCCAAAATTCCGGGCCATCGACTTCTTCCTTCTGACTCCCCGCAGTGCGCATATACTTTCTCCCGTGCTCGAACATCCGAACGAACTCTACGTCGGCGCGCCGCGCCCGAAGGACGGATGTCGGCGCACGATCGAGGTCATCACCGCCAAGCTGCGGGAGCTTGCGACGCTCGCGGGCGAACGGATGCTGGACGTCGGATGCGGCGATGGATCGTTCACGGCCGTGTTCGGGCCGGGCTTCCGGGAGGCCCACGGGATCGACGTGCAGGATGCGTATCTGGAGACCTTCCGCGCCGCCGTGGCGGGAGACGCGCGCTACACCATCACGCACATGTCGGCCTCCGCCATGACGTATCCTGACGCGCACTTCGACTCCATCGTGACCATCGAAACCCTGGAGCACGTGCCCGATCTCGCGAGCGCGGCGGGGGAGATCAGCCGCGTCCTGCGGCCGGGCGGCGAACTCGTGATCACCGTGCCGAATCGGTGGTTCCCCTTTGAAAATCACGGCATTCGCATCGGCGCCTGGGAGCGACACGGGCGCATCCCGCTGCTCACCTATCTGCCCTGGCTGCACCGCCGCCTCTCCATCGCCCGCGTCTTCAAAGCCGGGGATCTGGATTCGCTCTTCCGGCCGCACGGTTTGCGCCGCACCGGGCTCGCCTACGCGTGGCCGACTTTCGAGCATGGGGGAAATCGTCTGCAACCGCTGCTCAAGCCGCTCTTCGGCCTGATGCGCACGATGGAGCGCTCGCCGCTGCGCATGTTCGGCTCGTCGGTGGTCGTGCGTTACGTGAAGGCATAAACTCCTCCCCTCCTGAACGCGGGAGCGGCGGGCGGGCTCAACGGTTCTCCGCGCGCATCGTGCCGGCCCAACCTTCCCGCAATCTGTAAAACTCCAAAGTGACTGGCGCTCGGGTCGGATCAGTTCCAGTCGCGCGTTGCGCGTAGCGTCCGCTGAGTTTCCAGATCGCCAGCCGCACCTTAGCGGCCAGCGGCGTGGCTTGCGGGGGCGGCGTGAAAGTTCGTCGCGCGAACATCTCGCTGCCGGCGTCGATCGCGGCCTTCAACTCCGGCGCGATGGGATGATCCGGGCTGTAGGCAAAGACGGCGCTGGCAAAATTGCGCCGCGCAAAACCAGCCAGCGCTTCCACCCGTGGCCAGCCGTCGATGTCCGGTCCGATCATCCGATCGGCCAGCAGACCGACGGCGCCGAGCCCGCCCGTGTCCCACGATTCAAAGGGCGGATTGTTCGAGCGCAGATTCGTCATCACCACCTCCGAGGGCAGCGTGTGTGCGGCGATCTCCCCGGCGATCGCGCGTGCCGCCTCCGTCATCCGCGGCACCGAGGCGCGGAAGGAAAAGAATGCCGCCATGACCACCGCCAGCGGCAGGACCAGCGCCGGATACCAGCGTGTGCGCAACATCTCGAAGCTGTGTGCAGCCAGGATGCTCGCCGGGAGCACGAGGAAGGCGAATTGCGAAAACTCGACGAAGCAGAAGTGGAGGAAGAGTAACTCCACCGGAATAAAGCCGATGCAGAAGACGAGGCTGCACTCCAGTGCCCGCCGGGCCTGCGTGGCTCGCCGCAGCCAGAGCAGCCCCACGGCCGCGGCGAGCATCAGCGCGGGGCCGACGAAGAAGACGTTGCGCGCCGCCACCGCTCCGAGCATCCGCGCCCGCGAGACATCCATGCCGGCCACACCTGTCTGCCGCCGGATGTAGAAAAGCGCGGCGGCGAGGTCCGGGATGAAGACGGCCAATTGCACGAGGAAGGCCGCCACCGCGAGTGTGGCACCGAGTAGCAGCGCGCGGGTGGCCGGCCAGCGCACGAGTCCGGGCCAGAGTTCGAGCCAGCGCGCGCCAGCCGGTGCAGCCATCCAGAGCAGCGCGGGCATCTGATAGTAGAAGGACCAGTCGATCAGCCCGCCCACCAGCGCGAGCAGCCCGAGCCACCAAGCCCGCGCTTTCCCCTCCCGGACCGCGAGCGCCAGGTGCATGCCGAAAGGAAAAAGCGCCGCGGTCAGGCCGATGATGTTGCTCTCCCAATCCATGACGATCATGACCGGCGCGAGAATGTAGAGCGCCCCGCCCAGCCACGCCGCGCGGGGCGTGAACCACCGCCGGAGCAGCGCATAGACGGCGAGGCTGCTCGCCACTTTGAAAGTCACCGCGAAGGTCAGGCAGAGGCGCGCGCCGCCGAGCGCATAAAGCGCCGTGTACATCCACACGCCCGGATACGGATGGGTCGAGGAATTGAGATCCTCCGGATGCGGCATCGTGCCCGTCATCACATGCATCCAGGTCAGCGCCCCACTGCGCTCCCAGAATCCGTACTCGAGAAGTTTGCGCGCCTGGAAAATCTCCCACTGACTCCAGAACTCGCATTGGCTGGCCACGGCGATGCGGCTGACGATCCACAGGAGCATCAGCGCGAAGTAGGGAAAGAGGCGGCGAAAACGGGAGGCGAACGTCATGAGACTCGTTGCTTAGCGAAACGGTGAACCAAAATAAACGGCAAAGGCATCGCTCCCCGGTGCCGCGAAGACTCCGTGCGGGGTGGGGATTAAAGGAGCGCACGCACTCGGCGACCGCGGAAAGTGCCTGCTCACTTTATCAGATCTCTTGCGTGAATGATCTCGATCGACCGCGGGTACTCCGGGAAAGACCAGCGCGCGACGCCGATGGGATTCCATTTGGGAAGTGGCAACTGCAAGTGCAGTCTTTCATTGAGCCAGTAAATGGATGTCGGACCCACGACATAGATATCCTCGGGACGAAGCGGCACGTCGGTGGGGAGCGTCTTCGGGAATGGCGCAGAAAAAGCCCAATCGATCGCTCCCTTCGGAAGACGGTAGTCATACACATACCTGGCTGCCGTGGCATCAATCAGGACAGGGTGTTCGGGTGTGGGTTGGGGCATCGCTTCCGGCGTTTGCACGGGATTAGTCTTCCGGTGGATGTGACCGGTCGCCTCACCGAAGATCTCGAAGACCGTTCGGGAGTGGGCGATGAGTAAGGCCGCAACGATGGCCGCCAGCCCAGCCATCGATCGCGCCGAACCGAACTGCCCCCAGTAAGCCGCGGTCAGGGCAAATACGGAAAGAATCATATACCACACCATGCCCTGTCCCAGACACCCCAGGAAACCCAGCCCGACTATCACGCTCGAAGCAAAGAGCGCGATGCGAACCAATCCAGCATCGTCAGCATGCCGGCGGAAGCAGAGCAGCAGGGAAACCGCCCACAATCCGACCACAGGCAATTGGGTGACATTCAGCAGCCGCAGGTAGGCCAGCAACATCCCGAACTTGTCACCTCCGGTCCGGCCCGCCGCGTGAAATTGAAAGGTATGAAGAAACTCCGTGAGACGGAATTCAATCATGAGGCAAAAACCCAGCACGGTCAGCAGGCCGCTCGCTCCGGCCAGTAAAACGAGACGACCCATCGGGACGCCACTGCGCCACAACTGAACGAAGGAAGCCACCGCCACCGCCGCGGAGAGCGGCGCCACCCGCGCCGCAACCAATCCGCCCAGAAACATGAAGAGAAACCCAAAGAAGATCACCACGTCCCGTCGCCAGAACCACGCATGGGCGACCAGACCCGCCATCGTGAAAGCGATCGAAAGCGGTTCGGCCCGCAATCCAACCGGTAACGTGGCGGTGGCCACCCCGAACGGTACCAAAAGCTCCAGCAGCCTCGGAGCCTTCCCGCGCCGCAAAAGTCCGATTGTTGACCAACTGATCAGCACGTAAGCGGCCGCTTGAAACGCGATCAACGATCCTGCAGAAATCCCAAAGATCTTCAGCCACCCTGCCAGCGCATAGGAATGGCCGGGTGGTTGGGAAAAGTATCGCTCGCTTGGGAAATTTTGCCGTTCCAGCAGCGGGTTCACCAAATCTCCGCCGTGAGCCATGTTCAAACCCGCGCCGATAAAGAACAAATCGTCCGAGTTGGGACGGGGATACCCCAAGACTGCAAGTCCGCAGAAGAAGAGGAAGGCGAATGCCGGTGTCAGGAAAGTCGAGAAGCGCCCGGTCGGGAGTGGGAGAAGAGGGTTGGACATTCAGCGACCGGACCGGTCTCCACGCGAACATCCCACTCAAATCGCGATGGATGAAAGACGAAAGGAGCGGCACCTCGGAAATTTCTCGCGCGGTGGCCAACGGCAGAAATGGAACGCATTCCCGCGTGACAGAGAGTGCCCCTCGGGCAAGATGCGCGCCGTTTCCGCTATGCCCTCCGCCCTTCAAGAGCCGCCAGCCGATCGGGGAAACGCTTCGGAGTGCGAGTTTACCATCCTGATGCCTTGCCTCAATGAGGTCGAGACGCTCGAGCGGTGCATCCTCAAGGCGCAGCGCAGTCTCGCGGAGCTGAAGCTGCGCGGCGAGGTGCTGATCGCGGATAATGGGAGCACCGATGGC
>JANPIS010000136.1:0-2963 GCA_031425095.1 Chthoniobacteraceae bacterium
GGTGACGTTTACAACGGCGACTGCGTGGCCATTTCCATCGAGACGCCACAGCATTCCTACTACCACCTCGAAATCAATCCCGACGGCACCATTGCCGAAGGCAATCCGGGGTCGAATTGGAAATCCCTCGCCGAGGTGAAACCCGAGCGCAGCGCGGATTCATGGCGACTGCGCGTGCGCCTGCCCATCGCCGGGCAGGCCGAGGCACTGTCCGACCCGCGCCACCGCATCGCCGGCGCGAAACCCACATCGCACGCACCGTGGTATTTCAACGTCGGCCGCCAGCGTGTGCTCGATTTCAAGAAGCCCGAGTTGCAGGCATTCTCACCGACGAAAGCCGGCTGGCACTTGCCGACGAAGTTCGGGAAGCTGGTGATGGAGTGAAGCTGCGATGGAACCACTCGCGTCCATGAGAACTCTCCTGCTTCTTTTCCTTTTCACATCGGGAGCCAACGCCGCCGATCTCGCACTGCAACCCGCGCACATCGTCGTCGCGCCGTGGAAGCAGCACATTCCGCCCACGAAGCGCCAGGGCGTGGCGGGCATCGAGCGCACGGCGAAAGGGCGGCTGTGGGTGGTCTATGGCCGGGACGTGGAAAGCACGCGCAATTTCCAGGTGCTCCAGTGCAGCGATGATGACGGCAGGACTTGGTCGGCAGTGAAGCTCATGATTCTGCCGCGTGAAGGTACGCGGGCGATGTCGGCGAACGTGTGGATCGATCCGCTCGGGCGTCTGTGGGTGTTTTGGGGGCAGAGCGCTGACATGCAGGATGGGCGCTTCGGCGTGTGGGCTATCACCACCGATGACCCCGATGCGGCGGAGCCAAAGTGGTCCGCGCCACGTCGCCTCGGCGATGGCATCATGCTCAACAAACCCACCGTGCTCGCGAACGGCGACTGGCTGCTCACCTCATCGGTATGGAAGGCGGACAACAGCATCAAAGTCTATGCCAGCTCGGACAAGGGCGAGACCTTCACGCTCCGTGGCACGGCGAACATCGAGGCAGCGGCTTCGCGCGGCCCGGACGAACCCATGATCGTCGAGCGCAAAGACGGCACGCTCTGGATGATGGTGCGTTGTCGTGGACTCGCGGAGACGCTGTCGAACGACCAAGGCAAGACGTGGACACCGGTGCAACGCATTCCGATGCAGCATCCCACCTCGCGCTTCTTCCTGCGGCGTTTGCAGTCGGGTGCGCTGCTGCTCGTCAAGCACGGCGGACTGCATGAGAAAGTGAAACGGGAAAAGCTCATGGCCTTCATCTCCGACGACGATGGCAAATTCTGGCAAGGCGGACTCATGATCGATCAACGCGACGACGTGACCTACCCCGATGGCGTGCAAGCCACCGACGGCACGATCTACCTCGTGTATGACTACCACCGCACCCCCGAAGGCATCATCCACATGGCCACTTTCCGCGAAGCAGACGTCCGCGCCGGGAAACCAGTCACGGACAAAGTGCGTTTGCGCGAATTGATCAGCCGTCTTCCGGGAACCAAACCATAAAGTCACCATCAAACACACCCTCATCCTCCTCTGTGGGATAACACCATCGTCGTCCTTCTCGGCGACCACGGCTATCTGCTCGGCACGCGCGGCGGCTGGTGGGGCAAGGGCGTGTATTACGCCGAAGTTGCGAGCACCGCGCTCCTCGTCGCCGCGCCTGGTAAGGCGCAGGGCGTGGGCTTCCGCGAGTCGTCGAATTCCTCGATTTCTATCCCAGGCGCGCAGCGCTCTGCGGCCTGCCCGCGCCCGCAGGCGTCGAGGGCCGCAGCATTGCGCCGCTACTCACGAAGCCTGATGCCGCCTTCACTCTCACCGCGCAAGTGCCCATCCCCCGATGGCAAAGGCGATGTGTGGGATGAGGAGTGGCATCCGCAGTCCCCAGGGTATCACACCACGCCAAAACCGGCCGATCCCACGAAGTCGAAGTCCGAGCAACGTCAGGAGCAAAAGACCTAAGTGTCCGCGCCGCTTCGTGCCACGCACGACGCAGAGCGGGCACGCGAACCCATCTCCCGGAACCGGCTGGCCCTGGGTGTCCACGAAAGCGGGGCAAGCTCAATATCCGGATGCAGAAAATCCGACTCACCCACCACCACTTGCCCGGCTTCGGCCACCATGCGCGACGCGGTCGATGCGGCCCCGGATGGGGCAGCCTCGGGACCCGGCAGGCGCAGCGCACCTGATTCGTCCGCTCCGAGAATCGTGCTCATGACGCGCAGATCAGCACAGGGCACGGGCCGCTGAAGTGTTCCATTCTCAATGTCGGCAGACGGTGTGATTACGCGACTCGATTCGTGCCGTTCCTTCCATTTCCCTCGACCGCGACGGGATGGCTGTGAAAGAAGCTCGGGACACTTTCTCAATGCCAAAACGCCAGAAAAAGCCCGCCGAAGAATCTGCGAAGAAACCGATCACCAGCGATCAGCCGGAACTGCCGTTGGACACTGCGCCTGTGCCTCTGCCCGGGTCGGCAATCGAAACGCCGGTCCCCACTAATGGCGCTTTGTCGGATACTGCCGCGGATTTGAACGGTGAAGCTCCAGGGGCGGCGGATGTGGTGGTTCCTAGGCGCAAGGAAGGTGAGAAGGTGCAGGATGAACAGGCTCCGCTGGCGCAGAGCTACCGCAATTGGTTCCTCGAATACGCGAGCTACGTCATCCTCGACCGGGCAGTGCCGCACATTGATGACGGGCTGAAGCCGGTGCAGCGGCGCGTGCTGCACACGCTTTGGGACATGGACGACGGGCGCTTTCACAAGGTCGCGAATGTCGTCGGCGCGACGATGAAGCTGCATCCGCATGGTGATGCGTCGATCGGCGCGGCGCTCGTTTCCATCGGGCAGCGCGGGTGGCTCATCGAGCCGCAGGGGAATTACGGCAACACGCTCACGGGCGACGATGCGGCGGCGCCGCGTTACATCGAGGCGCGGCTCACGGCGTTTGCGAAGGACGTG
>JANPIS010000137.1:0-2546 GCA_031425095.1 Chthoniobacteraceae bacterium
GCGCGCTGCACATTGCTCGAGCGGCGATTGATGCAGTAGTGGCAGTCGTAAATGCAGGCATTGGTGAGCAGCACCTTCAGCAGCGAAATGCAGCGCCCATCCGGCGCATACGAGTGGCAGATGCCCGCCCCGCCCGTCGAGCCCACGCCCTTCCCGCCGCGCGAATCCTTCCGCGCCGCCCCACTGCTCGCGCACGAAGCATCATACTTCGCGGCATCAGCGAGGATTTCGAGTTTCTGCGGCAGGTCCATATCAGTCCCACGCTGATACGCACCGCGCGCCTTGCTGGATAGCGGTATTGCTGTGTGGACGGAATATCCAGCGGGCGCTTGGGGAAAGGCGCGCCGATCCACGGCTTGGCAGCGTATGAGTCATGCACTCATGCAGACCGAAATCCTCGTCCGCTATCTCCACTTCGTATCCATCCTCGTGCTGACGGTCGCGATTTTCGGCCAGTATCTCCTGCTGCGCCCGAGCCTGCCGCGCCGCGAAGTCCAGCGGCTCGCCGCACTCGACCTGGTCTATGCACTGGCCGTGCTCGGCGTGCTGGGGACCGGACTCCTGCAATGGCACGTCGTGGGCAAACCGGCGGCCTTCTATTCCAGCAACCCGATATTTCACACGAAGCTCGGCCTGTTCGGATTGATCGGGATCGTCTCCATCTATCCGACGATCTTTTTTGCCCGGAATAAAAAGGGCGAACCGACCGAGACCGTGAGTTTGCCGCGCGCGGTGGTCTGGAGCGTGCGCGTCGAACTGCTCTTGCTTTTAGTCATGCCGCTGCTGGCGACACTCATGGCGCGCGGCATCGGACTCAAAGGTTCGTGAATCGCAGGAATCGCCACTTTTCGCTGCTACCCATGACGCTCGCCTCTATCTTCGCGATGCTCACTGGCTGCGCGTCCCTCACGCCTTACAAAGATGCCATCGCCAAGGTGCCGCAGGAAAATTTCCTGACCTTCCGCGGTCGCAAGGTCCATGTGGAGGAACACGGCTCCGGCCCGCCGTTGCTCTTGCTACACGGGTTTGCGGCTTCGACTTACTCCTTTCACAAGCTCGTGCCGTTGCTCGCGGGGCACTTCCGGGTCGTGGCTATGGACTACTACGGATTCGGCTACACGGAGCGCCCGCAGACGACGGATGAATTCGGCATCGACGCGCAGTTGGAACTCATCCGGCACGTCATGAAAACCAAGCGGATGGAGTCGGCGACGGTCTTGGGCCAATCCTACGGTGGCACCCTCGCGCTGCTCCTCGCGCAGTCCGATCCAGACCTTGTCGAGCGACTCGTGCTCATCAGCACCGTGTCGGAATTCGGCGAGTCACCCGCATGGGTGCGATCCTCGGTCACGCGCTGGCTGGGTTACCCCGCGAGCCGGCTTTTGCTTTCGTCGCCGAAGCGTTTCCGCGCGATGCAGCAGCGGGCGTATCACCGCGAGGAAGTGCTCACCGCAGAGGTCGCGGAGGCTTATCGCACGCGGCTTTTGATCGAGGGATTAAAGGAGACTTACTTCGCTTTCACCGCAGGCATGGCCAGCGGAGCCAGCCCCGCTTTGAATCTGACCGGCGTGAAGCTCCCCGTCCTCGTCATGGCCGGCCGGCATGATCGGATCGTGCCTTTGGAAAGCACTCGGCGGATGGTCGCCGCGCTAGCCGACCCACGGCTCCTGATTCTGGAAGAAAGCGGTCACTCTGCGCCCGAGGAAGAGCCCGCGACCGTGGCCAAGGCGATTCGGGAATTTGCCGGCCAGACTCGGGGTGAGTGAAGCCGCATCATTTTGCAATGGGGGAAGCAATAGAGATTCGGCATCTTGGCCGGGTTCTGGGCTTCAAGATGGGCAGGTGGATGGGGCGATCCGCGCTAGAGAACGACCAAGAGCATACTCAAAACAAACAGGGTGGCGGCGGGCAGCGACTTCTTCAGGGGGTCACCGATCTTGAGATGCATGGCGACGGCGCCCGCCATGAGTAATGCGACTCCGCCGGCGGCGGGCGTGGTCACCGCTGGGAGCCAGAGGCCAACGAGCAAAAGCAGCGCGCAAAGCAGCTTCAGAGCTCCGATCAAATACATGGCGCCCGCGGGAAGTCCGTAGGCGCCAAACTCTGCTTTCATGGTGGTCGCCGACCCTCCACGCCACGCGCTTGCCCGTCCAGAACGCAAGAGCCAGACATTGATGATGCCGAGCGCGATCACGGTTTGCAGGATCAATTTGAAAAGGTGCATGCTGCGTCGTGTGAATAATGGAATCGATCAATGGTGATAAGAACAAATCCGTGACCCATCACGCGTTCTTCAGAAAGCCGGGCAGCAGGTAGAGGTTCAGCGCCATGAAAAACAGGGCCGGGAACGCTTGCACCGCGCCGTCCTTGATTTTCAACCGCACCAAAAAGCCGAGAAGCATGAGCAAAGAAAGTCCGCCGGCGGCGAGGCAGCCGAGAGTCGGCAGGAACAATCCCAGCACCAACCCTCCGCCTCCGGCTATTTCCAGCGTTCCCGTGACTTGCCGGAGATTGGGCAACCCGAATCTTTCGAATTCCTGCTTCAT
>JANPIS010000138.1:0-9799 GCA_031425095.1 Chthoniobacteraceae bacterium
CAGAGCAGGGGAGTGAGGAGATTGCTGAAGCCGTAGCTGTGGGAGAAGGGAATCGCGCCGTAGTTCAGGTCGCGCTCGGTGATGCCCATCGTTGCGCAGATGTTGTCGCAATCGGCGAGGAGTTGCCCGGCGCGGAAGCGCACAGCCCGCGGTGCGTTCGTGGTGCCCGAGGTGAGCTTGAGGAAATCTGGCGCCGGTCCCGGCCACTGCGGATTGTCGGTCGCGCGCCGCTGCACGGTCAGCGCATCGTTTGCGATCGTCACGACGGCGGCGGCTTTGCTCGTCTGCAGGGCCAACTCGCGTTCGACACCCTCCAGATGCGCGCCCAGCGGCAGTGGGATGCAGCCGCGGCGGAAAAGCGCGAGGAGCAGCGCTGGCCAGCGTTCGCTATTGCCGATCTCGACCGCGACCACCGTGCCCGGCGCACAGTTTTCCAGCGTGGAATTGAACGCGATCGACTCCTGCTCGATGTCCGAAAAACTCCGTCGCATCGAGCCATCCGCACTCCAGATCGCGGCCGCGTCACCTCGGCGGGTGCGCGTTTCCTCCCATGCTCGCAGGATGGCGTTTTCGAGGGAGCTTTCCCTCACGGAAGAAACTGGGAGTTTTTCATTGCGGGGTGAGGTGCGACCGCTATCGTCCTACTCCCTTTTCCCAGCCATGAAAGCCGATATTCATCCCGATTACAAAGAGTCCGCCATCGCCTGCGCGTGTGGCACTGTTTACAACACCCGCTCGACCAAGCGCGACCTTCGCATTGGCATCTGCGCCGCCTGCCACCCGTTCTTCACCGGTGAGCAGAAGTTCGTCGATACCGCTGGCCGGATCGAGAAATTCTCGCGCCGTTACGCAAACGCGCCCAGCCGCAAAAAGGCTTAGCGTTCCAGTTCCGATTTTCAAAACGGTGAAGATGCCACGGGCGTCTTCACCGTTTTGTTTTGCGCGGTCGTCTGGATTCGCCGCGCCGCTCAGTTTTCTCTTCACTGCCTCCCCTCATGGATTTCTCCGCACTCATCGATAAAAAGTCCGACCGCTTCCGCGAGCTCGACGCCGCGGTCGGTTCGTCGAATCTTTATGACGATCCAAAGCGGGCGCGCGAGATTCTGCGCGAGCATACACGGCTGAAGGAATTGCTCGCGCACTGGGAGGCGTTGCAGAAAGCCCAGCGTGATCTCGCCGACAATCGTGCGCTCGCCGGTGGTGACGATAAGGAGTTCGCCGAGATGGCCGCCGCCGAGATTCCGGCGCTCGAGAAGCAGATCGCTGAGGAGGAAGTCGCCGTGCAGTATGCTCTGCTTCCGCCCGATCCGAATGAAGACCGCGACGCGATTGTCGAAGTTCGCGCAGGCACCGGGGGCGACGAAGCCGGTCTTTTCGCCGCCGATCTTTACCGGATGTATCTGCGCTTCGCCGAGGCCAACGGGTTCAAGATCGAGACGCTCGAGTCCAACCCGTCCGGTCTTGGGGGATTGAAGGAGATCATCTTCAAGGTCACGGGCGATCAGGTCTTCCGCACGCTCCGCTACGAGAGCGGCGTCCACCGGGTCCAGCGAGTGCCCGCGACCGAGGCGCAGGGCCGCATTCACACCAGCGCGGCGACCGTCGCCGTGCTCCCCGAGGCGGAGGAAGTCGATCTCGAGCTCAAGCCCGACGAGATCCGCATCGAAGTGTGCCGGGCGGGCGGCCCTGGCGGACAGGGTGTGAATACGACCGACTCCGCCGTGCAAGTCA
The DNA here is from genome assembly GCA_031425095.1 of Chthoniobacteraceae bacterium. Classification (GTDB taxonomy): domain Bacteria; phylum Verrucomicrobiota; class Verrucomicrobiia; order Chthoniobacterales; family Chthoniobacteraceae; genus JANNXQ01. The sequence goes on from JANPIS010000138.1 coordinate 1,732, forward strand.
TGCACATTCCGACCGGCACCATCGTCCGTTGTCAGGACGGCCGCTCACAGCAGAAGAACAAAGAGAAGGCGTTGACCATTCTGCGTTCGCGATTGCTGGAGAAAAAGCAGCGCGAAGAAGCCGAGAAATACGCCGCGCAGCGCAAGAGCCAGATCGGCACTGGCGACCGCTCGGAAAAAATCCGCACCTACAACTTCCCGCAAAACCGCGTCACCGATCACCGGATCAACCTGACCCTCTACAATCTCGACAGCTTCATCGAAGGCAACATCGGCGAGATGATCGGCGCCCTGCAGGCCGCCGACATGGCCGAGCGCCTCGCCGAGGCGAGTCTTGCGGGCTAGCCTAGCGCGTCGAGAAGCGATGCACCGTCGTTGAGCGAAAGGTTTGCCCGGGCCGGAGCACGGTGCTGGGAAAGTGCGGTTGATTCGGGGAGTCAGGGAAATGCTGGGTCTCGAGGCAGAGGCCAGAATTCTTTCGGTAAACGTGGCCGCCTTTGCCGGTCACGGTGCCGTCGAGGTAGTTGCCGGTGTAAAATTGAATGCCTGGCTCCGTCGTCGCGATCGCGAGCACGCGCCCGCTCTGCGGGTCGTAGAGTTCCGCGGCGAGCGTTACTGCGCCAATGTGCGCTGGCTCTAAGACGTAGGTGTGATCATAGCCACCGGGCTCGCCCGTCATCTGGGAAAAATCCCGCACGATCACCTTGGCCTTCGTGAAGTCCATCGGGCCGACAGTTACCGGAGCGATCTCGCCCGTGGGGATGCCGCCGCCGTCGACTGGCACGAACTTCTCTGCGTGGAGTGCGAGCTCGTGGCTGAGGATGTCGCCGGAGCCCGCTCCAGCGAGATTCCAGTAGGCGTGGTTGGTCAGGTTCAACACCGTCGGCTTGTCCGTCGTCGCTTCGTAATCGATGCGCAGCTCGTTGTCGTCGGTCAGCGAGTAAGTCACCGCAAGATGGAGGTTTCCCGGATATCCTTCAGCGCCATCGATGCTGGTATGAGTGAAACGCACCGCACTGGTGCCTGCTAAGATTTCCGCGCGCCAGTTCTGCTGGTCGAGCGCCTTTAGGCCACCGTGCAGGTGATTCCCGCCATCATTCGCGGCGAGCGTGTAAGTGGTCCCATCCAGCGTGAATTTTGCCTGCGCGATGCGATTTGCGAACCGCCCGGTGGTGACCCCGAAATACGGATGGCGGGTGAGATATCCGTCGAGTGAGTCGAAGCCGAGCGTGACATCCGCCAGCACACCGAGGCGGTCCGGCACGTGCATCTCCACGAGTCCGGCACCCCAGGTTGTGAGTCGGGCTTTCAGGCCGTGACGGTTGCTCACCGTGAAGGTCTCGACGGTCTCGCCGGCGGGGGTATTGCCAAAGGTATCTTTTTGCACGGCGACGACTTCTGCCGGGAACGCGGAAGTTCCAAGCCCGAATTTTTCCAACGCATTGCGATCCGTGCCGGTTCGCCAGCTTGTTCGTTCCTTTCCGCAACGATGCACCGTGCGCCGGGAAAAAATTTGTTCTCACGAGTAGCCCGCACGATATGCTCCCCGTTCACGCGTCCCGGCTCGTTTGCCACGGGGCGCGTTGTCCCCACGACCGATGAATCCCAAATCCATGAAAGGCGTCGGCGTCGTTCCCAAAGCTCGGGAACTGCGCCTGATCGATCACCCAGAACCCGCGATCGCCGGGCCGCACGAACTGAAGATCCGCACCATCGAGGTCGGTATCTGCGGCACCGATCGGGAAATTTGTACCTTTGCCTACGGCCAGCCGCCGACGTCTTGCGACTATCTGCTGCTCGGCCATGAGTGCCTCGGCCAAGTCGTGGAAGTCGGCGCTGAAGTGCGAGGATTGAAAGTGGGCGACCTGGTCGTGCCGAGTGTCCGTCGCCCATGCGTCGATCCTTCGTGCATTCCGTGCCGCGATGGACGCCAGGATTTCTGCTACACGTGGGCCTTCACCGAGCGCGGGATCAATCAGCGTCACGGTTTCATGACGGAGTACTTCGTGGAAGAGGAGCGCTACCTTACTGCCGTGCCGCCGGAACTTCGCGACGTCGCGGTGATGGCGGAGCCGCTCACCATCGCCGAAAAGGGACTCGCCCAGGCCTGGCAGGTGCAGAAGCGCCTTCACTGGGAACACGATAATCGCGACGGTAAAGGCCGTGGCCATGGTCGCACGGCCGTGGTCCTCGGTGCCGGCCCGATTGGCTTGCTCGGCGCGATGAAGCTGATCGTCGAAGGCTTCCGCGTCTTCATCTACTCGCGTTCGCCGAAGCCGAACTTCAAAGCCGAGATCGCCGAGAAGATTGGCGCGGAGTACATCTCGTCAGTGCGAATGGGCGTGGACGACCTCGGCCAGCAGATCGGCAATATCGACCTCGTCTATGAGGCCGTGGGGGAAGGGGACATCGCCTTCGACCTCATGCGCGTGCTCGGCGTGAACGGCGTGTACATCTTCACCGGCATCCCGGCGATGAAGCCACCGATCCCCGTCTATGCCGACAATCTCATGCGCAACATCGTGCTGAAGAATCAGGCGATCGTCGGGACCGTGAACGCGAGCCCCGAAGCGTTCTCCGAAGCCATTCACGATCTCGGTGAATTCAAGAAACGCTGGCCCGATGCGCTCAAGGCACTGATCACCGGACGGCATACGATCGACGCACATCGCGAGCTTCTCGTGGGCAAGGCGAGCGGCATCAAAAACGTGATCGAGTTCTCCTGAGCCGCCGCTCAGTCTCCCGCGCCATGAGCAAGAAATCCTGGATCGATATCTCCGTTCCGATGCGCAATGGCATGCACACTTGGCCAGGTGATCCACCGATCTACTTCACCACGCACGTGAGCACGGCGAAGGGCGACGTGTGCAATGTCTCCGCCGTCACCATGAGTTCCCACGTCGGCACGCACATGGATGCGCCGCTGCACTTCCTCCATGGTGCAAAGACGATGGACGACCTCCCATGGGACGCCATCATCGGTCCCGCGCGCGTCGTGACGATCCGCGATAAGTCCGCGATCAAGCCCGCCGAACTCAAAAAGCTGAAGCCGAAGAAAGGCGAGCGCCTGCTTTTCAAGACGAACAACTCCGCCGTGAGCTGGCAGAAGCCCGAGTTCGACAAAGACTTCATCTACATCGCCAAAGAAGGCGCGCAGTATCTCGTCGATTGCGGCGTGCAGACCGTCGGCGTCGATTACCTGAGCGTCGGCGGGTTCTACAAAGACGGCATCGAGACGCATCACATCCTGCTCGGTGCCGAAGTCTGGATCATCGAAGGCCTCGACCTGTCGAAGGTAAAGCCCGGCAACTACGACCTGCTCTGCCTCCCGATCAAATACCATCAGCGAGACGGCGCCCCGGCCCGGTGCCTGATCCGGCCACGCTGAGTAGAAGCTGAATTGCGCAATCCACGAGGGTGTCGTGGCTGCATTCGGTGATTTGAGTAAAATCTGCGGGCTCGCGTCTCGGTGGGATCTTTGGCAAAACAAGTCTCCATGATGTCCCCCGGAACTATGACGACATTTCACCGACTGCTTCTTTGGCCCATCGCCGTGTCTCTGTGCGCGATATTTTTCCCGCAGCCAACTGGCGCGCAGAGCCCGGCGAATCAGGGAAATCTCAGCGTGAACGGGCGGCGGATCGTTTACAAAAATGTGGTCGCAGTGCGCGGCAAGTACTACGGCGAGGGCCGCATCATGGTCCTTGCGACAGGCCAGCCAGTCTCAGCCGACGTGATCAAGAAGGTGAAGGAGACGGGTGCCGAGGAGAATCTGGATGTCGAAGTGAAGCAGCCGTATTTGAAGGCGGTCTTCATGGACGATGGCTCGTTACGCTGCTTGATCGGCATGGGTGGCAATACTTCGTTCGGCGAGCGCGGGCCGCCGCTCGAAGGTCAGGCCACAATCGCTGACGGTCGCATCCGTGGGAGCGTTAAGGCGGTCCGGACCGGGGACTTTGCCAAGGAGGTATCGCTCACTTTCGACGTGCCGATCGATGCCGAGGTGAAAGTCGCCGGTCCCGAAAAGCTCGATCCGCCAGTAAAGCCGACGGTCAGCGGCCAGTTCGTCGGCAATGGCAACGGAAGTCAGGTGAAGTACGTGTGGGTGGAGGAACATGAGCCATTCAATGGACAGGAAGCGGTGTCGCTGATCTTCACGGAGAAAGATCCTGCGGCGGCGCGAAAGCCTTCGTTGGACGCGGCGTTTGGCAAGCTCGGGAGTGCGGTGCGTCTCAGCGTGCATCGCGACGGCGGGATTTTCGGCTGCGAAGTTAGTCACAGCGCGCACCGGAAGCAGGGATTCACCTCGCTCGGGCAGATTCACATGGTGGAGTTTGAGATCGCGGGCGGTAACGTCACCGGACACGTGAGCACTGGCGGAGTGCTGGATACGTTTGGGGAAAAGTGGGAGGTCGATCTGAAGTTCGCCGCGCCGCTGCCGGAGAAACTACGCAATACAGTGGCCACTTCGTCCAAGCCGGCAACGATTGAGCCGCGCGAATCGGCCAGGAAGGAACCGAAAACGCCTGCGGGTCCTCGGATCGCCGCGCGTGCGCTGCCGCTGCCAAAAGACGCGACCGACGTGCAATTCAAGCAACTCGTGGAACACATTCAGTTTTCCAGTACATTGCCGGTCGAAGCCGTGGCCCGAGAGTTTTCGGCCAACCTCAAGCAACAAGGCTGGAAGGATGGGTCCGGAAGCCTCGTGGGCAAAAAGAACGCGATCCTGAAACGTGAGCAGGGGGACGCGAAGCTGACGATCATGGTTCAGCCCGTCGCAGCGGGCAGCGTGGTGAAGATCTTCACCGAAGGGCTCGACTGGAGCGCCGCTGACGCCGCGAAACCAGCGGCCGGGAATGCACCGAAGGACAACGACACCGACGCGATCGAGAAGAAGGCGGAGAAGCTGCTGCAGGACGCGCTGAAAAACCTGCCCAAGGGCTTCTAGGTCGCACGTCGCGGAGGATTTGCTGCACCGCCGTCCGGTTGTTCAATCTCCACGAACGGACTTGGGCTTTGCTCATAACTGACGTGAAACGCCGCGACGCCAGGTCGCAAGTGGAATCCGCTTTGTGGGAAAGGCGCGGCGAGGACTTGCCATGAACGCCGGCGCGCCGCTTCACTTCGCAGCAGCCACTGTCACCGATGTCTGACGAATTTCTATATGATGTTTTCCTCAGCCACATCGCGAAGGACAAGCGTGCTGGTGCTCTGCATGTCGGCGAATGCGTTCGGCTCGGACTGGGCGCAGTTGGAGTCCGGCACGTTCCGCTTTCGCGACCCGCTGAAGCTACGTACAACGCAACCGTAAGGCTCATGGCTTTGACTTCATGAAATTTCTCAACAAGAAAACCGGCGGTCTTCTGAACACCGCTTCTAACGTTTGGAAGTTCTTGCAAGAACAGGGCGGTATTGAATTGCGGAATTACGACCAAGGTCTGTCCTTCAAACTCTTTAAGACTCTTGAGGAAACAGCGCCAGACACCGGAGCTGGAGACTTGGACTCATTACTGGCAAGCGGTGCCATCACTGTAGAAGACTTTTTGGTTGCATTCTTCCGGGCGACGCAGCCCTTTTCGGACATGATGTCGGACTTGCTGCGAATGTTTGAGAAGGCCGGCATCAAGCACGGCAAACAGAACATGGACGTGCGCTTTCATTTCGACAAGAAGTCCAAGCCGCTCGATTTCAACTTAGAGCACTTCCGGCACTGGCAGGAAGTATGGCAGCGTGTGGCGGAGTCCTTCTTGGTGAGTCTCTGGACCGATGAGGCACTCTGGAACATCAATAGAGCGGTCTATCAACCGGAGACGCGCATCAATGATCCGCAGATGCGGGCTTGGCTGGAAGAGTATCAAGGAACCGACATTCGGCCGCCTAGCCTGTCGGCGAGGGAGCCTCCGGCGCCGAAGTCCGGTGTCGCCGAATTAGATGCGGCCTTCGAGCGTCTGTGGGACCTCTGGCTCACGGTCGTTCGGAAAAGCAGGCGCCATGGTCCCGAGCGCGAGGAACTCGCGAGGCGCTGGCGCGAGAACAACAATTGCGCGTCGTCTGTGAGCTCTAATGAAAGGGCGCCTGAGCGTGGGGAAAGTGATCCGCGTTATCCCTCAGAAAAATATCGTGCGCTTTGGCCTTTGAACCTACTTGGGGGGCTAGACAGTGATCATTGGGCGGCATCCGTGGCACAAGGGAGCTATGCAAAAGCCGAGGCGATTCAGCGACTGCCAGAACCGCAGCGGAGTGCGGAAGCGAAGACCGTGCATGAGAAGCTGACAGCCGTCTTTGCCGATTTGGGAACGGCCAAAGTCACTGGCGAGTCGCTGAGACGGACGTTACTCGACTTCCTTAGTCTCCCCGTCTGGAAGCAGCGACACGAATTGTATTCGGCTTGGATCATGACGCAGATCCTCGCGGCACTGCACGAGGATATGACTGAGATTCACGCCGTGAATAACCGGCTGCTGTTTGAATTCAGGCCCACCCATCTGGCGACGATGGCTTCACGCCAGCCCCATCTCCATCTGATGGCAGAAGTGCGCTCACCGCTTACGAATCCGCTGGGCTTAGGACGCAAAGGCTCAATTCAACCCGACTATTCGCTCGTCCCCAGCCCGATCACCTCACCTGAGTGCTCGTTGTTGGAAGTTGAGTGCAAACAATACTTGAAAGCGGCCAGAAAGAAGTTTGCCCACGCGCTGAGTGATTACGCGCGCGGCCGGCCCCGAGCCCAGATCGTGTTGGTAAACTATGGGCCCGCAAATGATAGTATTTTGGAAAGCGTGGAGCCTGACGTGCGCAGCCGCACTCGCATCCTCGGTGAAATGCTACCGCGCTCCGAACCGGCCCAAAGCACTTTCGCCCAGTGGGTCCGGGAAGCCATCCCGGCTTCCTTAACCGTTCGTCCAGTTAGAGCGAGTTCAGCTCGTTTGCCAAGACCTCTCGGCATGGCCGCAGAGATTCACCTGCAATGGGGGAGCACACCAAAGGATTTAGATCTCTTCCTGCTAATCAAGGCCGGACACTTGGCCGAGAAGATTTCGTTTTCGGCAAAAGGCAATATTTCCATTGCACCATGGGCTCAATTGAATCACGACGACACGAGCGGCCAGGGATCCGAGACCATTCAAATCGCTAAGTGGCTCGATGGCATCTATCGTTGCATGGTTTTCAATTACTCCGATGATGCTCCGTTGGCGGGTTCAGGTGCTATGCTGACGATTGCCTTAGAAGAGCAGCAGCTGCAATTCGTATGTCCGAGCCAAGGAGCGGGTCGCTGGTGGGAAGTTATTTCCTACGATCCGAAAGCCGGCAAACTCGAGATTCTTGACCGAATCACCGATGCCGTTTCCGACTAACCGTTAGAACGAACTCCATTGCGCCAGGGCGACAAGCTCGTCTTCCCGAGCTTTTGCGGGCGCGACCGCCCGGCGGTGCTGGAGCATCCGTCGGTCTTCGTGCGCTACGCGGTGAAGGGCTTTCTCGACGACATCTAGCGACGCTGGTGGTGAAGCTGGCGGACAGCGAGTCCTTCGAGCTCAAGGAACTCTGGCGCGACGCCGTGGACTTCGTGACGCTTGCGGGAGATCATCACATGGGCCTCAAGCTCACGCGGGAGAGCGGCAGCGACGGGGATGTCAGCGTCTATTTCGGCAAAGGCGTGACGCAGGAGGAGCAGGTGATCTTTGCCAACTACATCCACGCGCACCTCCAAACCTCCTGCGAACAGGCGCAGCGTCTCCGGCACTACGTCTGCCCGAAGTGTCACGCGCCGAAAGGCAATCCAGAGGTGCTGATGAAGAAGCTGCTGCGCGAGAAGCAGAACGCCGACACCGAATGCGACAACTGCGGCGAGCGCTTCCCGCTGTGGGATGCGCTGGAGAAGAAGTTTGCCAGCGAGCTGCTGGCGCTGGAGGTGGGCGCGCGCATCACCAGCGCCGATCAGAAGTGCTTCGAGATTCCGGCCACGGAGGACGAGGGGCTGGATATGGAGCTGGAATTCACCAACGACGACGGCAAAGGCACCGGGCGCCGACTCTACCTGCAACTGAAGTCGGGCAATTGCCGCTTAG
>JANPIS010000139.1:0-14509 GCA_031425095.1 Chthoniobacteraceae bacterium
CGAGGCTTTGTCGCACGGCCAGCCAACACCTTCAGCCTCCATGCCGGGGTCCACGTTCACGACCCGGCAGCCGGCTTGATCGAGTACGAACTGAAACCCGCACAAACCGCCACCAATCTCCAGGACGCTCATCGCCGGCTGGAGTTCAGCCGCGGCGAAGGCCCAGGGATATTCAAACGTGCGGGTGGTATTGTTCTCTTGAATCGAGAAGGGGCCGAAGGTGCGCCGAATCTGCGCTTCCGACAGGAATCTGAACTTCAGTTTCTGCCAGCGCACATGGCGCCCGTTCGGCGCACCGTGCGCAGCGTTCCACCGCTGAAAGTTCTCAGGGATGGAAGCGGGTGCGATCATTGGGGTTGGTTGGATCTATCGAGTAACGGCGAACACCCGATCGGGACGACACGTCTAGCGGAGCCGCCGGGACAAAGACCAGCAGGAAGGCGCTGCCCACCCGGCCCGCTCAATCCACGGTGAATGCTGCACAAGATCGCGCTACTGATCCCACTGGAGAATCGCTCACGCTGCAGGTTACTTCCCTGACCTTCATGCGCCGCTTTCTTCCCCTGCTCCCGCTGTTCTTCGCCGGCACGCTCGTCGCCGAGGATTTCCAAGGTTCGACCCATGTCGTTCCGTACGACCAGGAAATCATCGCCTACAGCGCCAAGCCCGCGGGCGGCCCGATCGCGGAACTCCAGGCGCGGATCGACAAGGGCGAGGTGACACTGCGCTTCGACGAGAAATTTGGCTGGCTGCCCGCGCTGCTCGACGCGCTGAAGGTGCCGAAGAGTTCGCAGATGCTCGTCATGTCGAAGACGTCGCTCCAGCGCACCTTCATCACCCCGAAGAATCCGCGCGCTCTTTATTACAATGACGACGTTTACCTCGGTTACGTCCCGGATGCGCCGCTCATGGAGATCAGCGCCGTGGATCCGAAGCTCGGCGGCGTCTTCTACCACCTCGAACAGGAGCCAGCGAAGAAGCCGCAGTTCGTCCGCGATTCCGAATGCCTGAGCTGTCACGTCTCGAGCCGCACGCTCGGGGTGCCCGGGCACTTCGTGCGCTCGGTGGGCACCGACACCTCTGGCGAAATCGAGGCCGGCACCGAGGTCTCGCACGTCGAGCATTGCACGCCCTTTGCAGATCGTTGGGCGGGGTGGTTCGTCACGGGGATGCACGGCGCGATGCCGCATCGGGGAAATCTGATCGGTGCCGCGGATTTCGCACGCGCGGAGCGAGAGCCGGGCTTCAATGGCAACCTCAAGTCCCTGGGTGGATTCATCGAAGAAAGCGACTACCTAGAAAAGGGCAGCGACGTGGTGGCGCTCATGGTCCTCGAGCATCAGGGGCACATGCACAACTACATCACCCGGCTGAGTTACGAGACGCAGATCATGGTGGCCCAGTACGGGCACACTCGTTACCTGACGAAGCAGTTGGACGCCTTCCTGCGCTACCTGCTCTTCACCGAAGAAGCGCCGCTCACTTCTTCCGTGGCGGGCAATCCGGAGTTCATTCGAGATTTCGCCAAACTCGGGCCGCGCGACTCGCAAGGCCGCTCCCTGCGCGACTTCGACCTGAAGACGCGCCTCTTTAAGTACCCGTGCAGCTTCCTGATCTACTCGGCTGCGTTCGACCAGCTCCCGACGGTGATGCGCGACGAGGTCTATCGCCGCCTCTGGGATATCCTCCACGGGCGCGACACGAATCCGGACTTCGCCAAAATCCCCGAAGCCCAGCGTCTGGCCGTGCGGGACATCCTGCTCGAGACAAAGAAAGGCCTGCCGGAGTACTGGAAGGGTTCGTAGGCTCGGCGGAGCCGCGCGCGGGCGCCGACCCGCTTGACAGCGTCTGCCGCGTCTCGCAGCTTCGCGCACACTTCCCGTGGGCCGGCTCCTCTCCACTCTTTTCTCATGAAGCAGCTCTTCTCGTTGCTGGTCATCGTGGGTGCCATTGGGTTTTTCGTACACCGCCATTGGTCCACCTTGCAGCCGAAGATGGACCCGATCCTCCAGCCCGTGATCTCGGCCATCACCGGCGAACCTCGCCAGCCACGTCCGGAGCCAGTCCCACTGCCGCCCGACCAGCCGCGCACCGGACGGACGGCGCCTCCAGGATTCTTCTACATGCTCGAGCGGGTGAGCATGAAGACAGACTCGGGCATCGTCGCGGTGATTCCTGGTGAAGAGGTGCGGCTGATGCAGCGGATGAGCAAAGGGCGGCTCCGCATCACCACCGGGAAGTATGATTTCGAAGTCAAAGAGTCGCAGGTCACGCGCGACTACGATCTCGCCCAATTCGCGCGCGTGCAGGCGGGCATCCTCCCGAAATGACGGAAATCGAAGCGCGGATCGCGCTCAACATGGTGCCCCAACTCGGGCCCGTGCGCTTGCGCAAGCTGCTCGAGGCTTTCGAGACGCCGGAGCGCGTGCTGCTCGCGGGCGCCGCCGCGCTGCGGCAGGTGCAGGGCATCGGTGGGGAACTCGCAGACGCCATCGCGCATTGGGAGAGCCACGTGGATCTGCAGGCGGAGCTCGACCGCATCCGAGAATTCGGCGCGCACGTCATCGCGCCGGCAGACGCTGAGTATTCGCGACATCTCCGCGAGATCCACAATCCGCCCATCCTGCTCTATGTGTGGGGCACTTTGACGGCGGCGGATCATCGCGCGATCAGCATCGTCGGCTCGCGGAAGACGTCGCACTACGGCGCGGAAAGCGCGAAGAAACTCGGCTATCAGCTCGCCTACGCCGGACTGACCGTGGTGAGCGGGTTGGCCCGTGGGATCGACACCGCCGCGCACCAGGGAGCGCTCGCCGCCAAAGGCCGGACGATCGCGATCATCGGCTCCGGCCTCATGGATCTCTATCCGCCCGAGAATGCCGGCCTCGCGGAGAAGATCGCCGCATCCGGTGCCGTGGTGACGGAGTTCCCCATGACCTTCCCTCCGAGCCCGCAGACTTTCCCCTATCGGAACCGCATCGTCGCAGGCTGGTCGGAAGGTCTGCTCGTCGTCGAAGCCGGGCTCAACAGTGGCGCACTCATCACGGCGGGCCAGGCCCTGGAGCAAGGCCGGCTCGTATACGCCGTCCCCGGCCAGATCGACAAGCCCACCGCCGCCGGCTCGAACCGCCTCATCCAGCAAGGCGCGAAACTCGTCACCGGAGCGCACGACATCCTCGACGACCTGCATGCGCTCTTTCCGGAAAAACCGACACCACAGGGAAGTCCCGCAGCATCACTGGATAAGCTCTCCGCGACGGAACGCGCCGTCCTCGATGCCGTGGAAAAGGACGAGACGCCACTCGACACGATCGTCACGAGGAGCGGCCTGCCAACGCATCAAGTCACCTCGACCTTGCTCACTTTCGAGATGAAGCGACTCGTGCGGCAGCTTCCCGGACAGCATTTTGTGAAGCTCGTGTAGCGGCTTGCGAAGCGGCACTCACTTCGCAGCGACGTAGAAGGGCTGCACCCGCCGCCGGAGATCCTCGATGTAGGCCTGGTCCTTCTCATCGAGGAGCCCGAGATCCACGTTTTCCAAGCTATCCGATCTCGTCCGCGCCACGAGGCTCAGATCGTGCAAGACGGTATCGTCGCGAGGATCCATGTGCACCAGCACTTGATAGTGCGGCGGCTCCGCCGGGCGCTTTCCGTCATCGGGAAACGTGAAAATCCACGCGGCGCGGAAATGCGTGTGGCGCCGCATGGCCTCGAAAAGTCGCTGGACGAGTTCGGTCGGATAATCCGCCGGATCCACCTGCTTCAGCTCTCCCTGGTGAACGGTCTCCTCGCTTTCCATCGGGTGCGGTCTGAGCGCCGTCCCGTCGGCCAGATCGCGCAGCAATTCGGGCGGCAGAATGATCTCGCCGGTCTTGCAGCTCTTATTGAGCACGGCTCGCAAACCGGCCCTGCCCACGATCCCCAGCAGTTGGACCGCCGGCATCGCCGCTGGCGCATACGTTCCCGGCGTCACGTTTCCTTTCCCCAGACCTTCGTCCACCCGCTCTTCACTGGAGAAGATGGGCACCACCGTCCCCTTCGAATCTGCCAACTGTACAAACGGCAGCGGCATCCCCGGTTTCAGTTCGATGATCCCGCCGTCGAGTTCGGGATGATAGGGAACCAGAAACCAGAGCTCGTCCGCGATGAGCGTGCGGAAGAGGTCCGGCATCATCGCCTTGCTTCGGATCGCCGCCGTGATCGCTCGGTCGAGATCGTTCATGAGGGAATGGTTTTGCCGTAGAATCCTCCCGCACTGCAAACAGGTTTCAGCCAATGAGCGGCCGCGGTCGCCATCGGCTCGGCTGCACTCGCGGCGCAAGTCCGGTCCCGGACGCCAACCAAAAACCCGCTTGCCAACCCCCTAGGTCTCTTCCAGTTTGCACGCCCTCGAAACGAAACGGCGGGTGCGCCAGCTCCCGGGCCAGAGTTTCGTAAAACCGTCGTAAACCCTTCATGGCCAAGACCCTTATCATCGCGGAAAAGCCGAGTGTAGCCGGCGATCTGGCCAAGGCGCTGGGGCGCTTTAAGAAGGACACCGATTTCTACGAGAACGACGAGTACGTGATCTCGTCTGCGGTCGGCCATCTCCTTGAAATCACTCCGCCAGAGGGCTTTGAGCCAGCGCGCGGGAAGTGGAACATGGAGAATCTTCCTTCTCTCCCGCCAGAGTTCGCGCTCGTGCCGATCGAGAAAAACGTCAACCGCCTGAAGGTGCTCACCCGACTCCTGAAACGGAAGGACGTCGAGGGCGTGATCGATGCCTGCGACGCCGGTCGCGAGGGTGAACTGATCTTTCGGAACGTGATGCGCCATACTGGCTGCAAGAAACCAAGCAAGCGGCTCTGGCTGCAATCGATGACGCCGGACGCGATCCGCTCCGCTTTCCAGAATCTCCGCAGCGATGAGGAAATGAGGCCGCTGGCAGACGCCGCGACTTCGCGCAGCGAGTCGGACTGGCTGGTGGGGATCAACTCCACCCGCGCCCTGACGGCCTTCAATACGAAGGCCATGGGCGGCTTTCAGAAGACAACGGCCGGCCGGGTGCAGACGCCAACGCTGGCGATCCTCGCGGAACGCGAGGAAAGGATCCGCGCCTTTAAGCCGAAGACGTACTTCGAGGTTTATGGCGACTTCGGCGTCGCTGCAGGGAGCTATCGCGGGCGGTGGTTCGATGAGAAATTCAGCAAGAAAGCGGGCGACGAAGACGGCAAGGCCGAGCGGATCTGGGAGAAGGCCAAAGCGGATGCGATCAAGGCCAAGTGTAATGGCAAGCCCGGCACCATCGAGGAGGAGAAGAAGCCGACTTCGCAGATCAGCCCGCAGCTTTACGACCTCACCACGCTCCAACGGGAAGCGAATCAACGCTTCGGTTTCCCCGCGCGGATGACCCTGCAGATCGCCCAAGCGCTTTACGAGAAGCATAAGGTCCTCACCTATCCACGAACGGATTCACGCTATCTCCCCGAGGATCACGTGGCCACGGCGAAGCAGGTAATGACGAGCTTCGACGAGGTGTCGCTTTCGACCCACGCGACGAAAGCGCTCCAGCAGGGCTGGGTGAAGCCGAACAAGCGCATCTTCAACAACGCAAAGGTCAGTGATCACTTTGCCATCGTGCCGACGGGCGCGACGGCGAAGAGCCTCGACGAAAAGGAGCACAAGATTTTCGACATGGTCGCGCGCCGCTTCATAGCGGTGTTCTTCCCGCCAGCGCAGTTCGAGGTCACGACGCGGATCACGACGGTCGAAGCCGAGAAGTTTAAGACCGAGGGCAAGGTGATCGTCGATCCGGGCTGGCTCGCCGTGTATGGCCGGCAGGCCGAAGGCGACGGGGAAAATGATCGCGCCATCGTCGCCATCCGCGCCGGCGAGACCGCGCGAACCGAGGGCATCGAGATCAAGGAGTGCGAGACGAAGCCGCCCGCGCGCTTTTCCGAAGCCACACTGCTTTCCGCCATGGAAGGCGCGGGCAAACTCGTCGATGACGAGGAACTGCGCGAAGCGATGGCCGAGCGCGGTCTCGGCACGCCGGCGACCCGCGCGCAGATCATCGAAGGCCTGCTATACGAAGGCTACCTGCTCCGCCAGGGCCGCGAGCTTTTCGTCACGGCCAAGGGCATGTCGCTGATCACCCTGCTCCGCAACGTGCAGGTCGAGGCGCTCACGAAGCCGGAGCTAACCGGCGAGTGGGAACACAAGCTCCGGCAGATGGAGCGCGGCCAACTATCGCGCGAAGTCTTCATGACGGAGATCCGCAAGCTGACCACGGAAATCGTGGAAAAAGTGCGCGGTGGCCTAGGCCAGGAGGTGCAGGGAAAATTCGAAGCGCTCGCCGCCAAGTGCCCGCGCTGTGGCGAGGCGAGCTTCAAGGAATCCTTCCGCGCCTTCGAATGCCCCGGCTGCAAGCTCCTCGTCTGGAAGACGATGGCTGGCCGGGAATTTGAGCGCGAGGAAGTCTCGAAACTGCTGAGCGAGAAGCGTGTCGGCCCGCTGGAAGGCTTCCGCAGCAAGCTCGGGCGCAGCTTTGCGGCGACGGTCATCCTCGATGAAGCGGAGTGGAAGCAGAAGTTCGACTTCGACAAGGGCGACGGCGCGAGCAACGCCGACGGCACGCTCGACCTCAGCCAGGCCCGCCAGATCGGTGAGACCCCGGCGGGCATCGTCTATGAGACCGAGAGCGCCTACCTCTGCGTGCCCGCCGACGCCAAGGCCAAGCCGGTCCGCATGGGCAAAGTCATCCTGCAAAAGCAGATCCCAGCCGAGCAGGCCCTGAAGCTCTTCCGTGAAGGCAAGACCGACCTGCTGCCCCGTTTTATCTCGAAAAAGGGCAAACCGTTCGCCGCTTTCCTCAAGCTCGAAGGCGCGAAAGTCGGCTTCGAATTCGCCCCGCGAGCAGCGAAGAAGCCCGTCAAAGGCGCCAAAGTCGCCCCGCCGAAAGACGACGCCGAAGCCGCCTAAAGCGCGCGGGTGTGAGCGCCCGGGGTTACGGCTGATTTGGGAGGAGATACCGGATCAGGAACTCCATGCGAAGCCGCTGGCCGTATTCGCTTTTGCCCCCGGCGCAATGTTCGCCGCCGATGATGGGCATGTAGTCAAAGCTCTTGCCCGCTTTCTGCAAGGCGCCGACCACTTGAGCCGTGCTGGCCGGATCCACGTTGCTGTCGAGTTCGCCCGTGGTGAGGAAAAGGCGGCCTTGCAACCTGGCCGCATCGATTACGTTTGAGTTGCGCACATAAGACTCATCCACCGGCCAGCCCATGAAGGACTCGTTCCACCAGATCATGTTCATGCGGTTGTCGTGTGCGCCGCTGTCGGCATAGGCGACCTTGTAGAAGTCGTGGTAGTCCAACAGCGCCCGCATGGCATTCCCGCCCCCCGCGCTCCCGCCGTAGATTCCGACGCGCGTCAGATCCATCCACGGACGGGACTGAGCGGCGGCCTTGATCCAGGCGATGCGGTCCGGAAAGCCGGCGTCCTTGAAGTTCTTCCAGCACACCTCGTGGAATGCCCGGCCCCGGTGATTCGTGCCCATGCCATCGGCCTGCACGACGATGAAACCCAGCTCCGCGATCTGCCGCTGCTTTGCCAGTAAGCCAAAGGTCTTCGGCGAGGATGCCCTCGGCGGACCGGCATAGACTTCCTCCACCACCGGATACTTTTTTGCCGGATCAAAGTGCGAAGGCTTGAGGATGACGCCGTGGATGTCGGTCCTGCCATCGCGACCCTTGGCGACAAAGCGCTCCGGCATCTGCCAGCCGGTGGCAAGCAGGGCACTCGCATCGGCCTTTTCCAGATCGCACACCTTGCTGCCGTCCTCGCACCGGCGCAGCTCCGAGATCGGTTCCGCATCGGCACGGGAATAAGTGTCGATAAACCAGGTCTTGTCGGGCGAGAAAAGCACCCGGTGATCGCCGTCGCCTTTCGTCAGTTGAATAAAACCTGAGCCATCCAGGTTCACGCGGCAGAGATGCTGTTGATATGGGTCTTCGGCGGGCTGCAAACCGGAAGCCATGAACCACACCTGCCGCTGCGCTTCCTCCACGCGCAGCACCTTGCGCACGACCCATGCACCCTGCGTTACCTGCTGCTTCACTTTACCCGCCGCCACATCGTAGAGCCAGAGATGAGCCCAGCCGTCGCGCTCGCTCATCCAGAGCAGCTCGCCCGTCTTGTGCAGCCAGTGCTGCGAGGTCTTGCCGGCGTAGTCGATGAAGGTATCGCTCCTCTCCTCGACCACGGTGCGGGGCTGGCCGGTCTCCACATTCACCGCGATGATGCGGTAGAGTTGATGCCCGCGCTGGTTGTAATCGAAGTAAAACTCGTGCCCATCCGCCGCCCAGCGAATGGGTAAGTCTGACTTGGTCGTATAGGCATTGGGAAATAGGTCGTCGGCGACCACGACGGCCGACTTATCGCTCACCCGAACCAGCACTGGCACCGCCTTGGGTAAGACGTCGCCCGCCTTGAAGTAATCCAGCACCTTCAACCTTGGCTGCACGGAATCCTTCGGCGACGACTCGACGATCGTCAGTTTCCGCCGCTCCACATCCACCACGGCTGGTACCACGAAGGACCGCGAGTCCGGCGACCAACGCACGGTGCCCATAAACGTGGCCCCGGCCGCCAGCTCGCATTCGATCTCCACCCGTTGTTTCGTCTTCAGATGGCGCAGCGACACGCCATTGCCTTTGTAACTGACGGACCACTGCTTGTCCGGCGACACCGTCTTTGCCTGGCCGATCACTTCGGCCGGCGGCTTTCCGTCGATGATGATCTCCTCGCCGTCCTCGTTCATTACCATGATCGTCACCGCCCGCTTCGTCTTCGTGTCCTCAAACCACCAGCGCGCATCCCTGGCAGTGTCCTTCGTCACCTTCTCACCCACCTTCAGCGTGCCCTTGCTGATGCGCTTGCCATAGGGATCGAACCAGAACAACTCCAGGTCCTCCTTCCACTCGTTCACAAAGGTGACCTTCAGCGGCAGCGTGTCCTTCGGCGAAGGGCCCGTCGTCCACACGCCATCCTTGGCACTGCGGCGGGTCGGCGGCGGCGGCAAATCCATCTCCTCGCGCGTGGCCGCCGTCTTGCGCTCTGCCGTGCCCGCCTGAATCCACACGCACTCACCTTGGCCATCCGCCGTCTGCCGCTGGTACCAGAAGCTCCGCCCATCCGGCAGCCAGTGCGGAGCGACGGTCTCGTTCAGCACCTTCTTCTCCCATTGCTTCGGCAGCGCGAGCGCTTCCTCGATCGTGAGCGCCGGTGCGCTGCCAGCGAGCAGAGTGCCGAGTAACGCAAAGGCACATCGGGCGCGGTTGAGGAGGATCATGTTCATATGTTCGCGGAAGGGCGGGGACGACCAGCTTGCCCTGCGGTCGCCGTGTTGGGCAACTGGCCGTAGCGGTGGCGCGTCTGGCTGACGCTCTGCTCGCGCAGCCAGCGGGTGAGTTCGACGCGGCCCGCAGCGAGCAGCGGAGCATTGATCCAGTTCAGGCCCGCCCCATGCGCGGCTTGCAGTACCGCGCCGCGCGGCAGAGAAACCGTGCGAAGAAACTCCGCGCTCTTGGCCAGCTCGGGCACGCGCGCGATGAAGTGCGCGTCGCTCTCCTCCGTGGCGCGACTGATCTCCAGACGCACACCGCACACCTCCGCCGCCAGCCGCGCGCGTGTCTCGTTCGTCGCATTCTCCACCGGCGTTCCATCGAGCCGCAGGATCACCCCGCGACACGGGCGGTAACGGAAGACATTCGATTCACAGCGCAACGCAGACGGATCGTGCTCGATGGCAAAGTGGCTCTCCCACGCGGCGCGGTAATCATTTTCCACCGCACCCGCGTCGCTCAGCCGGCAAAAGCTGAGCACATAGTTCGGCCCGCCCGCCTTCGCTCCGGGACCGATGCACGACTTCTTCCAGCCGCCAAACGGCTGCCGCTGCACGATCGCGCCGGTGATCGGGCGGTTGATGTAAAGATTGCCCGCCTGCGCACGGTCGCGCCACCACGCGACCTCCTCCGGGTCGAGCGAATGCAGCCCGACCGTAAGACCGAAGTCCGTCGCGTTCTGCCACTCCATCGCTTCCGCGAGCGACTCCGCGCGCATCAGGCCGAGCACGGGGCCGAAACACTCCGTGAGGTGGAACCACGAGCCGGGCCGCACGCCGAGCTTGATCCCCGGAGTCCACGCGCACGGATCGTCGCCGAGCTGGCGCGGCTTCAGCAGCCACTCCTCGCCGTCATCCAGCATCGTCAAGGCACGGCGCAAATCCCGGCCCGGCTCGATCACCAGCGGCGTGACGACGCTGCGCGCATCCGTGGCTGGACCGGCGTGCAAACTCGCTGCGGAATCGCGGAGCTGGCGGCGGAAGACGGGATCGTCGTAGATCTCCGCCTCCAGGATCGCGAGGCTCGCCGCGCTGCACTTCTGCCCCGCGTGACCGAAGGCCGAGCGCACCAGATCCCTGATCGCCAGTTCGCGATCCGCCTGCGCGGTGACGATGAGCGCATTCTTCCCACTCGTTTCCGCAAAGAGCGGCAGCGCGGGCCGCCATCCCTGGAACTTGCGCGCCGTCTCGTAGCCACCCGTGAGCACGACAGCCGCGATCCGCGGATCGGAGATGAGCGCCTGGCCCGTGCGGCTGTCGCACGGGAAAAAATGGAGCACGTCCCGCGGCACCCCCGCGGCCCAGAGCTGCTGCGCGAGCAGCCGCGCTGTCTGCGCGGTGGCGCGGGCGGGTTTCAGGATGACGCTGTTTCCAGCCATCAATGCCGCGAGCACGCCGCCGGCCGGAATGGCGTAGGGGAAATTCCACGGCGACACGACCGCAACGATGCCGAGCGCCTCCGCTTTCACTCCCTGCGGTGCCTGGCCTGTGCGGGCATAGTAGCGCGCAAAGTCGATCGCCTCGCAGACCTCCCCGTCCGCATCCGCGATCGCCTTTTTTCCGTCGGCACGGAGGCAGGCGAGCGCGGTGAAACGATGCGCGCCCATCAGGTCCGCCGCGAGATTCAAGATCTTCGCACGCCCCGCGGCACCGAGGGCCTGCCATCCCACTTGTCCCTCCGCGGCAGTGCGGAGCATCGCGTCGAGCGCGGGAAGTTCCGGGAGCGGCACTGGCTTCCATGAGCCGATCGCCTCCGCCAGCGCCGCGCGAGCGGGCGGCTGGGTCCAGTCGGTCTCCGGCTCGTTCTGAAAGTGCGCCGCCCGCGCAGGATTCACGGCGGGCAGACGTCGGCGGGACTCTTCGGACACCGAGGCGCGCTCGTTCCAGCCCTGCGCGAACCGTGCGCGCTGCCGCTCCCACTCCGGCGAGCCGGGCCGCATCGCGAACATGTCGCGCAGGAAATTCTCCGGCGCGGTATTTTCATCGAGACGGCGCACGAGATAAGCCATCGCACTCAGGAAGTCATCGCGGCGCACCGCCGGCGCGTAGAGCAGGAGACCGCCCGCCGCGTCGCGCACCGCGCGAGCCTGGTGATTCGCCATGCCTTCGAGCATCTCGATCTCCACCAGGCGTTCCACGCGCTTCGCCTCGCGCAACGTGAGCGCCAGCGCCACATCGAAGAGATTGTGACTCGCCACGCCGAGCCGAGCCGCAGCGGCATTTGCGGGATCGCAGCCGTACTCGAGCAGACGGCGGAAGTTCGCGTCGGTCTCCGCCTTCGATCCATAAGGCGCGGCATGCCAGCCGTGGATCTCCGCTTCGACCGCTTCCATCGCGAGGTTCGCCCCTTTCACGAGGCGAATCTTGATCGGCGCTCCGCCCCCGGCCACACGCTGCCGCGCCCACTCCGTGAGCTCGCGCTGGGCGGCGCAGGAGTCCGGCAGATACGCCTGGAGGACGATGCCCGCGGACAGCGAGCGAAACTCCGGCTCTTCCAATACGCCACGAAACGCCGCGCCGGTCAGCGCGAGATCGCGGTAATCCTCCATGTCGAGATTCACAAATTTTCCACCCTTCGCCGCCGCGCGATACAGCGTGCGCAGCCGTGCCTCGATCTCCGCCAGGGTATCGTCCCACGCGATCAGATTGATCCGACTGTAGATGGCCGAAATCTTCACCGAGATGTAGTTCACCGCCGGGTCCGCGAGATGCCCGAGTACCGCCTCCAACCGGCGCCGCGCCTCCTCTTCGCCCAGCACGGCTTCGCCAAGATGGTTGAGATTGATGCGAAAGCCCTCCGCCGTCCGCGTGGTCAGATACCGATGCAGCGGCTCCTTCTCTCCCGCCAGGATCACCCGCGCGCTATCCGCCCGCATCCGCGCGGCCACCGCCTTCATCACCACGCCGGGCAGCACGTGGCTTCCCACCGCGCCCGCCCGCATCAGTAGACGATCCGCGAGCGGCGGATACCGCGGCACACCGAACGCGGCGATCAACCCGCGCCAGCGCCGCGCCGCGCTGGCGGGATCGTGGCTGCGAAAAATTTCGTCCACCATCGCGAAGGTGAAAGCCTTGCCGGCGGGGTCCTCCATCAGCCGCCCGAGCTTCGCCGCCTCCGCCTGTTCCGCCCGCGTCTGCTGGTCCAGCGCGGCCGTCAGCAGTTGCCCGGCGAGTTCAGCGGCGCGCGAGCAGATCGCCTCGTCGGCGACGGATGCGGGCGAGGGAGGAAGAGTCGCCGCCGGCTTCGCGGGGTGTGGCGGGAGGGTGCTCGTGGTCATGCGTTCATCCTGCCGCGGAGGCACTCGTCCGTCGTGGCGTTATTCGCGGGATGGAATGCGGGAAAAATACAAATGCGCTGGTGATCTTCGCCGCCTGCGCCAGTTTGCCCGCGGTTCCCCATGCCCGTCCATCCTCCTGCTGCTCGATCCCGGAGCCTGCGCGATTCCATCCTCGCCAGCGCCCCCGGGATCGAAGCCGCCGAAGCCCTGTTCGACACCATCGGCGACATTCTCTTCTGCGTGAAGGATCGCGCCCGGCGCTACGTCGCGGCGAACGACGCCTTCATCCGTCGCGCCGGCCTGCGGCATCGCACGGAACTGCTCGGACGCACCGCGCGCGAAGTCTTTCCCGCCATGCTCGCCGCAGCCTACGAGCAGCAAGACGACGAGGTTTTCTCCAGAGGCGCGACCGTGCGCGACCGGCTGGAAATGATCACGCAGGCCGACGGCAGTGGCGGCTGGTTTGTCTCGCAAAAGGTCGCGGTGAAATCCGCCACCGGCGAAGTCATCGCGCTCGCCGGCATCTCGCGCGATCTCGACACGCCCGCCGCGCGGGGCAGCGAGCTGGGCGCCCTCGCCGGGGCGCTCGACACGCTTCATCGCGATTGCGCCGAGCCGTTGCGGATCGAGACCCTCGCCAAAAAATCCGGCCTTTCGTGGAGTCAGTTTCAGCGCCGCGTGCGCGGCATCACCGGCCTCACGCCGCGCCAGCTCCTCACCAAGTCCCGCATCGAAGCCGCTGCGCATTCATTGCGCACGGCGGATGCCGCCTTGTCCTCCATCGCCTTCGAGTGCGGGTTCTACGACCAGGCCGCATTCAGTCGCCAGTTCCGCGCCGCGACCGGCATGACTCCGCGGGAGTATCGTCGCGCATTCCAGCGACCGGCGGTCGGATCTCCGGCTGCTTAACGCTTTAGCTTCCCTGCCAGCACGACCTCCGCACCTTCCCGCGCGGCGTCGATCTGCATCGCACTCCCGGCCTCAGCGGCAAGCTTTCGCGCGTGCTCCAGCATCGACGCGATCTTCCGATCGTCATGCGCTGGATCGTGGTGAAAGAGCTGCAGTGCTCGCACGTTTCCGGCGATGGCAAAACGCACAACGTCATCCACGCACCCGTGGCCCCAGCCAACGTGCGTTTTGTATTCTTCCGCGTCGTATTGCGCATCGCAAATCAGGAGATCCGCCCCAGAAATGAAGTCCGTCAGTTGGCGAGTGCGGTTGCGGCGTTCGGTGGCATCTGGGCGGTCGGCTGCGAGTTCGTTGAAGGTCTCGTTGTCCGGGAGATAAACGATCGATCCCGCGCTCGTGAAAAGCCGGTAGCCGAAGGCCACGTCCGGATGATTCGACTGGCAGGCCTCCACGCGCACTTTGCCGATGGTCGCGCGGCGCTCCCGGAGTTCCTCGATCTCGATATTTCCGGGGAGTTGCTTGAGCGCGATCGGGAAATACGGGCTCTCCATCTGTCCCGCGAGCATCGCCGCAAGGCTGGCCCGCGCGCCTTCGACGCCGAGGATTCTGAGGCGGTTCTTCGGGTTGTAGGCAGGGAGGAAAAAGGGGAATCCCTGAATGTGATCCCAGTGCGTGTGGGTGATGAGCAAAGTGGCGGAAAGCGAGCCGCCGTTCAGCTTCCTCCCGAGATCCAAACCCAGCGCGCGAATGCCGGAACCCGCGTCGAGAATGATGGTCTCGCCGTCCGCTTGGACTTCGACGCAGGAGGTGTTGCCACCATACGTCACGGTGTCCGGTCCCGGAGCCGGGATGGACCCACGCACTCCCCAAAACTTTACTCGTGTGGACAAGCATTGAGAGTGGTCTGGCTCGCGATTTCGCGCAAGTCCGCCATTCAAAACCA
>JANPIS010000140.1:0-7077 GCA_031425095.1 Chthoniobacteraceae bacterium
ACCAATAAGCGTGGCAGAGCTTTTCCAACGCCACCCGCGCACCGCTCCGATCGCCCCGCGCCGACACGACCACGCTCCAGTGCGTGGTGTGAAACTCGCGCGCACCAGGGGAAAGGGAGTCGCGCTCGCTGGAGGGCATGGCTGTGGGTAACAGCAGGCCATGCCTAGCCTCAATGCGGAACGAAACGAAGAGAGGCACCCGTCGGATCGCAACGACACGCAACTACCGGTCTGTCCGCGCCGTTCACCGCCGTTCAGTGCGTCGGTCCGCATCGGCGAAAGCGTGACGCGCGACGCATGGCGAATCCTCAGTTGCCGCCCGATGTCTGCTTTGCCTGCGGGCTGAAGCGCAGAATGCGCGTGGAGAATTTGAACTCGCCCACCCACAGGTAGCCGCCGCCCCAGGCGAGCGAGCCGGGCATGAAGAGTTGATTGCGGGCGAGGCCCGGCTTGCGGTCGGACTCATCGGTCGCCCCGAGCAGCGCATCGGCGGGCCGGCCCGCGAGCGCGTCCTCGACGCGGTTCCAGACATCCACGCGGTTAAAGCTGCGGTTGCAGACGAACAGGCGGCCCTCGGCGATGAGACATTCGCTCGGCAGATTGAACTGGCCGCGTCCGCCGAGCGCTATGGGCTCTGCGCGCGAGCTGAGTTCACCCACGCGCCAGAGCTGGATGCCGCTCCCCTCGAACGGCGCGGCGCAGAGATATTTTCCGTCGCTGGTCAGCCGCCCGGGGCTGCGCATCGCGAGCGTGAACTTCGGCTCACTGTCGCGCGTCGGGATTCCCTCCCACACGTAGATGGCCTCGGCGCGGCGGTCGCTGAGGTAGAAATATTTGTCATCGAAGGCGACGCCGGTGAGTTCGCCGAGTTCCACGCTCCCGATGCGGCGGCCCAAAACCACGGCCGGCGGCTCGCCGTTCAGCGGGAGTTTTTTCCAGACATAGACCGCGCTGCGGCCCGCGAGCGCGAGCGTCGTGCCGTGCAATTCATTGTCCCACGGCCCTTCGGGCAGATGGAACACCATGTCCGGTTTCGCGGCGCTTTCGTCGGGCAGGGCTCGCCAGACAAACATCTTCCGGTCAAAGTCCGAGGAGACGAACAGGCTCCTGCCGTCCGTCGCGACCACGGCGTTCTGGATGAAAAAGTTTTCCGCCCACGTGTTCTGGTCGGTGCGATCGCTGCCGAGGGCAAAGTCCGCCGGCTGATCGTCGCGCGTGGGGAGGGAATTCCAGCCGAGGAGATGGTTGCCATTGTAAGTGCAGACGTAGAGCCGGCCATTCGCGACCACCGCATCCGGGCCGTCGCCGTTGCGATAGGTCGTGGGTCGCAGCACCACCTCCGGGTCGGTCTCGGCGGCGCGCGGCGTCTTGTTCCAGATGAAGATCTTGCTCATCCCGGCGACGACGAGCTTGCCGTCGGGGGTGAAGGAACCTTTCACCCATTCGTTCCATTTCCAGTCTGGTGGTTGCGTGGAGGAAGTCGGGAACGAATTCCAGACCATCGTCGCGGGGCGCGAGGCGGCGGCGTTGTTGTGATCGCTCACGGCGAAGAATGTCGCGCCGTCGCTGGTCACATTGCGCGGGGTGCCGGCGTCGTCCGGATTGAGCACGAGGTCCGGCGGCTGGTGGTCACGGGTCGGGAGTGAATTCCAAATCAGCACCGAGTGTCCGTGCGTGGCGACCACGGCGAGTTTTTTTCCATCGGTCCACACGCCCCATGGCCAGCCGAAGCGCTGAATGCCGCGCCCCACTTGCGGGCGAAAGTTCGCGTTCGGAGCGCCGGCCTCCGGTTCGCCGCGCGGGCGTTCAGGGCGTGGATTCGGAGGTCGGCGCTCCGCATCGTCCGGCGCTCCACTGCCGGAAAAATGCGCGAGTTCGAGCACGAGATCCGCCGGCGCGCCGTTCTTCGTCGGAAACGAATTCCAAATCAGGATGCGGTCATTGTTCGTGTCGGTGACGGCGATGCGCTGGCCGTCGGGCGTGATCGCGACATTGCCGGGCCAGTTCATCTGCGCCATCCCGGTGCCCGGATTGTTCTGCGTGAAATCCGCCTGGCCGAGCACGAGGTCGGGCGGGGTGTTTTTCGCGGGCGCGGATTTCCAGATGAGCACGCGGTTGTTCCAGCGGTCGGTGATGAGCAGCGCCTTGCCGTCAGTCGCGAGTCCGGTGGGATGATTGAAGAGCAGGGGGCCGCCGGAATCGTTGAAGCCTTTCGAACCGAGGACGATGTCCGCGTCCTGTCCGGTGACGAACGACCCCGGCGCGACTCCTGCGCGGCTTTGTATTTCGAGTCGATCTTCTCGACGCGAATCTGTCCGCCCGCTCCGCGCGGATCGGGCCGCTCACCGCGGGCGTTGTCGGGGATGGGCAGTGGCGGGGGATTCTGCTCACGCCTTTCACCGTCCCGCCGACCCTCTCCCGGTGGAGGTGGAGGACGGACGGCTCCACCGGATTGATCGTCGCGGCGCGGATTGAATTCCGCCCCGCCCGAATTGCGCATCCGCGATTCGCCGGTGCCGACGATGACGAGTCCGCCATCGCGCGTCGGCACCGCACCGGGGTCGGCGCCGCCCGCGGGCGGGCTCTCGCCGAGGCGCCAGGCGTGACCATCGGTGCTGGTGGCCAGCCACATGCCGACGCGCCGCACGCCATCCCTCGGTGGATCAGGATCGCCGGTGCCGAGAAAGGTGATTTTTTCGCCGTCGGAAAAGGCATTGCCGAGCCAGCTTCGGCGGCCTTCGATCTGCACGTCTGCGACGCGGGTGAAGGCCAGCCCGTCCGTGCTGGTGGCGTGATAGGCGAGGCCTTCGCGCGCACCGGATTCCGCGCGCGGGCGGCCCGGATCGTTGCCGGCGCCATTATCCGGCGCGAAGAGATGGAACACGCCCCCGTGCCGCACCACCGCGCAATCGATCACCGCGCGCCCTTCGACTCCGAACCGCATCCCCGGTTCGTAGGCATAGCGCACGCCGTCCGTCGAGATGGCGGAGTGAATCGCGGGCGTGCTCGGGCCGGAGCCGCCGCGCAGGTTGCCCGTGAAGTAGAGCCGCACGCGTCCATCCGGCAGCGGGACGAGCGTCGGGTCGAAAGGGAAGCGCATGCCCTCGGGCAGTCCGTCCACGCGGATGACCTGTGGCGCGGTCCAGGTAGTGCCTTCATCGCTGGAGAAATGCACCGCGACCTTGTCGAAGCTCTCGCGATCATTTTCCGGGAAATGCTGATGCGCGACGATCAGCCGGCCGTCCGGCATGCGCGCGATCGTCGCCACGCCGGCGCGGGGAAAAGTCGCGACCTCCTCCACCGCGCCGCTGCGGCTCACGCGCCAGGCGAGGATGTCCCGATTCCACGGACCATCGCCATTCGGAGGCTGGCGCGGTGGACCCTGTGCGTGCGCTGCGGCGATCGTCGTGAATATCAGCGTGAGGTGGCGGAGGAGGATATGCATGAGACTCGGGGGGCTTCCACAGATCCGCCTGGAAAACGGCGGTGTGCCCACCTGTTCAACGCCGACCGGCGCGACTCTTGTGTGTGTCGCTCTCCGGTTGAAGGCGGCTGCTTGCGCTTCGTCAACGGGACTCGTAGAAGGCGCGGGTGCGTCCCTCCGCTGCTCCCTCTCACGACCGGCTGTCGCCTGCGCTGCGACGCTATGTTTACGCCACCTCGGCGCTCACTGGCGCGGCGATCCTCATCGTGGAAATCCTCGGGGCCAAGGTGTTGTCGCCTTACGTGGGCACGTCGCACTTTGTCTGGACCGCGCAGATCGCGGTGACGCTCCTCTCGCTCGCGGCGGGCTACTGGCTGGGTGGCTGGCTGGTGGATCGCTCGCAAGATCTGCGGCGCCTCTACATCTGCATCTTGCTCGCCGGCATCTACCTCGCCTTGACGGTTCCGTTCGCGGGGCGCGTGGCGTTTGCCTGCCTCGTCTTCCCGCTCGCCACCGGTTCGTTGCTCGCTTCGCTCTTCCTCTTCTTCGTTCCGCTCACGCTGCTCGCGACGGTGGGACCTTTCGCGATCCGCGTCCTTACGCGCGACATGGCGAATGTTGGCGGAACCGTCGGCCGCCTCTCCGCGATCAGCACGCTCGGCAGTGTGTTCGGCACGATCCTCGTCGGCTACGTGCTCATCCCGATTCTGCCGAATTCCACGACGATGTGGATCACGGCGGGCGCGCTCATGGCCGTCTCAGTCATCTACTTCGCCGTCTGGCGCAATGCGGCTGTCTTATCCGTGCTTCTCGCGTCGCTCGCGCTCGGCGGCGGATGGGCGGCGCTGCGCTCCCAGGCGCATCCGTGGCCAGAGGAATTGCAGGAACTCGCGAGCTCCAATTCCAACTTCGGTCAGCTCCAGGTCTTCGAGATGAGCGACCACTCCCGTCGGTATTTTCTCAACGACTACCTCCAGCAAAACACCTACGACCCTGCCGCGCGGCAGAGCACTTCGCTCTTCACCTACGCGCTGCACGGTCTCGCCCGGATGCATGCCCGGGAGGTGAAGGATGTGCTCTGCATCGGGATCGGGATCGGGATTGTGCCGATGGATTTTGCCCGCGAAGGCGCGCGGGTCACCGCCGTGGAGATCAATCCCGACGTCATTCCGATGGCCCAGGCGCACTTCGGCTTCGAGCCGGAGAAGATGCGCGTGATCATCGGTGACGGGCGCCAGTTTCTGAACACCGACACGGGGCTCTACGACGTGATCGCGCTCGACGCCTTCCTCGGCGATTCCTCGCCGTCGCACCTCATGTCGCAGGAAGCCTTCGCTGCGATGCGCCGCGTGCTGCGCCCCGAAGGTGTGCTCGTGATCAATAGTCTCGGCGACCTGCACGCGGGCCGCGACTTCCTCGTCGCCTCTCTCGAGCGGACCTTGCGCACGTCCTTCGCCATGGTGCGCATCCATGCGATGGGAAATGGGAACGTCTTTTTCGTGGCCACGCCGGCGGCCGAGTTGCACGCGTATCGCCTGGCGAATGTGGACGCGGTGCATCCCGACTTGCGCGAAGATTTCAGTACGATGCTCAGCGCGATCCAGAGCACCGATGCCACGCACGGCCGGGTGCTAACGGATGACTTCAATCCCGTGGAAGTGCACGACGCCGCGAATCGCGAACAAATGCGTCGCAGGCTGGTCAGTTGGATGCACCCTCCGCTGCTGTTCTGAGGGAACCGCTCAGCGTGACCCCGGTCGCGCTAATCCATCTCCTCGTCCGGACCCCAGAGGTGCTCCTTGGTCCAGCGATTCTCGTAGAGTTTGCACAGGCCGATGGCCGGAGCGACGCCGCCGTAGTAGCTTGCGGTGGTGGTGTATTGCTTGTCCTCATCGTAGGTGCCGACGGCGATCACAACATGGTCGAAATGCTCGCTGAGCATCTCAAACGCTTTGTCGATCATCTGCTGCTGGGCTTCGGTCATTGGGAAAGAGTGGAAGTGAAATCGGGGCGAGGGAAGTGGAAACTGGCGGGCGCCAGCGGTAACCCATTTACTCGCACCGACGCATGACTCCACTCCGCTGGCCGCATTTCCGCACGCTTGTGATCGCATCGATCGCGGCCTCCGGTGCGGCAGTCGTGGCGTCGCCAGTGGCGATCGAGTCGATGCAGGTCACTTTTTCCGAAATGGGCGAGCCTGCGCTGCTGGAGGTCTTCGATGGTCTGGATGTCGGACGCGCGGGCTGGTCGGTCGCGTCTCGCGTCGGTGAATCGCACGCGGCCATCTTTCGCACGCGTAGTCCGGTGGAAGTTGAGATGTGTGAGGTGACGCTCTGTTTTCTCTCCGGGCGGCCGGCGAGCTACTTCGACGAGTTCACGCTCGCCGCGACCACCGATCCGAATCCGCGCGCGGAAAGCGTGTGGGAACCGCTCACGCCGGTGCGTTTCAGCGCGACGGGACCTGATCTGAGCGCCGGTGACGACGGGCGCTTCACCGCCACGGCCCCGAGCTCCGAGTTTCGCCTCACGGGCATTGGTTCCGACGCCGTGTTTCAGATCGGCGTGCGCATGCCGGCGGGAAAGATCACGGCCTTCCGCGTGGACGTCTTCCCGCGTGACCGGCCCGCGGGAAAGCTCGGGCCGACGGTGGCGCCCTCGCGCACGGGCGACTTCGTGCTCACCGAGTTCCGCCTCGAAGCGGCCGAATCGCGCACGACCAATGTCGCCCTCGGTCGCCCCGTGAAGGCCTCGCATCCGCTCTGGGGGCCACTCACCGCGGGCATGCTCACCGATGGCCTCCCGGGCACCATCGCGCACCCCATTCAGCCCGATCTCGGCGCGGAATTTTACTTCGAGATCGACCTCGGGTCCGTGCGCACGCTCGATCACATCTCGCTGCGCAATCGCGGCGACAACTCCGTCCCGGAGCGCCTCTCTCGCGTGAAGCTGGAGCTTTTCGAGGACGATCCGGAATCCGGCGCGACGGCGATCTGGACCGGCCACATCCGCACCGACGGCTCGCATTCGCGCCCTGGCGAAGTGGATGTGATCCACGCCGGCGCCGGTGCCGGGGAGTTTCGCGGCCGCTACTTGCGGATTCGCAGCGAGAGTCCCATTGCCTTTTCCCCGCAGCTCGCCGAAGTCGAGGTGTATGAAAAGCTCACGCTGCAACTCGCCTCCGTGCGCCTCGACGATCGCGAGCCGGGTTCGCCGCAGGTCGTCCAGGTGCCTGCTGGCACGCGCTGGATCGAGGCGACCGTGGATCTCGCCCGCACCGGCATTCCGGATGATTTGCAGGGTCGCTGGCGGCTGCGCGGATTTCACTCCGACTGGCAGATAGCGAACGGCTTCTCGATCGGCATCCCGCCGCCACCGCCCGGCGCCTACACCTTCGAGGCGCAGGTGCGGCACACGGATCGCGAGTGGGATTCGTCATTGCTCGCACTGCCGATGAATGTCGCCGCGCAATTCTGGCAGACGCGCACCTTTCGCAATGCGCTGCTCGTCGCGGCACTCGCCGCGCTCGCGCTGGCGGTGCGGTCTCTCACTCGCCGTCGGCTGGCCTTGCGCATGGCTCTGCTGGAGTCGAAGGCGGCGCTCGACGAGGAGCGCGCGCGGATCGCCCGCGACATGCATGACGAAGTCGGCGCGCG
>JANPIS010000141.1:0-1723 GCA_031425095.1 Chthoniobacteraceae bacterium
CTGGATAAAGACATCCTGGAGCACATCCTCCGCGGCTTCTTGATTGTTCAGCACCCGATTCGCGACCGAAAACAGGACCCCGGAGAACCGATCGTAAAGCTCCTCAAAACTCCGCCGGTCACCCTGCGCGACACGGCGCAGCAGCGCGATCTCGGCATCGAGTTGTGGAGCAGGGTCGGTTTCCATCCGCTGGGAGAATGGTGAAGGCAAAGCTGGCCGACAACAGAAACCGGACTTCACGGACGTCCGTATCACTTGCGAGCACGAATAGAAGGAGTGCTCAAGCGCGATCAGCGCGAAGCACTTGCCGACCCGCCCCACTCCGCCATCCCCCACCCGCAATCGCCATCGCTGACATTCTAGCTCCACTCCCCCGACCCAACAACACGCCATGAAACCCACTCAGCTCAAATTCCTCAGCCACGTCTGCTTTATCCTCGGCTTCGCGTCGATCATCGGCTCCATCGCCATCTGGTTTCTGACTGGTGGACAGGCCCCCGACACCCAAGCGCACGCCGAGCGTTTCGGCATTTTCGTCGGGTTGTGGGCGCCGACCTTTTTCATCCTCTCGAACCGCTTCGACCGCTACGCGGAAAAAGCGGCCTGAGCGCGCGGCACGTGACGCTTCCTCCGCTCACCCGCCACGAGGCGCTGGCCGCCTGGCAGGCCTTTCTGCCGCGCGTGACGAAATACGCGGCGCGGAGAAATCACGTCGAGGCGGGGCATCGCCATGTCTCGCGACTGAGCGCCGCGCTGCGCCATCGGTTGCTCACCGAGGACGAGGTGATCCGCGACACGCTGGAACATTACAGCTTCAGCTCCGCGGAAAAGTGGCTCCAGGAAGTCTGCTGGCGGCGCTGCTGGAAAGGCTGGCTGGAGCTGCGTCCGCAGGTCTGGACGAGTTGGCGGAAGCGCGTGCGCGAGCTGCGCCGGGAGTTGCCACGGGAGGTTTTGAGAAAGGCGGATGCCGTGGCTGCGGGAGCGAGCGGCGTCGCCTGTATGGACGCCTTCGCGGGCGAACTGATCGACACCGGCTACCTGCACAATCATGCACGGATGTGGTGGGCGAGCTTTTGGATCCACGCCGAACGTCTGCCGTGGGAACTCGGTGCCGACTTTTTCTTTCGCCATCTGCTCGATGCCGATCCCGCCAGCAATACCCTCTCGTGGCGCTGGGTCGCCGGCCTGCAAACCCCCGGCAAGACCTATCTCGTGCGCCGCTCGAATCTCGAAAAGTATGCGCCCGAACATCTGCGCCGCGATGCGCGCGGCGGTGAGCGCATCGCCGACGGCGCAGTCACGCCAGCCCCGCAGCAAGAGCGCGCCGACACTTCCAAAAAGATCCCGCGCGCTCATCCCACCACCCTGCCTGCGACCGCCGCGCGGGCTGGCCTGTGGCTGCACGCGGATGACCTTGCGCCGGAGATCGGCCCCCTCGCGGCGTTCACTCCCATGGCCGTCGCCGCCTTCACCAGCGAACGAATTTATCGCCAGCACTACGCCCTCAGCGACACTCGCATCGCCGCCTTGCGCACGGTGCTCGGCGATGGCGTCGCCCGGGCCGCCGCGCACTACCGGTGTCCCTGCGTGCTGCTCGATGCCGACGACACCGCGACCAGCCTCACCGAGTGGGCGCGCTCACATCAGCTCACGGAAGTCGTCGCCTTCGCGCCCACAGTGGGTCCGATCCATGATCTCATCCCACGGCTTTCCCATCACCTCG
>JANPIS010000142.1:0-17754 GCA_031425095.1 Chthoniobacteraceae bacterium
GCCTCGAGTTGGAGCACGCCCGGCATCACGGGGTGTCCGGGAAAGTGGCCCTGAAAATACTGCTCGTTCATCGTCACGGACTTCACGCCGGTGCACTTGTTCTCGCCCTCCAGCGAGACGATCCGGTCCACCATCAGGAACGGATACCGATGCGGGAGCAGCTTCATGACATCGTTCACGTCGAGCACGTCGCCGCCCTTCGGCGTGACGGACGGCGGCACCAGCGCCATGGCCTTCGCGTGCTGTTTTGCGATCGCTTTGCACAGTTCCGCGTTCGGCCCGTGCCCTGGACGCACGACGATGACGTGCCCGCGGATGGCGCGGCCGAAGTGCGCGAGATCGCCGACGATGTCGATGATCTTGTGGCGCACAAACTCATCCTTGAACCGCAGCGGCTCCTTCGAGAGCACAGAGTCGCCGCGGATGACCACGGCATTCTCGAGGCTCCCGCCTTTGATCAGCCCCTTGTCCATGAGCGGCTTCACGTCTTCGTAGAAAACGAACGTCCGCGCCGGGGCGATCTCCTTCTCGTAAATCGCGGGCGTGATCTCCGTGGAGTAAAACTGGGTGAAGCGTCCCTCGGGGCCGATCTGCGTGCAGGAAATGCGGAACGCGTTGTCGGGCACGATCGTCATGAGCGAGCCACCCTTGGTCTCGATGTGAATCGGCTCGGTGATCTCATAGACTGCCCGCGGCACCGGCTGCTCCTCGATGCCTGCCTTGCGGATCATTTCCACAAAAGGCCGCGCGCTGCCGTCGCAGATCGGCGGCTCATTGGCGTCCATCTCGATGATCGCGTTGTCCACGCCGAGGCCCGCCAGCGCGGAGAGGACGTGCTCGACGGTGTGCACCTTGGCGTTGCCTTCGGCGATCGTCGTGGCCCGCTCGACCGTCTTCACGTGATCGATCCGCGCGTCGATCGTCGGTTCATCCGCGAGGTCGATGCGCTTGAACTTCCAGCCATACCCGGGCGGCGCTGGCCGCAGCGTGAGCGTGACTTTCCCGCCCGTGTGCAGCGAGGAACCGCTGAGGCTGGTGGCTTTGGCGAGCGTGTGTTGGTTCGAAGTCATGAAGCGGCAGGAACTTCGCGCTTTATGGGCAACACCTCCCTGCCCGACAAGCCTTTCGGCACTTCACCGCCCGGGCAGTGCCGTGTCTTGCGTCCCGATGAGCAGGAAGTCGCCGGCATCCGCCAGCACCTTCCATTTTTCCGGAGTAAAGCTGCGGGCAAAACGCTCGACGCGGACGAGTCCGTAAGCGGGAGAGTGAGGCAGCATCGTCGCTTCACACCGCGCCGGGTTCTTGATCATCCGCGACTTTTGCTCGTCCGTCAGTGGGAGGACGACGTCCGCGTCGTCACGAGTCATGTGCGTGAGCCGGCCAAGGTAAAACTCCCAGCCGTGAGCGCGCACCTCGCAGGCAAAGATCGCCGCGCGGTCGAAGTCGGGCGCGGTGCGAAGCAGTGCGGCGAGCGGCTTCACCGAGGCCTGCTGCTCGAGCGAGTCGTTGAGCTTGGTCATATTTTCCACCCCGGCCAGCCAGACCAGGACGGTGCTCAACGCGACCACCAGGCGCGTGGTCAGCGGCTGATGCCGGAGGAGCAAGGCGCAGGCGAGCAGCCCAGGCATGATCATGTAGGCGTCGGGAAGATCGACCTGCGCGGTGTGCTCGATGGTTTCGATCACGACGGTGATGACGCCGAGCGCGAAGATCGTGACGAGCATCGAGAGATTCCACAGCCGGTGATTCTCCCGCGTGCGAGTCCAGTGGCCGACGGCGACTGCGAGCGCGGGCAGGAGCGGCAAGATATAGGTCGGCAGCTTCGAGCCGCTCAGCGAGAGGATCACGAGCGGGACCGCGATCCAGCCGAGGAGCAGCCACTGATCGGGAGTGGGCCGATCATCGCGCCGCCAGTGGCGCACTTTCCCCGCAAGCATCGCCAAGACCACAAAGGTCCAGGGAAAAAGCGCGACCGGAAGCACCCAGGCAAAAAACCAGATCGGCTTGCTGCGCCCGTGGCCGGTCGAGGCAAAGCGCTTCACCAGTTCGTCGCCGACGAAGTAACTGAAAAGATCCTCGCTCCGCAGGCTGAGCACGACGAACCACGAAAGCCCAATGGCCAGCATCAGCGGCACGCCCCCGGCCCACGGCATCCGCAGCGGGCAGTCGGTGCGACGACGGCTGACCTGCCACGCCACCGCCGCGGAGATCGGCACGACGAAGGCCATCGGCCCCTTGGTCAAAAACCCAAATCCCATCGCCGCAAAGAACAACCAGCCCCAGACGGCCCCTCCTCCGCGGCCTCGGCGCACGAGGCACGCGATGGCCGCGGTGATCCAGAAGGTCAGCATCATGTCCGGGGTGAGCAGCCGGCCGGCGATGAAGAATCCGAGCATCGACAGCAGCACCAGCGCGGAGGCGATCCCGCTGCTCTTTTGGAAAAGGAGCGCGCCGATCCAGTAGGTAAGCGCGACGACACCGAGCGCGGCGAGGGCGGACGGCAGCCGCGCGGCCCACTCGTTGACGCCAAAGGCGCGAATCGACGCGGCCGTCGCCCAGTAAATCAGCGGCGGTTTTTGAAAATGCGGGATGCCGTTGAGATGCGGCACGAGCCAGTCGCCCGAAGCGGCCATCTCCCGACCGACCTCGGCGTAGCGGCCCTCGTCGGGCTCGTTCAAGCCGCGCGTGCCGAGGAAAAGCGTGAGCGCCAGCGCAGCGCAGACGAGCAACGTCGGGAGCTGCCAGCGCGGCGTCTTCATTTCGGTTCGGCGTTGATTTCCGGTAGCGGGAAGCGCCGATGGCGCCACCACCACACGCCGAGCATGTCGAGCGCGGGACGCCAGAGCATCACCCCGAGACCGTACTTCGAAGTGCCGGACCGGCGCTCGCGGTGCCGGACCGGCTGCTCCACGACCTTGAAGCCCGCAGCGATGGCGAGCGCGGGCATAAAAGAGTACAGCGTCCGCATGGGCAGAAACGCCGGCACCACCTCGCGCCGGAACGCCTTCAGCGCGCAGCCACTGTCGGTCATTCCATCGCCCAGCAGCCGGCTCCGGATCCCATTCGCAAAGCGCGACATCCGCCGCCGCAGCCAGGAGTCCTGGCGCTCGGCCCGCACTCCGGCGACCAGATCCGCCTCACCCAGCCGAGCGAGGAGCAGTGGGATGTCCGCGGGATCGTTTTGGCCGTCGCCATCCAGGGTCACGAGGATCGGCGCCCGCGCGGCGGCCATCGCCGCATACAGCGCCGCAGCCTGCCCGCAGTTCCGCACAAATGAAATCACGCGGAGTGCGGACCAGCTCGCACTGAGCTCCCGGAGGATCGCGAGCGTGCCGTCGCGACTTCCGTCATCCACGGCGATGACCTCACTTTCACCTCCGAGCCCGCTCAGCACTGCCCGCACTTCCCCGAGCAGAGCGCTACAGCTCTCCGCTTCATTGAAAAAGGGGATGAGGATGGAGTAAGCGGGCGGCAACACTGACAATCACGAGGCTAAAGCGGAGGCTAGGGAACGGGACCGCGGGCGGGAAGCCGCAATCGGTGACAGTTCAGATAAGCCCGACGCGCGGTCGCCGCGGGCTCAATCCTTTCCGGCGACCGGGAAGAGCAGCGAGTCCACATAGCGCTGGGTGCTCTTGCGGAGGCGTTCGACCATGATGCGGCCGATGGCGATGAGAAACTTGAAGGCGGCCGTGGGATACACGCCCGCCACCGCGGAGATGACCGCCTGGTTGATCTTCAGCAGCACACACTCCTCGAGCGCCTGCACATCGGCGGAGCGCGGACCCTCATCCACGAGTGCGATCTCGCCGAAAAAGTCGCCGGGCTTAAGCGTCGCCAGCTCGATGTAGTGCCCGTCCTTGCGATGCACCACCCGCGCCTTGCCCTTCACCACGATGTACATGCAGTCGCCGGGATCGTCCTGTTTCACGATGGCATCGCCCGCCTTCGCAGAGATGGGATCGGTGAGCTCGAGGAATTGCTGCAACTCCCCTTCGGTGAAGTCCGCGAAGAGGGCCTTGTCCTTGAGGATCTCCATCGACTCGGAAGTGGTGCTCATGGGTTGGGTGGAAGGATGCGGCCGTCGCGCAGACGGATGCGCCGGTGGGCGAGGCGCGCAACCTCTTCGCTGTGGGTGACGACTACCATTGTGGTCCGACGGTGAGAAGCAATCTTTTGGAGGAGGGCCAGCACTTGTGCGGCGCTCGCGGAGTCGAGGTTTCCGGTCGGCTCGTCGGCGAGCAGGACCTGCGGCTCATGGACGAGCGCGCGGGCGATCGCGGCCCGCTGCATCTGCCCGCCACTGAGCTGGTGGAGGAAATGTCCGGCGCGATCGGCGAGGCCCACGAGATCGAGCAGCGCGTCGGCCCGCGACTGCGCGCTGCGCAAGGGCTCCCCCGCGAGCAGCAGAGGCAGGCAGACATTTTCCCGCACCGACATGGTCGGGAGCAGATGGAAAAACTGAAACACGATCCCGAGCCGGCGGCGCCGGAAATCCGTGAGCTCCGCCTCCGTCGCGCGGTGCAGCGCGAGCCCCGCGACTACCACCTCGCCACTCGTCGGCGTATCCAGCGCACCGATGAGATGCAGCAGCGTGCTTTTCCCGCACCCGCTCGGCCCGGTGATGGCGACGAAGTCACCGGCGCCGATCTCCAGCGAGACCTCATCCAGCGCGGCCACGGCAGCGCTGTAGCGGCGGGTGACACCGCGGAGACGGATGGCAGGTGGGCCGGATTCAGACATGGCGCCGCACGGTAATGCCTTCGGGCATTTCGGGAAGCGCGATCCGACGAGCATCGCTGCCGGTCGCTCGTTTCTTCGCTTGCCGCTCCGTGCTCGGGCGTTAGCTTCGAGGGCGCATGGAAAAAGTTGCTGCTCTGCTTGTGCTGCTGGGGTTGGCGGTCTCGGCTCCCGCGGTTGAAACCCAAAATGGACTTCAACTGTCCATCGCTCCCAAAACCATCTCCCGCAACGACACGAGGTATGCGTACTACTTCACCGATCGTGCGATCAATCGCATGATGGCGCTGCAGATCGTCGCAAAGAATGTCTCCACCAAGGCGATGCCGGAAGGCTCCGTCTCCTGGAAGATCCTCGTCATCAAATCCGGCTACTACAACTCCGCGCCAACCGAACTCTATGAAGGGACCGAAAAGCTCCCTGCGCTCAAGACCGCGGCCAGTCAGGAACTGCTGGTCGGGTCGGCGCAGATCACCGGCTGGCGCGACGCGTCATCTCAGCGGAAGGACAAACTCGAGTACAAGATCACCGTGACGCATGACGGCAAGCTGACCTCGGAGGTCTCCTCGGTTCCCGCCTTTGACGCCCTCGCCAAAAACGCCACCAAGCGCTCGGGAAACCCGTAGTCCGCAGATCCGCATCATCGCCGAAGGCGCGGACTGGATCGTGGTGGACAAGCCCACCGGGATCGAAGTCCACCCGAGCAAACCGAACGGACGCCTCACGCTCTGGGATGGCCTGCGCGAGATCCTCGCCTACGAGCTCGTGAATGGCGGCCAGGTCTCGATCGTGAACCGGCTCGATCGCGAGACCAGCGGTATCACCCTCGTCGCCAAGACCCACCGGGCTGCGCGCACTTTCTGCATGCAGATGGAGGCCCGCCGCGTGCGGAAGGAATACCTCGCGCTCGTCTGGGGCTGGCCGGGGCAGGAGGCGTGGGAAGTGGACGCACCGATCCTGCGGCAAGGCACGCGGGAGACTTCGCGCATTCATCTTCGGCAGATGGTGCATCCGGATGGCGTGACCGCGCGCACTCGTTTCCGAGTCGAGCGGCGCTTTGAACTCGCGACCACGGCGGGCCGGCAGTTCGCGCTGCTGCGGGCGTTTCCCGAGACAGGGCGGATGCACCAGATCCGGGTGCACCTCGCGCATTCCGGCCACGCCGTCGTCGGCGACAAACTCTACGGACCGGACGAAGGCTGCTACCTCGAGTTCATCGAGACAGGGTGGACCGCGGCGCTTGCCAAACGGCTGCTCCTCCCGCGCCACGCACTCCACTCGACGCTGCTGGCCTTCGAGGAGCCGGAGCTCTTGTGGGAGTCGCCGCTGCCGCACGATCTCCAGACCTGGATTGAAGGGGCGGACTCCGTGGAGCCCTGAGCGCGCTCTCCCCGCCGCGAATTTTCTCGCGGCGCCCAAAAGCCGCGCCCTATAACCCGCACTCATGAAAGCACGAGCCGGCATCCGCCGGGGCAAATGCGAAAACGTTTCCGGTTGTCTCCTCGCCTATCGCGGGGAGCTCCTGGAAATCGCAGACGGACAGCCCTTCGTCTGCACGGAGTGCTCCAAGCCGCTGCTCGAAATCAAATCGCAGCGGAGCCCGTGGATTGCTTTCCTCATCGGGCTCGTCGTGCTCGGCGCGATCGCCGTCGTGGGCGGCGGCATGTTGCCAAAGTTTGGCGATGCCAAAAAGCCGCAGTCGCCGATCGTCAACTCCGCCGACCTCCCACCGATCGACACGACGACCACGGCCACTCCCGGCGACACGGATCACACCGTCGCCGAGCCCCCCGCCGCCGTCGCAATGCCCGCACAGATCGACCTCGATATTTCCAAGTCCGAGAACCGCAAGGTGAAGGACGAAGTGCTCACCCGGGTGGACCTGATGCCGATCACGCAGGCCAAGAAAGATCAGCTGTATAACAGCGTCGAACGCGCGCGGCAGATGGGGAAGGTGCTCACCGTTCCATTTGGCAAAGGGCTCACGTCCCTGTCTTCGACCGACGTGCAGGCGATCAAGACCGAGCTCGACAAGCCCGAGCTCATGAAGCTGCGCGAAGATCCCACCGCGGTCTTTGTCATCCTCGGCTTCGCCGATCCGAAAGGCGACCCGAAGAAGAACCTCCAGTTCTCGCAGCAACGCGCCGACGCCGTGCTCATGGCGATGCGCGACAAAGTCGGCGTCTTCAATGTGCTGCACGCGGTCGCGATGGGCGGCTCAACGCTGCTCGACGCGCAAAACCTCGAGAAGAACCGCATCGTCGAAGTCTGGGCGGTGCTGCCGTAAAGAAAGGATGAAGGATGAGGGATGAAGGATGAAGTGATCTGCGCTCGCGGCTTCATCCTTCATCCTTCCGCCTTCATCCTTTCCGTATGAGCGCTTACCTCGCCGTCGTCCGCGGCCTGCCGCCGCGCGCCTATACCCTTGCGCCGGGGACCTCCATCGCCGGACGCGCGCCGGACGCGGCGATCGAACTCACCCACGTCGAGATCTCGCGCCATCACTGCCGCTTCATCTGGAATGGCGAGCAGTGCCTCGTCGAAGACATGGGCAGCGTCCGCGGCACGAGCGTGAATGGCGAGCGCATCGCCGTCGTCACGACGCTCGAGCCGGGCGATGAGATCTCCATCGGGCCCGCGGTGCTCAAGTTTGCCATCGGCGACATGCCTGCGGCGGGCTCCGAAGCGGCCGCGCCTGCGCGCTCTGCGGAGGCGCAAATGCTCGTGCGCGGCGTGCGGGCGGACCGCATCCCGGTGGACGCGGAGTTCACGCTCGGCCGCGATCCCGAAGCGGAGGTCTGGCTCAACGATCCCGCCGTCTCCCGCCAGCACGCGACGGTGAAGCCCGGCCCGCGCGGCGGCTGTGTGGTCTCGGATCTCAATTCGAGTGGCGGCTCCTTTGTGAACGGGCATCGCTTCGACACCCACGAGCTCACCGTCGGCGATCGTCTGCAGATCGGACCCTTCACTTTCCAATACGACGGGCAGGCGCTCGTCCGCGTGTCGCAGACCTCGGGCGGGCGGATCGACGCCACCAGCCTCATCGCGCGCTCGGAGTCCGGACAGGCGATCCTCGACGACGTCACGCTGCACGTCGCGCCCTCGCGTTTTGTCGGCATCCTCGGCCCGAGCGGCGCAGGGAAATCTTCGCTGCTGCACACGCTCGCCGGACTGCGCGCACCGGAGGCCGGCGTCGTCCTCCTCAACGGCGTGGACATCTACGCGAATCGCGCGCACGCCACGGTGTTCGGGTTTGTCCCGCAGGAAGACATCGTGCATCCCGAGCTCCGCGTGGGGGAAGCCCTGCGCTTTGCCGCCCGCTTGCGACTGCCCGCGGATACGCCGGACCTCGAACTGCAAAAGCTCATTCTGCAAACAATGGAGCAACTCGGCCTGCGCGAGCATTCAGGCAAACCCATCACACGGCTCTCCGGCGGCCAGCGCAAACGCGTGAGCGTCGGCGCGGAGTTGCTCGCGCGACCGGCGATTCTCTTCCTCGATGAGCCGAGCTCGGGCCTCGATCCCGCCACGGAATTCCAGCTCATGGAGCTGCTCCGCGATCTCGCGGATACCGGCTGCACGATCGTCTGCACGACGCACGTGATGGAGAATGCCTACCTCATGGATCAGCTCGTGGTGCTGACCGGCGGCTGCCTCGCCTTCCGCGGCACCGCACAGGAAGCGCGCGAATATTTCGGCGTACCGAAGCTCACCGCGCTTTATGAGCGAATGCTGGAGCGGCCTGCGACCGAGTGGCGCGAGGAATTTGCCGCGAAAGCCGGCGCCGATACCGCCGCCCCCGCGCCCGAGAAGAGCGTTGCCGCACCGGTGCGCCGTCCGTTCGCCTTGCCCATCCTGCTCCAGCGCCAGTGGTCGATCCTGCGTGCGGATTGGCGGAACTTTCTCCTCCTCGCCGGACAGCCGCTCGTCATCGCCGCGCTCGTCGCATGGACCAGCGATGACCGCTCGCTGATCCTCTTCTTCACCTACATCGCCACGCTCTGGCTCGGCTGCAGCAATGCCGCGCAGGAGATCGTGAAGGAGATCGCCATCTACCGTCGCGAACGGCTCGTCGGGGTCGGCCCGCACGCGTATCTCGCGAGCAAATTTCTCTTCCTCACCGTGCTCACCGCCGCGCAGGGATTGCTCCTCTACGCCGCTGTGAATCTCTTCGAGTTCGGCCTCGGCGGCACCGTGTGGTGGCAGGTGCTCGGCGTGCTCGGCACTGCGCTCGCAGCCGTCGGACTCGGCTCGGCGATCTCCGCGTGGTCGCGCTCCTTGATGCAGGCCGTGATGATCGTCCCGCTCGTGCTCATCCCGCAGATCCTCTTCTCTGGCTTCACCGTGGAAGTGCGCGACATGCGCCCGAGCGTGCTCACCGTGAGCGGCTTCATGCCCACCTTCGCCGCACAGAGCGTCATGGACACGAGCTTCCTCTGGAAAGAGCGCGTCGCTGGCGACCTCATCTCCGATCACCCGAAGCCCGTCTCCAATCTCCGCGCGCGCGGCTACGTAAAAACCGGCGCCATTTTCGAGAACCCAAAACCCGCGACGCTCGGCCTACTCACCCACGCGCTCTGGGCGGTGGCGACCTACGTGCTCTCCTGGCTCGCACTCCGCCGCCGCGCTTAGCGACCGATGTCCGCGGTTGTGCCCGCAAAATTCCGCCGCTACCGTCCCCACGCGCTCATGAAGCCTGTCATCAATCTCGAGGAAAACATCGGCAAGACGGTGGGAAGGCGAACGCCGCCGCGCGACGCCTTCGCCTACGGCATGGGCTTGCAGAAGACGGGCGCGCAGCTCCTCGCGACCTTTGGCCACAAAGGCGTGCCGCGGGGTGTCTATCGTTTTCATTCTCACGAAGAAGCCGACGCATGGCTGATGAAACACCTGACCCGGAGCCGGACGAGCTAGTCTCCCGGACCCCGCAGGAGGAGGATCTCGTCGCGATCTGCCGGCGGTTGAATGAACTCGGCGCCCGTTACCTCGTCTGCGGCGGCTTTGCCATCATCCAGGCCGGCTACCCGCGTTTCACCGGCGACATCGACCTGCTCGTCGATGCCTCGCTCGAGAACGAACGCAAAGTCTTCCAGGCGCTCGAGATTCTGCCCGACCAGGCCGTCCTCCAACTCGATCCTGGAGACATCGCCCGGCACGTCGTCTGCCGCGTTTCCGACGACGTGCTCGTCGATCTCATGGGTGCTGCCAGCGGGATCGAATACGCCGAAGCATCGCGTGAGGTCATCATCCGGGAAGTCCAGGGCGTGCCCATCCCCTTCGCCTCGCCGCAGCTCCTGTGGCGGATGAAGCGGCACACCCACCGCGAGAAAGATCGCCCCGACCTGCTCTTCCTCCGCCAGCTCTTCGAAGCCCAGGGCATCACGCCACCCGAGTGAGCGCTCCGGAGAATTGCATTGCTCCGGAGCGACAGGCGCTGCATGAGAGTCAGCGTGACAATCACACTCAGGGACTCAACTCAGGGAACGAGTGGAATTCGAAATCACCCACCTCACTCACTATAAATACAGCCACCCAGCCGCCGAAGCCTATGGCGAGGCGCGGCTGACCCCGCCGACGCTTCCGCACCAAGAGGTGGTGAGTCATCGGTTGGCGCTGGACCCGGAGGTGAAGACCTCGACCTACACCGATCACTTCGGCAATCAGGTCGATTTCTTTTCGCTCCCCTTCCGCCATCGGCAGCTCACGCTGAGGAACGAAATCGTCGTGCGCACCGATGCGCCGCGCCGGCCGCAGGAGAGCCTCGACCTGCCATTCCTCGATGCACGGCAGATCCTGAACTCCGCACTGACCGACATCTTCGAGTACCTGCAGCCGACGGAGGTCGTGGAAACGGGACGCGAGGCGGCCACTTGGGCGCGCAAATTTTTCCCCGCGGATGCACCGCTCGGCGAAGCACTCGAGAAGCTGAATCACGCGATCCACCGCGAATTCGAATACGAACCCGGGACGACGGAAAACTCCACCCCACTCTCCACCGTGTGGAAGACGCGCACCGGGGTCTGCCAGGACTTCGCGCACATCGGCCTGAGCGTGCTGCGCACCGCGGGGCTCCCGGCTCGCTACGTCTGCGGTTACATCGAGACCGACGCGCAGGCGACGAGCGACCGTCTCACCGGTGCCGTCGCGACCCATGCGTGGATCGATGTGCTCGTCCCCGGCATGACCTGGGTGTCGCTCGATCCGACCAATCGCCAGTGGGTCGATGAACGTTACGTCGCCGTGAGCTACGGTCGCGATTATCGCGATGCGACACCCCTACGCGGCACCTTCAAGGGGAGCGGCGGGCAGAAGATGACCGTGCAAGTACACATGAAGCGCCGACGGGAAAGGACGCGCGCGTGAAGGTCGAGATCCGCTACGCCAGCTCGTACACCTACGAACGCCGCGTCTCCTTCTCCCCGCATCTCTTCCGTCTCATCCCGAAGGTGGATCGCAATCTCAAGGTCCGCAGCTTCGACTTCACGACGAACCGCGGCGCGGTGACGAACTGGCGGCGCGACCTTTTCGACAACGAAGTCGCCTCCTGCTTTTACCCAAACTTCTCCACCACGCTCAGCGTGAAGTTGAAGCTGTCGCTCGAGGTGGATGCGAAGAACGCGTTTGGCTTCCTGCTCGAGCCGCATGCGCTGCATGTCCCCTTTGCCTACCGCGCATCGGACATGCGCATGCTGAGCCCCTATCTCCTGCAGTCGGAGCCGACGCCGCAACTTCGCTTCTGGCGGCCGCCGGTGACGCAACGCCCGACCATCGACACCCTCGTCGAGCTGAATAGCGCGCTGCACGCTCATCTCGGCTATGAGCGGCGCGACGAAGGTGCCGCCCGGCCTGCCGCGGAGACGCTGCGGCTGGGTAGCGGGTCGTGCCGCGACTTTGCCGTGGTCATGGTGGAAGTATTGCGCGGGCTCGGCCTCGCGGCGCGCCACGCCAGTGGCTACCTCTGTGAATTCGGCGAGGGCGAAAAGCGCGCCGAGGGAGCGCTGCACGCGTGGATCGAGACCTTCCTACCCGGCGCCGGCTGGGTCGGCATGGATCCGACGAACGGCACCTTCTGCGACCATCACCATCTCACCGCCGCGGTCGGCCTGACTCCGGCGGACATCGCGCCGATCGTCGGCTCCTACTATCACCAGACCGAAGTGCCGCACGAGATGCAGGCGACTCTCGAAATCGTGCCGAATGGGAAACTCTGATCCACTCGAAGCCGTCGCCGACGCCGTCGAATCCGCGTTCGCCCGCCGCCGGGTAAAACTCACGCTCGGGGGCGAACCCACCTACGTCCCCGACGA
Organism: Chthoniobacteraceae bacterium; assembly: GCA_031425095.1. Taxonomy (GTDB): domain Bacteria; phylum Verrucomicrobiota; class Verrucomicrobiia; order Chthoniobacterales; family Chthoniobacteraceae; genus JANNXQ01. Next base: position 12,048 of record JANPIS010000142.1, read on the forward strand.
ACCGCTCGGCCCGGAATGGAGCATCGCCGCGCTCGGTCCGACGAAGCTTCGCTACGCCTACGCACTCACCGACGCGCTGATCGCGCAGTCGCTGCCGAATGCCGTCGCGATCTACTCGCCTGGCAAATCCTACCCTGGCGAAACGAACCCGCGCTGGGCGATCAATCTCGTCTGGAATCGCAACGGCGCCGCATTCGTCTCCGCGCTCGAGGATGTCCCCGAGGGCAGCGAGCCTGCGGATGAGAAGGCGGTAGAAAAGTTTACCACGCACTTGCTCCGCCGCCTCCGCCTGAAATCCGGCTGGCTCACGGCCATCGATCCCGCGCAGCCCGATCACGTCGTTCGCGTGCTGCCACTCGATCACGACGGGCGGCGCTTCCGCACCGATGACTGGGGACTCGGCCCGAAGTTTGAACTCCTCCGCACCGACGGCCCGGCCGGATTGCGGCTCCCGCTGCATCTCGTGGACGCAAAATCCAGCCGGCGCGCGCTCACCGTCGAGGTGCTCGATGGCACGCTGCACGTCTTCCTCCCCCCGCTCCTGCAATCCGGCTTTCTCGCGCTCTTCGAGCACGTCACGCAATCGCTCCACGCGGCGCAACTCGGCCCCGCGATCTACGGCGGCTACGTGCCTTCCGACGAAGCCGACGAGTGGTCGCGCCTCGCCATCGGTGCCGATCCCGGCGTGCTTGAGATCAATCTCCCGCCGTGTGCGACGTGGCGCGAATATCGTGACTGGATGGCGAAGTTGGAGCGCGCCGCGACGTCGGTTGGCCTGCGTTCGTTCAAGCGCTTCGCGGGCACCGACGAACTCGGCACCGGCGGCGGCAATCACGTGCTCTTCGGCGGCCCGAGCCTCGATACCAATCCGCTCTTCACGCATCCGCGCTGGGTCACCTCGATCCTCCGCTACTGGCAGCATCATCCGTCACTCGCGTATCTCTTCACCGGCCAGTACGTCGGCCCGTCGTCGCAGGCGCCACGCCCCGACGAATCCTCCAGCGCGCACTACGACCTCGAGATGGCCTACCGCTTCCTTGAGTCACTGCCGCCCGGCGACCATCGCCACCTGCTGAGCGAGACGCTGCGCCATCTTCACACCGACGGCACCGGCAATACGCACCGCAGCGAGATCAGCTTCGACAAATTCTGGAACGTGAACTTCGACGGCGGGTGTCGCGGGCTCATCGAATTCCGCGCGATCGAATCCCTGCCGAGCGCCGAATGGATGTCGGCCGTCGCGCTGCTCTGGCACGCTCTCGCCGCAATGCTGCTCGAGAAACCCTTCGCCAAGGAACTGCTCGAACACGGCGACGCACTCCACGACCGCTACTTCCTGCCCGCCTTCATCTGGGCGGACTTCGAGCGCGTCCGTGCCGATCTCCGCCGTGCGGGTTTTCCGCTGCCCGTCGAACCTTTCCGCTCCATCGCCGACTGGCGTTGCCCGGTGCTGCTCGAACATCGCGACGGCGACGCCGCGCTCACCATCCGCCGCGGGCTCGAAGGCTGGCCCCTCCTTTCCGAGACGCCGATCGAAGGCGGCACCACCAGCCGCTTCGTGGATACATCGATGGAACGGCTCGAGTTTCTCGCCAGCCCCGAGCTCGCGCAGAACTGGCAGATTTTCGTGCAAGGTCGCCGTCTCGCACTACTCCCCTTTCCACGCGGCTCCTTCGGCGTCGGCCTGCGCTACCGCCGCAGCGCGCTCTATCCGTCGCTCCATCCCGGCGTCGCCCCGCACCTCCCGCTGCACATCGTCCTGCGTCGTGGTCGCGAAGCGAAACACTACCGCCTCACTGGCGATCGCCGCCACTTCGAACCCGCCAGCGCAAAAGACCCCGCGCCGCCAACTCTCACCCGCAGCCCCTGCCGCACCCTGAAACCAAACCTCCTCACCTGCGACCTCCGGCTGACGTGACATCCCACGCGCGTGGGCAGTGAGGGATTCGAACCCCCGACCAACTCGGTGTAAACGAGCCGCTCTACCACTGAGCTAACTGCCCGGCGCGAAACGCTGCGCACTATGCGGCGGCGCGGCGGAAAGTGAAGGTGGAATGTGCGCCGGGAGTCTGCTGCAGCTCATTATCGGCGGTTCCGAGTCGTGGTTCCTGCCTTCGCCTAAGTCTCCCGCAACGCGGCGGCGATCGGGAGGCGGGAGGCTCGGATCGCGGGCAGGAGGCCGCCCAGCAGGCCGAGAGTGGCGGCCCAGGACATGGCTTGCAGGAGGAGCTGCGGCGTGACGGAGAAGGCAAAGGTGACCTGGCTGAAGGTTTGGAAATTCATCGTGGTGGTGGTGAAGCCGTTGAAGACGAAGTAAGAGATGGCGGCGCCGAGGACGCCGCCGGCGAGGGCGAGGACGATGGACTCGAAGAGCACAGAAATGATGATCGGCGTGGCGCTAAAACCGAGGGCGCGCAGAGTGGCGATCTCGCGCGTGCGTGAGGCCACGGCGCTGTACATCGTGTTCAAGGCGCCGAAGAGCGCGCCGAGGGCCATCATCGCGGCGATGAAGACACCGATCTTGCTGACGAAGTCGGTGACGGCGGTCGATTGTTCGGCGTAGAAATCGGACAGGCGCGCGACTTTCACTTTGAGCTGAGGGTTGGTCGTAAGCGCGTCTTTGAACTCCGGAAAGGCGCCGCCGGCACTCAGCCGGACATAGACGGATTGGTAGTTCTCGTCGCGCTTGTAGGCGGAGCGCAGCACCGGACCGTCAGCCCAGATTTCCGACTCGGAGACGCCGCCGCCGGCAGTGAAAATCCCGACGACGGTCCAGGTGTTCTGGCCGACGCGGAGTTCACGGCCCAAGTCGAGTCCGGCGAATTCCCGCGCGGCGCCGGCTCCGACCACGACCTCATTCTTACCCGGCTCAAAGCGGCGGCCTTGCACGATCTGGATCGTACCGCGCACATCGAAGGCCTGCAGATCGACGCCGCGCAGGGGGACATTCGCGCTGGTGCCTGTGGAGCGTTTCGGCAGGTCGATGATGACGAACATTTCCGCCGAAGCCATCGGGCCCTGGGCACTGCGAGCCACACCGGGCGCGTCGCTGATCGTGCGCACTTCCTCGCGCGAAAGGCCGCTGGTCATCTCGCTATCGGCACCAGCCCGCAGGACGACGGCCACATCCGGCGTGCCCGAGACGACCATCACGCGCCGGAAACCTTCGGCGATGGCGAGCACCCCGACGAGCACACCGACCACGCCGGCGATGCCCACGGTCGTCGCGATCGCTGCACCTTTGCGCTCGGGCAGCGAGCGCAGATTGAAGATTGCGATGGAGACGACTTGCGTGAGCCAGTTGATCAGGCCGGTCATAAATTCGAGGGGTTAGCCATTGCGGCGCAGGGCGACGGCGATGCGCAACCGCATGGCCTGGATGGCGGGCAGCGTGCCAGCGACGATCCCGAGCACGACGACAAAGAGGAGGCCGAGCAGGACGTCGCGGGTCGGCAGATAGAAGACCGGCAGCAGCTGCGGCACGGGATTCCCGGAGCTGATGATCGCCCACGCCAGTCCGAGCCCGGCGAGGCCGCCGACCGCGGCGATGACACACGATTCGAGCAGCACGAGGACGAGCACCAGTTCATTGGTGAAACCCATCGCTTTCAGCACCCCGAGCTCTTCCGTCCGCTCGCGCACGGCCTGGCTCATCGTATTGCCGGCGACGAGCAGGATGGTGAAAAAGACCGCGCTGAGCACGGCGATCGTGATCGTGCCGATGTCGCCGATCTGCTGCGCAAAACCCGCGGCGAACGCACCCTCCGGTTCGGCCTTCGTCTCGTATGGCGAGTTCGCAAACTCTTCGTCGATCTTCTTCGCGATCTCCGCCGCCTGATCGGGATTCTGCACGCGCACACCCAGCCAGCCGATCACGCCCTTTTCGCGCGTGCGCGCTTCGTCGAAGTAATCGTAGCGGAAATACATGCCCGATGTGTCCGTGCCTTTTTTCGCGCCGTCGTAGATGCCGACGACTTCAAAGTCCCAGTTCGGCTGGTTCGCGGGTTCGCCCCAGATTGGCGAGGTCAGCGGAATGTGGTCGCCGACTTTCCATTGGAACCGATCCGCGAGCACCCGCCCGATGATCGCGCCGTTGCGCGTCTTCAACCACGCCTCCCTCTGCGCCGCCGGGAGGAGAAATTCCGGATACATCGCGAGGAATTTCTCGGGCTCGACCGGGATCGTGGCGAAGTAGTTTTTCGGATCCTGATAAATGCCGCCGAACCACGATTGGTGCGCCGTCGCCGTGACGCCGGGCACATTCGCGATGCGCTGCTCGTAGCTGAAGGGAAGCGACTGAATGAGTGACACCTTGTGCCGCACGACGAGCCGATCCACGCCTGCGAGCGTCACGCCCGCGGTGAAGGCTTCCTTGATCGCGCAGAGAAATCCGAAGAGCAAAAACGCGACGAGGATCGAGAGCAGCGTCAACGTCGTGCGCAGTTTTTTGCGCTTCAGATTACTCCAGACGAGGCCGAGGTATTTCATGCCGGCGCTTCCGTCGAGAGCTGGCCTTTGTCGAGATGGACGGTGCGCGTGGCGCGGGCGGAGGCGTGCGGATCGTGCGTGACCATCACGATGGTCTTCCCATGCTCGCGATTCAGCGCCTGAAGCAGGCTCAGGATTTCGTCGCCGGATTTTCGGTCAAGGTCGCCAGTGGGTTCGTCGCAGAGGAGCAGCGTGGGATCGGACACGATCGCTCGCGCGATGCCGACGCGCTGCTGCTCACCGCCGGAGAGGGTGCGCGGGTAGTGTTTCGGACGATGCGACAGGCCGACGACTTTCAGCGCAGTGGCGACATGCTCCTTACGCTGACTTTTCGAGAGATGAGTAAGGAGCAGCGGCAGCTCCACGTTGCGCTCGGCGTTGAGCGTTCCGAGCAGGTTGTAGAATTGGAAGACGAAGCCGACATTGCGCGCGCGCCAGGCTGCGAGCTGACGGTCGTTGAGCTGGTCGATGCGATCTTCGCCGATCTGCACGGAGCCCTGGTCCGGTCGATCGAGGCCGCCGATGAGATTGAGCAGCGTCGATTTTCCCGAGCCGGACGGACCCATGAGCGCGAGGAATTCCCCTTGCTTCACCTCCAGATCGAGCCCGGCGAGGACGTGGATTTCTTCGGAGCCGCGGCGAAAAGTGCGACCGACTTTCTTGATCTGAATGAGGGCGGGGACATCGGAGCTCATGGCGTTTTTTCGGAAATTTTCGCGCCTTCCGCGAGGTCGGCGGGCGGATTCACGACGACCTTCTCGCCGCCGCTCAGCCCGGCGGCAATGGTCGATTCATCGCCCTGCGTCTGCGCGACCGTGACGGCGCGCCGCTCGACACGCCCATCGCGCACCACCCACACGACGTCGCGATTGTCGCTGTTTTGAATGGCCGCTTTCGGGACGACGACCTGGCGCGAAGCTGGTGCCGCCTGGTCCTCGGCAGCGCTTTGAAAAGCGACCTTCACGCCCATGTCGGGCAGGATGCGCGGGTCGAGTTGATCGAACCCAATGCGCACTTTCACCGTCGCCTTCTGTCGATCGGCCGTCGGGATGATCGCGATCACTTTCGCGGGGATGCGCCAGTCCGCGTAGGCGTCGAGCGTCGCGTCCACTGGCTGCTTCGGCTGGATGCGATTGATGTAGCTCTCGTTCACGTCCACCTCGATCTCGAGCGAACTCATATCGACGATCGTGCAGATGCCCGTGCGGGTGAATCCGCC
>JANPIS010000143.1:0-14567 GCA_031425095.1 Chthoniobacteraceae bacterium
CGGCTGTCCCTGCTCGGCGTCTTCACTTCGCCGCTGGTCTTTCTCTTTCAAGTCGGCGCGATGCTGATCGTGCGGGACGTGCCTTCGCAGCCGCGCGGGCCGTCGAATCCTTGGCTGGAGATTCACGCGGCGATCTCGGTCATCGCCTACGGGGCCTTCGCGCTCGCGGGCGTCGCAGGCGTCATGTTCCTCGTGCAGGAGCGCCAGCTCAAGACGCGGCAATTGCATACGATCTTTCACCATCTTCCGCCGATCCACGATCTCGCGATCGCCAATGGCCGGCTCATCTTCACAGGTTTCGGGCTGCTCGCCGTGGGCATCGGCGCCGGCTTTGCGATGGGAAATCTGGATGCGCATTGGGGGGCGCTCTACTGGTCCATCGGCGTCTGGCTGCTCTACGGCGGCATCCTGGCCGCGTGGTGGTGGCGCAAGATCAGCGGACGCCGGGTGGCCTGGCTTTCGGTGGGCGCATTTGCGGCCGCACTGGCCACCCTCGGGGCACTCATCTCCATCGGGAAACCGGGAACCTTCTAAGCGCATGGAGATCCTCTGCCTCGGCCTCAGCCACCACACCGCGCCCGTGGAACTGCGCGAAAAATTCGCCGTGCCGGACGGTGAACTCGGGACGGCGGCCGCGCAGCTCAAGAGCGCGCCGGGCGTGAGCGAGGCATTGATCGTCTCGACGTGCAATCGCGTGGAATTCTATGTGGCCGCGGAGGATCCCGTCGCCGGCTTCACCGCAGTGCGCGACTTTGTGGCCGCCCGCGTCTCCGCGCCGGAGGGCGAGGCCTTTTTTCGCCATGCCACCGCGAACAGCGTGCGGCATCTCTTCCGCGTCGTCAGCGGCCTCGAGTCGATGGTCCTCGGCGAGACGGAAATCCTCGGGCAGATGAAGAAGGCCTACCAGGCGGCGCAGGCGGGTGGGGCCACGTCGCGGCATCTGAACAAGCTCTTCCAGCGCGCCTTTAATGTGGCCAAGGAGGTGCGGACGAACACCAACATCACGCGTGGCAGCGTGAGCGTCGGCAGCGCCGCGGTGGAGCTCGCAGAGCGGATCTTTGGAAAGTTGAAGCACTGCCAGGTGATGATCCTCGGCGCCGGCGAGACCAGCGAACTCACGGCCGGAGCGCTCCATGCGCGCGGAGTGAAATCGATCTTCGTGGCCAACCGCAACTACGACCGCGCCGCTGCGCTCGCCGCGAAGATGAACGGCAAGGCGATCCACTTCGACGCCTGGCAGAATGAGTTTCACGACGTGGACATCCTCATCGGCTCGACCGCCGCACCGCATCACGTCCTCACCGCCGCGCAGCTCGCGCCGATCATGCGCCATCGTCCGGATCGACCGCTTTTCTGCATCGACCTCGCCGTGCCGCGCGACATCGATCCCGCGGCCAATGACCTGGACGGCGTCTACGTGTACGACATCGATTCCCTCCAGGCGATCGCCGACCACTCGATGAACATCCGCCGCCAGGAGCTCGCCGTGTGTGAAGAGATGATCGAGCGGCACGTCGTGGAATTCAGCGAGTGGCTCGCGGGTGGCTGGTCCAAGGCGGCAGTGAAGTACTCGAACACGGTGAGCGGCGGTGAGCCGGAAGGGGCGAAACCTTGAACGTTTTCCGTCTCGGCACCCGCGGTTCCGCGCTGGCCCTCGCCCAAGCGGTACTGACGGAGCAAGCACTGGCCACGGCGTGTCCCGACCTCGCGACGGAGCGCAAGGTCTTCATCACGCGCGGGGACAAGAAGCTCGACCTCAGCCTGCTGAAAGCGAACGAGGCAGGCGGCAAGGGTCTCTTCACCAAGGAACTCGAGGACGCGTTGCTCCGCGACGCAATCGAGGTGGCGGTGCATTCGCTCAAGGATTTGCCCGGACACAATCCCCCCGGTCTCGCGATCACCGCCGTGCTGGAGCGCGCGCCGACGGCGGATGTGCTGATCGCGAAACACCTCGGTGGTTTCGATGCACTCTCGGAACGCGCGCGCATCGGCACGAGCAGCGTCCGCCGCGCCCGCCAGCTCCGTCACCTCCGCCCCGATCTGCAGATCGAAGAGTGGCGCGGCAACGTCCAGACGCGTCTGCGCAAACTCGCGGCGGCGGACGAAGTCGCTTGCATCCTCCTCGCCCAAGCCGGCCTCGAGCGCCTCGGCTTCGATCTCTCCGCGGGCACGCTGACCTTCGAGGAGACGACCTTCCAGATCGAGTCTCTCGCCGGCCGCCTCCTGCCCGCGATCGGTCAGGGCGCGATCGCCCTGCAGAGCCGGGCCGACCGCCGAGAGGTCAGCGCGATCCTGGAAAAGATCGATCACCGCGAAACGCACATTGCCATCCGCGCCGAGCGCGAGCTGCAACGCCTCCTCGCCGGCGACTGCGCCATGCCCGTCGGCGCGCTCACGACGCTGCGCGGCGACCGCCTCCATCTTCGCGCCATTCTTTTTCCGGCAGATGAAACTCAACCGCCGCGTACTGCCGAAGGCGAAGGTGACTGCGCAAACCCCGAGGCAATCGCGGAGAAGGTTTTCGCAGGTTTGCACTGATCCAGAGAAGGCGCGGCGCGAGGAACTTCGGGTACCCTACGCGTCCCGCGTGGTGGGCATCGCGTCCCGCGAGGACGAACTTTCAGCGGCCTTCGGTTCGGCAAGAGCTGCGCGCCAGGAAGGCCTGCCGGCATGCGCTTCTCGCGCGGAGCTCTTGCCCAAACGCGCACTTCTGAAAGTTCATTTCGGCGGGACGCCGAAACCCACACGCGGGACGCGTATGGTACCCGGACTCCGCGTCCGCACCGACCGTGAATCGCGGGCGGCACTACTCGATCCGCTTCGCCAGCGCCTGCGCGGTGAGGCACAACTCGGCCGCACGGAACGCGTGCTCCTGGGTCATCGCGTTTTCGGTTCGATTCAGGCAGTCGAGGATGAGCTGGCCGAAAAAGGGGTACCCGACTTCGCCGTGGCAGCGGATGTGATGCTCGCCTTTGCCATCCACGAGATAGAGCTGATCGCCTTCCGGCTCGCGCGCCACGTCCACGTATTTGCGCAACTCGATGTAGCCCTCTGTGCCGAGGATGAAGGCGCGTCCGTCACCCCACGTGCTGAGGCCCTGCGGATTCAGCCAATCGACGCGCAGGTAGTGCGTCGCGCCATTGTCCGCCACGAGGTTCGCTTCGCCCCAGTCTTCGAACTCCGGATATTGCTTGTGGTGATAGTTCGCCACCTGCGCGTGGACAACTTTCACGTTCGTCGCGCCGGTCCAGTAGAGGAATTGCTCGAAGTGATGCGAGCCGATGTCGGTGAGAATGCCGCCGCATTTCTCCTGCGACCAAAACCACGCGGGCCGGCTCGCCGGCGACGAGCGATGCGGCCCGATGCCGATGACCTGCACGACGCGGCCGATCGCTCCCTGCTCGATGAGCTGCCCCGCGCGCACCGCGCACTCCACGTGCAGTCGCTCGGAAAAATAGACCATGTACTTCTTCCGCGTCGCCGCCACCGCCGCGCGCGCCGCCGCAAGCTGATCGAGCGTCGTGAAGGGCGTCTTGTCCGTGAAGTAATCCTTCCCCGCCGCCATCACGCGCAGGCCGAGCGGCCCACGCTCACTGGGCACCGCCGCGCCGGCGATCAGCTTGATCTCGTCCATCTCGAGCACCGCCTCTTCGCTAGCGAGCGCCTGCACGCCGGGGAAGGCCGCGCAAAATTTCTCTACCTTCGCCGGATCGGGATCATAGACGTAACGCAACTCGCCGCCCGCTTCGGTGAGCCCCTTGCACTGTCCATAGATGTGCCCGTGATCGAGCGCGATCGCCGCAAAAGGAAACTCGCCCTTCGCCACGACGGGCGAGGGTTTGCCTTCCGGCGCGTAGTTCATGCCGTCTGCTTTTTGGTGAGCCATAGGAGGGGAAGGATGAAGGATCAGGGATGAAGGATGAAGGGAAAATCTTCCGTGTCATCGGGGCCGCTGCTGCGACAGATTCCGCGCATGATGAATAAGCTTTTCCTCCTCGCATTGCTCGCCCTGTCTGCCGAGGCGCTCGCACTTTCTGACAAGGAACTCGACTCGATCGGGCAGCGCGTCTGGCAGAATGAATGTGCGGGGACGCGCGATGGGCTCACTTCCTGGAATACCGGGGAGAACTTTGCGTCGCTCGGGATCGGACACTTCATCTGGTATCCGAAAGGCGTGCGCGGACCGTTTGAGGAGAGCTTTCCGGGGCTGGTGCGATTCCTCTCGGAGAATGGCGTGAATACGCCGGCGTGGCTGGCTGGCGATTGTCCGTGGAGTTCGCGGGCGGAATTTCAGGCGGCGTTTCGTGGGGAGAAGTTGAGTGAGTTGCGTGAGCTGCTGGCATCGACCATCCGGCTGCAGAGCCGCTTCCTTGCCCTGCGGATGCAGCGGGCGCTGCCGAAGATGCTCGATGCCGCGCCGGTGGCGCAGCGGGAGAATGTGCGGCGGCAATTCGAACGACTCGCAGCGACCGGCGCGGGGACGTATGCGCTGATCGACTACGTGAATTTCAAAGGGGAGGGAATCAAAGAGACCGAGCGTTACAAGGGCGAAGGGTGGGGCCTGCTCCAGGTGCTTGCGGGGATGGAGGGAAGCGGAGGGGGCGCGGCGAAGGAGTTTGGCGATTCTGCGGCGGCGGTGCTTTCGCGACGCGTTAAGAATTCGCCTCCCGAGCGGGGGGAAGCTCGCTGGTTGCCCGGGTGGAAGAATCGGGTGGTGGGGTATGGGGGATGAAAATCCCAAGCACCAAGCACCAAGCAGCAAACAAGCTCCAAGCACCAAGCACCAAGGCCGGCGGTTTCTAGGTTGGCGCTTCTCTGGTGCTTGGTGATTGGGACTTGGTGCTTCCTCACCCTCCGACCCAGCGCAGTCCAAGCTGAATCCATAGCGGGATGGTGAGCAGCGCGAGGGCGGTGGTGACGAGGACGATGCGGAGCGCGAGCGCGGGGTCGCCGCCATAGTGCTTCGAGAGGATCACGGGGATCATGCCGCAGGGCATCGCGGCCTGAACGAGGATCACGCGGCGCAATTCATCCGGGCAAGGCAGCCAGCGGGCGAGCAGGAGGAAACATAGCGGGAGCACGCCGAGCCGCAGGGCACATGCGCCGATCGAATCATTCACGCTGCCATTCATCCGCACCCCGCGCGCTTCATCGGCGAAGGTCGCACCGGTGAGCACGAGCGCCAGCGGCAGACCAGCGGCGCCGAGACCTTTCACGGCCGCGAGCACGAAGCCCGGAAGCCACGATCGGCCACCGGCAAAGTGCAACGCGACCGCGAGCAGAATCGTGATGACCGGCGCGTTCAGCACCTGCCGCCACGACTCGCGCGGGGCGGAGCCGCGGATGAGCATCACGCCGAGTGTCCAGAGGCAGATCTCGACGCCGATGTTGTGGATGAAAAGTACGCCGCTGGTGCGCGCGGGGAAGAGCGATTGCACCATCGGCAGCGCGAGGTAGCCGTAATTGTACAAGCCCGTGGTGAATGCGAAGGTGCGGCGGGCTCGCATCTCCCGCACCCCGAAGAGCGGAGCCGCGAGATAGCTGACGCCATAGCCAAGTGCCACCGTCCCGAAACCCACCGCGGGTGCGAGGAGCACATTGCCGATTTCGTTGAGCGCAGGATTTCCGAGGATGGTGTCCAGGATGAGGCATGGAAAGAGGAGGTTCACCACGAGTCGGAGCAAGCTCCCATCGGCTTCGGCAGTGAGCACACCGGCGCGCCGGAAGCCCCACCCGGCGCCGATCATCAGGAAGACCGGAGCGACGGCGGTAAGGAGCTGAAGATAGGTCCAGGACATGAGGCGGATGTGAATGGTGACTGCTGATCGGTAGATGGTAGGCGCGCCATCCATCCACCCTTTACCGATCACCATTCACTTCTTCGCCGCCATCACGGGCCACTGCTTGGTGATCGCGGCGATCTCCAGATCGGTGAGCCCGCGCTGAATGGTGATGATGCCGTCCTTCACCGTGCGATCGATGACCATGTCGATGACCTGATGCGTCCCGGTTTTCGTCGAGACGAAGGCGATCAGCGAAGTGCCGCGCCGGTCGGTGCTCACGACATCGAGCGCAAGGCGGCCGCTCGCATCCAGCGCGAAAGAACATCCTGACGTGCCATCCGCAGCGGCGAAGGGAAACACCGCCTTGATGTGCCGCTCGTGGATCGTCGGCACCTTCTCGATGAAGGCCGGGCGCGGCGGATTGCGCAGCTCGACCGGCGTGGCGAAGCGATCGGTATCCGCGGCTTGCGCCTCGGCGAAGAAGCGAACGCTGACGGCGAATTCTTTTCGGCCGAAGCCCAGGAAGCAAAGAGCAGCGAGGGCACAAACAACGAAGCGGGCGGATTTCATGCGCGCAGTCTTGGGGAAGGGGATGCCATTTGCAAACAGCCGTGCGGGCGGCTAGACCTCGGCGATGAAGTTCCTCCTCACCCTGGTTCTCGTCGTCGGGACGATTCTCACCCCCGTCCGAGCGGAGGAGCCCGCGGCACCAGCCGCGAAGGAGAAAGGCGGGCCGGTGAACTGGCTGCGGCAACACCTCCCGATGCCGAAGTTTGGGGGAAAGAAAAAAGCGGATTCGACGTGGAACGATCTGCGGCTCGCTCTCGTGTTCAATCCACCGACGGTAAAGCTTCCGGACACGCGCCGCATCGAAGTCACGATGCAGCTCACGAATGCTGGAAAGAAGCTCGTGCAGCTTGAGTTTCCGACCTCCCAGAGGATCGAAGTCCTCGTGAAGAATCAGGCCGGGCGCGAACTCGAGCGCTGGTCCGAAGATCAGGTGATCAACAACGAGCCGACGGTCGTGACGCTCAATCCCGGTGAGCGGCTGGAATACACGGCCGCGATCGCGACGCGCGAAATGGTCACGGGACAGAGGTACGCGGTCGAAGGTTTCTTCCCGCGCTACCCAGAACTTCGAGTGATCAAGGCGATCACTCCACAATAAGAGGCCGGTCAGGGCTGGGGCAGGCTCTCCGGAGCAGGAGTGACTTTCTCAAACGTCGTGCTCGCGACCGGATCGCCCGCGGACGCCATCGCTTCAGACGTCTCGGATGACGGTGCGGATTCCACCACGGCCGAAGGCACGGGCGGGGTCTCGCGAACAGGCGGCTCCGCCTCGCGCTCGGCGGCTTCATCCGGCTCGGGCTCGGCAGTCGCCGCGGCTTGCGCAGCCTTCGGCGGGAGCGGAAGTTCCATGGTGCCATCGGAGAACTCGATGACGTGCCCGGCGAGGATCAGGTAGTGCAGATCGGAGGCGAGCGCTGCCTTGCGCGGTGCAAGATCGGGCGAGTCGTGTTGATCGCCGAGCAGCTTTGCCGCGAGCGCCGGGCGTTTCAGGCGCGGCGATTCGTCGATTGTAATGAGGATGCTGGCAATGCCGTCGGAGAAAACTTCGCCCGCGGTGTGGCGGACGGGCTTGTGCGCGCAAACGAAGAGCATCCGCTTGCGGTGTTTGAAGAAGTGGAGCCCGGCCTCGACGAGATAGGGCCGCAGATTGTTGACGAGCTGCTGCGGGAAGGGGCGTTCCCTTTCCCACGCATCGCGCACCGCTGCGCTCACGTGCCGGTCCAGTCCTGTGCGGCTCGACGGTCCGCTGCACTCCAAAGTCACGCCGCCCTTCACGAGCTGCGGGAGATACGTCTTGCGGAAGTGCTCCTCGACTTCAGCCAGTGTCGCAAAGGTGACCGGCTCGGTTTCTTTCAAGGTCGCGTAGGTCGTCTTGGAGCGCGCCTGTTCCTTCCAATCCGCAACCGCCTGCTCGTTGGTCAGGACTTCGACTTCGTGGGTGAGGAACTCCTGGAAACTCATCCTGCGACTGAAGCGCTCTTCGTAAAGTTTGCGCAACGAAGGCTGGTAGGAGTGGTGATTCGTTGGCCCGAGGAATGCGCCGGTTGCGCGGCTCCGCGCGACGTTGGTGAAGTTCCCCTTGATCGGCTCCCCCTGCACGGTCTCCTCCGTGTAGTACTCCGCCCGCATCACATGGAAGGCGCCACGCTCCACTGCCGAGCGATCAAACGACACCGGACCGTCACCGATCTGGAAGAGTGGCACCGACGGATCCGAGGAAGTCAGCCGCACGGTGTGCCGCTCGGGGCGCTCGAGGAAAAGTTTCGCCGTGTGAAAGACGCTGAAGGCGCGACCGCTGGATTTGATTTGCCGTGCAATGCCGACGGCGGCGTTGGTCTCGGGCAGAAATTCGACGCGGACGTCTGCCGGACGCGGCGCGACCACCGGGCGCGGTTCGCGCGGGCCGCGGGAGTCCTCCCGGCGATCATCGCGACGGGGCCCGCTCCGAGGTCCCCCACCTTCACGCCGCGGGCCTCCCGGGCCACCACCTGGCCGGGGTCCGCGCCGATCGCCCTGCGGCGGACGAGGTCCACGCCGATCCCCCTGGCCACCGCGATCGTTGCGTGGTCCGCGGCGATCATTGCGATCTCCTCCACCGCCTCCGCGACGATCTCCACGGTCGCCCGTATCTCCCGCGTAATCGGCATAGCGATTCACCGACGGGGCTTCTTTCAGCCAGTCGGGGAGAAATTTCAGGTCAAATTCCTGGGGCAGATCACTCATCGTTTCTGCTTGGTAACCCCACAGTCATGGCAATGCGAGTGCTGAATTGCGACGATTCGTGGCGCGGGGAAAAATCGCGAATAATTTGTTGCCAACCCCGGACACCGTCACTAAGCAGTCCTTTCCAACCAACCCAATCAACCCACGCCCACTCCGCCCATTTTATGTCAGAAAAATCGATTGAAGAGAAAGTGAAGGACATCATTGTCGAACAACTCGGCGTGAATCCCGAACAGGTTACTCCCACAGCGTCCTTCATCGAAGATCTCGGCGCCGATTCGCTGGACACGGTGGAACTCGTCATGGCGTTCGAAGAAGAATTCACCGTCGAGGTGCCGGACGAAGACGCCGAGAAGCTCCTGACCGTCGGTGACGTCGTGAAGTACATCGAAGAAAAGACCGCGAAGTAAGCTGCGCCCCGCAACACCTTTTCGAGAAAGGCACGGCTCGCCGCCGTGCCTTTTTCATTTCGCCAACCGCCCCTCGTTTGCGCAACTTTACGCCTGCTTAAGCGTTCATCGCACCGACATGAAAACTCGCCACGCACTTTTCCAGCTCTCCGCGGCTATCCTGATGGCTCTACCGGCCGGTCTTCGCGCCGAGGAGCAAAAGCCAGCCGGACAGAAGCCCGCGCGCCAGGGTGGTGCGGCGAATCGCCCCATGCTCAACCCCGAAGCGCGGCTGAAGATGCTCACCGACAAGCTCAGCCTCACACCTGAGCAGCAGGAAAAGGCGAAGGCCGTTTATGCAAAGAACGTCGATGCCTTGAAGGCGATGCGCGAAGATAAGTCGCTCTCGGAGGAGGCGAAGCGCGAGAAATTCACGGAGATGCGTAAATCGGAAATGCAGGAGATTCAGGCGATGCTCACGCCGGAGCAGAAAGAGAAAATGAAGGAAGTCTTCCGCGAGCGCGCCGGTGCGGCTCGCGGAGCGAATGCTCGGAAGCCAGAGGCGAAGTGATGGCCGCCGCGGTCACCGACCGCGGCTCGCTGTTCACTCGGAAAAGGCCTTGAGGAAGCCGCACTCGAGGGCGAGCGGTTCGGCGACGCCGGTGCGGTTGAGGCTGTCCCGGAGATTTTCCAGCGCGGCAGTCTTGCGCAGCACTTGAGAGGGGTTGTGGCGTTGTGCGAGGGCGGCGGTCGCGGTTGCAAAGTCCGGCAAGTCGATCTCGCCGCCATGCTGCTGCCGAAGCACGTCTGCCCACCACTGCTCGAGGAGTTCGATGAATCCAGCGCGCTCACCCAGATACCGCGATTCGGTCAGCGCCTTGTAGTATTCCTCCCGCTCGTCGAGTCCGCGCGTGTCGCCGACTTGCTTATAGACTTGCTCCTCGCGCTTGAGATCCGCGGCCGAGCTTTCGCCCACGGCCTCCTTCGCGCGGGCGAGCAATCCCTCCAGGGTTCGGACGAGTCCGAAGATATGCGGGAGCTCCGGCTGTTCGACTTTGGCAAAAGCCGCGAGCGACTCGAGCCATTCGCGTTGCAGCGGCGTCGGTTCGCGGCGCTCGACCGGCCGCAAAGGGATCTCGATGCACCGACTGAGGATGGTCTCGAGAAGCTGGTCGGGCTGTGAACTGACGAGGAGCAGGTGCGAACTGGCGGGTGGCTCTTCGAGCGTCTTGAGGAAGGCGTTCGCGGCGGCTTCCACGAGGCGGTCGGCATCGAAGATCACGCCGACCTTCACCCCGCCGAGCAGCGAGCGCATCTGGAGTTCGTGCTCGAGCGCGCGGATCTGCTCGATGCGGATGCGGCGCGACTTCGATTCGGGCTCGATCGCATGCACGTCCGGATGTCGCCACGGATCATCCTGAGTTCCCGTGAGCAACGCGCAGAGATCGCCGGCGAGTTGGCGTTTGCCGCAGCCGATCGGGCCGGTAATCAGATAGCCGTGCGCGAAGCGGTCGTGTGCGCGGGCGGAGCGGAGGAGATCGAGAGCTTCGGAAGCGGTGAAGGGCACCGGGGGAGACTGAAGGATGAAGGATGAAGGATGAAGGATGAAGTGAGCGGAGCATCGGTTCAGCCGCCGGCCTTCATCCTCCGCTCGCGCAGCCAGGCAAAGATTACCGGGGTGACGATGAGGATGTGCAGGAGGCTGCTCACCATTCCGCCGATGACGGGCGTCGCGAGGGGCTTCATGACTTCGGCGCCGGTGCGCGTGCTCCACATGATCGGCAGCAGACTCGCCACGATCGTCGCCACGGTCATGATCTTCGGGCGCAGCCGGAGCCGCGCGCCATCCTTGATCGCAGCGATCAGGTCGGAAGGCTGAAGGCGGAAGGGTGAATCGGCGCCGCGCACAGCGTCGTCCTGACCCTCACCACTCCTCTTCATCCTTCCGCCTTCATCCTTCATCCTTTGCATCGCCCGCTCCACCGCTTCCTCCAGATACACGACCATCACCACGCCGGTCTGGATCGCGGTGCCGAAGAGCGCGATGTAGCCGACCCACACGGCGACACTGAAGTGATAGCCCAGCAGCCATTGGAGGAAAACGCCGCCGGTAAGCGCGAAGGGCACGGCGAGGATCACGTGCGCCGCTTCCGCCGCGTCGCGGTAGATGATGAAGAGCAGGAGGAAAATGATCACGAGCACTGATGGGACGATGATCTGCAGCGTGCGCCGCGCGCGGAGCTGGTGCTCGTATTGGCCGCTCCACTCGATCGTCATGCCGTCGTCGAGCTTCACTCGATCGGTGATGCGCTGGCGTGCGTCTTCGACGAAACCGCCGAGGTCGCGGCCCTGCACATTCGCCTGCACGAAGACGCGCAGGCGTCCGTTTTCGCTCGCGATCTCACTCGGTCCGGTGGCGCGGCGGATCGTGACGAGTTGCCCGAGCGGGATGTGCTGGCCGCGTGGCGTGGAGACGAGAATGTTGCCGAGTTGCTCGATGTCGTCGCGCTCGTCCCGCTGCACGCGCACCTGGATCGGGAAACGCTGCCGACCTTCGATGGTGGTCGTCACGTTGCGCCCCCCGATGCCGGCTTCCACCGCCTCGAGAATTTGTTGTGCGCGCAGGCCGAAGCGGGCGGCCGCTTCACGATCGACCTGAAATTCGAGATACGGTTTGCCCTGCACACGAGACGGCGCGACGCCGACGGCCCCGGGGATCTCGCGCACCACTTTCTCCACCTCGAAGGCTTTCGCCTGCAGCTTGTCGAGATCGCTGCCGAGGATCTTGATCCCGACCTGCGCGCGGATGCCGGTCGAGAGCATCAGGATGCGATTTTCGATCGGCTGCAGAAATCCAGGAACGTAACCGGGCACTTGCGTCAGCTTCTCCGAAAGTTCGGCGATGAGCTTGTCCTTCGTCATGCCTGCGCGCCATTCGGCTTCGGGTTTGAGCATGATCGTCGTCTCGATCATCTCGACGGGCGCGGGGTCGGTGGCTGATTCGGCGCGCCCGAGTTTCCCGGCGACCGAAGTGACTTCCGGCGTCTGCGCGATCACCGTGTCCTGCCAGGCCATGATGCGCTTGACCTCGGTGAGCGAAGTCTGTGGGAGCAGCACCGGCATGAAGAGCAGCGAGCCTTCATTCAGCGGTGGCATGAACTCCGAGCCCATGCGTGTGGTGAGGAAGCCCGCGCCCGCGAGCAGAGCGGCGGCGGCGGCGAGCACCGTCTTGCGATGACGCAGCGCCCAGTCCAGCACCGGGTCGTAGAGGCGCAGCAGCAGGCGCATCACGATATTGTCCTGCTCGCGATGAAACGGTCCGCGCACGAGCAGGCTGCACAGCACGGGCACGATCGTCACCGCGAGCAGCGTCGAGCCGATCATGGCGAAGGTCTTGGTGAAGGCGAGCGGGTGAAAGAGTTTCCCCTCCTGCCCGGTCAGCGCGAACACGGGCACGAAGGCGAGGATGATGATCGCCATGGCGAAGAAGATCGGGCGGCCGACCTGCGTCGATGCGGCGAGCGTGACGTCGAGTGTCTCTGCGGGGGAAAGGCGCGCGCCCTTGGCTTTCTCCGCGTCCTCGCAGTGCCGGATCACATTCTCCGTCATCACGATTGCCGCATCCACGAGCACGCCGATGGCAATGGCGATGCCGGCGAGCGACATGACGTTCGACGAGATGCCAAACTGCCGCATGAGGATAAACGAAATCAGGATCGAGACCGGCAGCGGGAAAGTGACGATGAGGATGCTGCGGAAGTGGAAGAGGAAGATGATGTGCGCGAGCGTGACGAGGATGACCTCTTCGATGAGCGCGTGCTTCAGCGTGGCGATGGTGCGGTCGATGAGTTCGCTGCGATCGTAGAAAGGCCGGATGCTCACGCCCGGTGGCAGGCTCGGTGTGATTTGCGCGATGCGGGCCTTCACGGCGGCGATCACGGCCGCGGCGTTTTCGCCCGTGCGCATGACGACGATGCCGCCCACGACTTCGCGGCCATTCACGTCGAGGGTGCCGCGTCGGAAGTCGCCCCCGATCTGCACGGTCGCCACATCGCGCAGGTAGATCGGCGTGCCTTCGCGTTCGGTGAGGACGATCTTCTCCAGATCGCCGGTGGAGGTGATGAGGCCGAGTCCACGCACGACGAACTCCATCCCATTCTCCTCGATCACTTTTCCGCCGACGTTGAGGTTACTCTGCGAGACAGCCGTCATCACTTCGTCGAGCGAGACCCCGACTCCGCGCATCCGCGCCGAGGAGACCTCGATCTGGTACTGCCGCACGAACCCGCCGATGCTCGCCACTTCCGCGACGCCGGAGACAGCGTTGAGTTGATAGCGCACGAACCAATCCTGCAGCGCGCGGAGCTGCCCGAGATCGTAGCCATCGCCCGCGTGCGCGGGATCGACGTCGAGGTAGTACTGGTACACCCAGCCGAGGCCAGTCGCGTCCGGCCCGAGCTTCGGGACCACGCCGGCGGGCACGAGATCGCCGAGGTAGTTCAGCCGCTCCAGCACGCGCGTGCGGGCGAAGTAGTTGTCGATCTTGTCGTCGAAAATGATCGTGAGCAGCGAGAAACCGAACATGGAGTTCGCGCGGACTGTCTTCACGCCCGCCAGCCCCTGAAGATTCACGGAGAGCGGGTAGGTGATCTGATCCTCCACTTCCTGCGGGGAACGCCCGGGCCAGTCGGCGAAGACGATGACCTGGTTTTCACTCAGATCCGGGATGGCGTCCACCGGCGTGCGGCGGATCTCAAAGATCCCCAGCGCGATGATCAGGAGCGTGGCGCAGGCGACGAGGAAACGATTGCGCAGCGCCCACGCGATGAGACCCGCGATCACGGCTGCACCTCCTCGCCGCAGCCGAGCATTTCAGCGCCGAAGTACGGATTGCGCAGCGGCCCGGCGAGCTGGATCCAGCGGCCCTCGGCTGTCTCCGCCGTCGGCACTGCGGACTTGGCCATCGGACACGCGTAGATCTTCACGTCGGCAAAGGTGGGATCCTGGCGGCGCATCTGCATCGCGAGTTCCGTGGCGGCTGTGCTCACGGGATAAAAGCTGCGGCGCGCGACGTGGAGATCGGCCGCGTTCGCGAGCGGTGCGGCGGTCCCGAGCTTGCGACCGCGCTCACCGAGTTGCGTCACCGCTGCCTGCACCGACGTGCGAGCGGCTTCGACCGCAGCGTTGAAAGCGGCGAGGTCATCCGAGGCGAGTGCCGAGCTCAGGGCAGCGAGCTTCTCGAAGAGCGCGCGGCTGGCCGTGCGTTGCTCCTCGCTGAACGGCGGAACGGATTGCGGCGTGGACGTGCCGTGATCGAGCTGCGCCTGCGCATCGATGAGCAGGTTGCCCGTGGTCACGACGCGCTCGCCTTCACTGAGCCCTGCGACCACTTCCCAGAGCTCATCGCCCACACGTCCGAGCGTCACGGTGCGCGGCTCGTAGCCGTTCGCCTTTTCGACATACACCGAGGCCACGCCTCCCGGAGACAACACGGCCGAGCGCGGAACCGTGAGCACCGCCTCGGTCTCCGTCCGGATGCGTCCTTCTGCATACGTCTTGTGCAGCAACTCGCGGCGGCTCTTTTGCGGCGAGTCGAGCAGTG
>JANPIS010000144.1:0-12815 GCA_031425095.1 Chthoniobacteraceae bacterium
CGCGACAGCCTCCGCGAAGAGTGGGGCCTCGCGAAAAGTCCCGTGGTCAGCGCTGGCGGCGGCGACAACATGATGGGCGCGATCGGCACCGGGAATGTGCAGCTCGGCGTCGTCACCGTGAGCCTCGGCACGAGCGGCACCGTCTATGCCTTTGCCGACAAGCCGGTCATCGTTCCGCTGTGTGTTGTCGCCGCCTTCTGCGACAGCACGGACCGCTGGCTCCCGCTGGTCTGCACGATGAATGTGACCGTCGCCACCGAGGCCGTGCGCAAGATGTTCGGCTGGTCGCACGATCAGCTCGAGAACAACGTCCAATCCAGCCCCGCCGGAGCCGACGGCCTGCTTTTCCTCCCCTACATGAATGGCGAGCGGACCCCAAATCTCCCAGCCGGGACGGGCATCCTCCACGGTCTCACCACCGAGACGATGACGCCGTCGCACGTCGCGCGCGCCACGATGGAAGGGGTCACGCTCGGTCTCGCCTACGGGCTCAATCGCTTCCGCGAACTCGGCATCCAGCCCACGGAAATCCGCCTCACCGGCGGCGGCAGCAAGAGCGCCATCTGGCGCCAGATCGCCGCGGATATCTTCGGCGTCCCCACGATCTGCCTCGAATCCGCCGAGGGCGCCGCGCTTGGCGCCGCGATCCAATCCGGCTACGCATGCCTCATCGCCGAAGGCAAACAAGCCACCTTCCGCGAGCTCTGCGCGCGGATCGTAAAGCTCGACGAAAGTACCCGCGCCAAGCCCAACGCCGACCACAAAGACCTCTACGCCAACCTGCTCACCCGCCAAGGCGACCTCACGCGGCGCCTGCATACGGCGGGGTACCTCTAGGAAGGCGGTGGCAAAAACATCATTGCCACGGCGGGATTGCCCCCTATTTTTGCGCGCTCCAATCCCAACCTCATGGCCGACGCTGCTAACAAGTATCCTGAAAACATCACTGGAAAATTCTACGTGGACGACCAGTGCATCGATTGCGATCTCTGCCGCGAGACTGCTCCCGCAAATTTCAAACGCAACGACGACGGCGGCCATAGCTACGTCTTCAAGCAGCCCGAGAACGAGGAGGAGGAGCGCCTCTCGAAGGAAGCCATGGAAGGCTGCCCGGTCGAGGCGATCGGCAACGACGGCGAGTAGTTCGTTGCGCCAGTCAGGTTTTTGAAAGGCCCCGCTGCAACCCAGCGGGGTTTTTCTTTTTGGAGCCGGTTTACTGCGGCAGCGCAAAGGCCACCCACTCGTCGCCTGCGGGGCCACCGAGTTTTCCGGAGCCCGTGGCGGGGAGGACGATGAATTGGCGACCGGCGACTTCGTAGCTCGTGGGTGGTGCGGTGCCGTGGAGGGCGAGCGTGTGGCTCCAGAGCTCGGCACCGGTGTCAGCGTCGAAGGCGCGGATCTTTCGGTCGCGGGTCCCGCTTACAAAGACGAGTCCGCCCGCGGTGACGGTGGCGCCGCCGAAGTTTTCCTGACCGGTCTTCGGCACGCCTTTCGCCGTGAGTTCGTCGTATTCGCCGAGCGGTTTCTGCCACGCGATGCGCCCCGTGTTCAGGTCGATGCACGTGAGCGTGCCCCACGGCGGCGTGCAGCCGGGGTAGCCCTCGTGATCCACGAGGCGGCTCCAGCCGCCGAAGGTCCACGCGGGCTCGACAGATTTTTTTGCAGTGAGCGGCCGATCACGGCAGAGGAGGAAATCGAGCAGTGGCGCGATCTGCTCCTCGGTAAGCTGCGGCATCGGCGGCATCGAGCCTTTGCCGTTCTTGAGCTGCGCGCGGATCTCGGCGTCGCCCAGCCGATGGCGCAGTCCGCGCAGCGGCGGCGCGTGGCCGATGCCTTTCCGATCCGGCCCGTGGCAGGCGAAGCAGATGGTCATGTACACTTGTTCTCCGGCCGTCGGCGGCACGAGCGGCGCGGGATCGTCGTCGCGGAAACACGTCATGAACCACGGGATCTCGTTCGCGCTCACGTAGAGCTTTCCGCTCCGCGGATCGGCCGCCGCACCCGTCCACTCCGCACCGCCGTGGATGTGAAACATGACTGTCGGCTTCGCTTCGTCAAAGCTCGGATACGGCCCGAGATTTCCCCGCTGGACGATCGGCAGCACGGTCGCTGTGGCCTCGGGCGTGCGCTGCGTTACATCCTCCATGCTAAAGCCCTGCCGCACGAACGGCTGCGGAAGTTCCACCGCTGGCTGGTAGGGCGAAGTGACATCGCCGGGCAGGCCGTGCGTCTCCACGCGCTTCAGCGGGAAGTCGTAAAGCGGCTGCCCGGTCACGCGATCGAGCAGCAGCGTATTGCCGAGCTTCGTGACCTGCGCGACGGCGTCCACTTTGCGCCCGTGGCGCTCGACGGTCACGAGGTTCGGCGGCGCGGGGATGTCCCAGTCCCAGATGTCGTGGCGGACTTCCTGAAAATGCCAGAGCCGCCTCCCGGTGAGCGCGTCGAGCGCGAGCACACAGTTTGAGAAGAGATTGTCGCCCAAATGCGTCATGCCGAAAAAGTTCGGCTTTGGCGAACCGGTCGCGACGAAAGCGATGCCGCGCGATTCATCGAGCGCCATGCCACCCCAGCAGTTCGCACCGTCTTCGATGCGGCTCCACGTCTCCGCGCCGGGCTGGCCGGGGTCTGGCTTCGTCTTGAAAGTCCAGAGCAGCCGCCCATCGCGCACATCGTAGCCGAAGACGTCGCCGAGATACCCCGGCACCACGAGCACGTGCCGAAAGATCGCGCCGACGGCGGTGCCACCCGTGGGCAGCGCCGTCCGTCCCTTTTCTCCGAAACGCACCAACGGCTGCCCGGTCACCGGATCGATCGCGTGAATCCAATCGCCGCAGGCGAAAAGGATGCGAGCGGGATTCTCTGCGTCGCCAGGCCAGTGGAGCAGTCCGCGCCACGCCGGCGCATCCTGAAGCCGCTTCCCGTCATTGCGCGGATCAAACTTCCACCGCTCGTTTCCCGTCGCCGCATCAAGCGCGGCAATCTTCTTCCCGGCAGTGGGCAGATACATCGTGTCACCGACGACGATGGGATTGCACTGCACGTTGGCCTTGCCGTCACCGGAACGATACGTCCACGCCACGGCGAGCCGCGCCACGTTGCTCTTGTTGATCTGCTTGAGCGCGGAGAAGCGATTCGAAGTCGGCCCGCCGAGTGATCTCGTCCAGGTGCGAAAGTCTTCCAACTGCGGCCAGCCGTTCGCCGCCGTGAGGTCCTCAGGCTTCGCCGCAGGGATGGTGAAAAAGGCGTCGGCATCTTTCGCCCCGAGTTCCTGCCGCAGTTTCTCCAGCCCCTCCAGATTCTGCCGCAGCCGCACCTCCGCATCTTCGCCTGTGTGATTCAGGATGCCAACGAGCCCGTGCCAGCCCGAATCACGGATCGTCCGCAGCAGTTGCAAATCGAGGTCGCCCGTCCCGAGCACCATGATCTTCTTTCCCGCCTTGTCTCCGCCGCCCGTCATGCCGTTGAGATTCAGCGCGAGCAGATGCGGCTTCATCTTCGCGAGCAAATCCGGGAAGCGATCGAGGTGCTCGTGCCCATGGTGGAGGTTGTACACGAGGCCGACATTCGTGACCCCGTCGCACTGCAAGCGCTCGACGATCGCAAGCTGATTCTCCGGTTCGCCAAACCATCCGTCGTGATTGTACAGCGCGACCGTCAACCCGAGCGGAGCAGCAGCCTGTGCGATCTCGCCGATGCGCTTTGCCTCACTCTCGACGAGCGTCGTCTGTTCTGCCGGAGTTCTCTTCGGCTCGCCACCGCCGCCACTCACCCAGAGCTGCGGTTTCACACCATGCCGCTGGAAAAGCTCGAGCGTTCTTTTCGCCTCAGCGTTCAGCTTCGTCGGAAACCACCATGCACTCAGCCCCACGCCATGCCGTTTCAGTGCGACAAGTTCGTCGTCCCAGGTCGGCACATGCTCCGCGCGGTAGTCGTAGGCAAAATGTTTGAACCCCAGTTGCTCCAGCATCGCCGCCCGCTCCTCGGGCCCGCGCTTCTTCGCGTCAAACGGCACGATGCACCAGGCGATGAGATTCTCACGGGCGAAGAGATCGGCCGCCCGGCTGGCGAGGAGGGGAAGGCATAAAGAGAGCGCGAAAACGACAGCACGGAGGTTCATGGGACTGCGGTAGGTGATCCTAAAATGAAGCGCTGCTTAGCCCGCACCGCGCGCAGACTTGGGCCACTGAGACACAGCGGGGCGGAAAGAAACGGCGCGACCACAAACCTGACACCCCCAGCCTTCCCTCCGCGCACTCTTTGCCTCAGCAGTTAGAATTCGAGGCGAGCGCCTACTCACCCCATTCTCTGATTCACAAAATGCACGCGACCGCCAGTATTTGGCGGAGGGCACTGGCGCCTTGTCCCGGACACTCACTGGCTGGATAATCACCACCGGGACGGGGAGCGCGAGGTCAAAAAGTCGGGAGGGGGCGGGATGGGTTTCACGCGACCGAAAATCATTGCATGAGCAATTCGAGTTTTGAAACCGATGCAGGTTCATGTGATTGGCTCGGTGCATTCATTTCTTCCCCTTGGGTGGCAGGGCCGGCGTACCGGGCTTCCAGTTACGGACGATTTCAAGGTCTGCCGCCGCCTTCGCCGTGAGCGCGGGGATGTCGGCGCAACCGACGCGGTTGAGCAGTTGGGGCGTGTATTGGCGGTCGTAGAGCGCGGCGTATTGTTTCCAGTGGGCGAGCGCCTTTTCCAGGTTCTGCATCGCCGACGCCTGTGCTGCGCATCGGCGCTGGCGTTGAACTCCGCGAGGTCAATCGCACCGCGAATCTTCGCGGCGTAATATTGGCAAAGCAGTGCCTGCGCCTCGTGGTCGCCGAGTGTCAGCGTCAGTTCCTTGTCGGCTGCGGCGGCTTGCTGGCGGAGTTCGGTGAGGAGCTTCAACGTCGTATCTGCATCGCGTTCGAGCGCGGCGGCGACTTCCGGAGGCGTCTGTGCGGCGATGGCTTTTTTGTCGCGCAGTTTTTCGAGCCACTCCGAGATGCTGAGGACGTCTTCGCCGAGCATCGTCTTGCCTTCCATGAAATGCCGCACGATGTAAAAGCCCTTCCATTGAGCCGGGTGACTGAGGTTTGCCTCGGGATACCAATGCACGTCGATCGCGCCCCAGTTGTAGCGAGTCACCTGCGGGATGATGCGCGAGGAAGCTTGCGATGCGGCAAAGAGTTTTCCACTGGAGACCGAAGGATGCCGCGCGCCGAGCAGTCGCTGAAAATGCGCATCGGACAGCGATGGATCGTAACTCAAGCGGCCCGAGAGGTTGAAGCTGAACCACTGCCGATCCCAGACCAACTGACGGCGACCGTTCTCACCCACCGCGTCGCGGCTCAGGAAATCGCGACCCCAAATGTAACCGTCCGGACCCATGTAATAGCCCGCGAGTTTGTCGGGTCCGGGCATGTTCTTGATGAAGTCGCGGGCAAACTCCGGATCACCCCAGCGAAAGCTGTAGAGGTCATCGCTGCGCACGGTCAGCCATGTGCGGTGTTCGCGCGTGATCTCGGGCAGCACGCTCTTGATGAAGGTCGGTGCCCAGGACGCTTACATGTGCGCCACGGCGGATTTGTAGCTGAACTCGAAGGGACCAGGATAGTCTTTCCATTGCTTCAAGATGGGACTCAGTCCGGTTTCGTGAAGCCGGTGAATGAGTCGGAACTTGCGTGCGGGTTGCATTTTCAATGCATCACTGATGCCCTCGCCATAGGTCGCCCAAAGCCATTCTTCCTTGCCCTTGGAGCCATCCTTATGGTCCATGTTCTCGCCTGAGGTGATGCCGATGCCGGCGAGACGCGGATAGGTGAGCACGGTCTCGCGAACACTCTTTCGGAAGTAGTCGCGCGTAGTGGCGTTGTAAAGATCGTCAGTGATGTCGTATTGACCGCCGGTGCCGTTGGTGAAGACGTTCCACGTGAACCAATACACCTCGATGCCGCGATTATGCGCGTGGTCCATCACCGCACGCCAGAACGCGATCTTTTCGTCGATGGTGAGGGGTTTCACGACCTCGTGGCTCTCCAGCATCCACGGCCTCACCATGCCGGTGCCGCGAGTGGAGAAAGAATCGAATGGCTTCACTAGGTCCGCCGTGGTGCGCCACACATCGTCCAGCGCGATCTTGGGATACTCCGGCACCTTAACGATTGAGGGCAACGGATGCAGATTCCAAAGCGTGAGCACGTTGAAGCGATCCCGCGCCATCCGGTCGATGAACTCATGCCAGAACTCCAGGCTCCACATCTCGGGAATGTTCGCCTGCGCCGAGGTGCTGTTGTCCGAATAGCTCGGCGTGCGGAGATCGAGCGGGATGTTGAACTTGATACCGCGCCGCTCGATGTGCGGTTTGTTATTGGAGTCCTTCAGGGAATCGAGCGTGCCCGTGCGAATCGCCTCGGCGACGTCCACCCCGCCATACATCGCGCCAGCCGCATCGCCACCGATGACGCGCACCTTCGCACGTTCGCGCTCGATGCGGTAGCTCTGCGCCGCGCCTGCCGCCACGCTGATGGCCACATCAGGTAAGGGCTGATTGGCATTCTCCGTTGCACGCTCAATTTCGGCAGCCGCAAACTTCAAGGGAGCCGAGTCGGCGGGCTGGAAACTCACTGCGGCGGCCGCCGGGTGAATGAACGCCAAAGCAAGCAAGGCGAGAATCAGAGCCGGATGGATCAGGAGAATCTTCATTTTCAATCAGCGGTAGGTGACCTTGAGGTTGTCGATGCGGTAAATCTCGTCGTCACTGGATACTTTTGCGCGGATCACCAACGTGAGGCGCTTGCCTTCGGCGGTGCCTTTGATGGTGGTCACTTCGCTGAGCTTGCCCTTGATTCCATCGACGATGGATTCCGCTCCGCCGTCCACAATTTTGTAGAGCCTGACGTAATCTCGGTCGTCCACGCCCCCGAGCGACGAAGCGTCCAGGATGAGATCCACGGGGCCTCGGGAAATATCGATCACTCCGGTGCGGAACACGCCTTCATCGCCCTTTTTATTGACGAACAAGGCCTGGTCCTTCGCCGCGAATACTCCGTCAAAACGCTGCACGCCCCAGGAGGTTTTACCATTATCGGATGCGGTTTCATCGGCAAACGTGAACTCCTATTTCTATGGAAGGCTGTCCTTCGTTCTGGAATCAAACACGGTAACGGATACGGCCTGCTCCTTCGTGGCACCCTCCGGATCAAGGAGACGCGCCGCGAGGGCGTAGTCGCCTGCTTTCAGCCCTTTGAGGGTGTGGGTGAAGATCGGCGCGGTGCTCGATTCGATCAGTTCGCCGCCGCTCCTCAGCTCTACCTTGGTCACCATTTTGTCACCGGCTGAAGCATTGATATGCACAGCCACATCGGCGGGTCCGCTCAGTTCCGACTGGTCAATCGGTGAGACGATTCTCACCCACGGATGGGGATTGGCGGCATCGACGGTCACGGGTCCACCGAGATCGGCGAGTTCGCGCAGGATCTCGGCGTCGAATTGGTGCCAGCTTTTGAAGTGGTGACTCCGCTGCATGTCGGCGCCGACGTCGTATGCATCCATGATGTCCGCATACTACGTCCAGTGGCCGAAGGCAGTCAGCATGACCTCGCGAGCTTCGGGGAGTTTATTCTGCTCCAGCAGCACGGCTGCGCGAATCTTGGAAGCACCAAAAAGGGAAAGGTTGGCCATCGCTTCGAGGTCCTTCAAGTTCAAGGACAGTCCGTGATTCGATTCAGGCTTCAGGGTAGCGAGCAGCTTCCGGGCTTCGTTCGCCAACTGCTCGATTTCGTCGGCATTGGCGAGGGCGGATCGTTTGCCATCGAGCTCGCCCTTTGCGGTGTCTTTCACATCAGCCAAGTGCGAGCCATGCATCGGTTCGGTTTCTCGCAGATCATTAATAGTGAGGTAACCGGCGTCCTTGCTGGTCCAGCGTTCCGGCCACCAGTGGAAGTCGAGGCTCCATTCTCCAGTGACCTGTTCGTTGACGAGCCTGACAGCCCGTGCAGCCTTGCTCCAGGCTTCGAACAGATCGTTCACCGCAGCCTCGGGATAGCGCCTAACGAGATGGTTCTTGAGCAAATCATCCGCCACGTTCGGATTGTAGGCCATGCGGCCCCAGATCTTTTGCATGTATTAGGTCTTCTGAATATCGAGCGCCCTGCTGGATTCGAAAGCTGGGTCTTTACTGGTGAAGACGCGTGAGAACACCCAGCCATCCGGGCCGATGTAGAAACCATCGACGTGCTTGCTCACGGTGGGGAAATGATTCACGTAATCGCGAACGAACTGCGGATCAGCCCAGTGGAGATAGTAGAAATCGTCATTGCGGATGGTGAGCCAGGAAGTGATGCCGAGCTCTTGCAAATGCGGCTCGAGCTTCTTGCGGGCCCAAAAGATGGGCTTCAAGGCGGCGTGAGCGTGCGCATTGTAATACTTGTGAGAAATCTCAAAGCGGACGTTCGCCAGATCCATCAACGGTTTAAAACGTAGCGCGGTGGATTCCAGATTGCTTTGGAGCAGGCGATGAATGAACCCGATCTTTCGCTCAGGATGGGCGGTGGCATATTCATGAACGCCGCGACCGTAGGTGTCCCAGGCCCATTCTTCCTTAAGGTCCGTGTCGTCAGTGTCCATGTTCTCGCCCACGGTGACGCCGATTCCGATGAGGTGAGGGTAGGTTTCCAGCAGCTTGTGGGTGCATTTTCTGAGATAGGTCCGCGTCTGCTTGTTTTCTGGACCCGTTCCGATCCCGTGTTTGTCCTCTGCCGTCGAAAGGAAGATGTTTCATGAGAAAACGAAAATCCGAAAGCCACGATCGTTGCCGTATTTCATCACCTCTTTCCAGAAGGCGCTTTTCTTGTCGATGCTCCAATCATTGATCGCCACAATGCCGCCCTTTTTGTCAAAACCAGTGACGCCCTTAGGGGCGATGCCGGGATACTCGTCCTCCATGTTCACTATCGACGTGAAGGGATGCGGGTTCCAGAGCGAGAGCACGTTGTAACGATGCCGAGCCATTTCATCGAACCAAGTCTTCCAGAAATCGATGTCCCATGCGTGGCGAATGGCCAATTGATTAGCGGTGCCGCGCGAGTCGTTGAAGTAAGTCGGTGCCTCTTGATCGAGTGGAAAGTTGAACTTGATGCCGCGATTCCTGAGATGCGGTGCATCGTCCTCCTGGCAATGCTCGGTCATGCCTTAGAACGTGATGTTCTTGGCGATCTGCAGGGCTCCATACATCGCACCGTTGGCATCGCCACCCGGCACCCAGTAGCTCATCGCCGGGGTGGTGGTCGTGCGCATGGCGTAGGCTTGATCACCTAGATTCTCCACTGCGGCAACGCCCTGAGATTCGAACAGGGCGCTGGCTCGTGGCTCGGAGGCAAGTGCAATCACAATCTTCTTTCCAGTTACGTTGCCGCTCAGCGCGGAGAGTTCTTTGACCTCGACGGTCATCTTTCGGGCCTCCAATGCGGCTCGAATGTCGCCAGCGGCGAAGACGTGCTGCGGAATGGCGGAGTTATAGAACACACCGACAGTCTCGCCGAATGCCGTGCTTCCGAATCCGCCGAGCGCCAGTGCCAAGGACAGCGCGAGGACGAGCGCTCTACTTCGGTAGAGTGTAATTTTGCTGGTTGATTTCATGGGGGGTTAGCCCGGCTGTTGTTTGGACTGGTGCGAATGTTCCCGGCGTTGATCGAGCGGCTCATCAAAGGAGCCGAGACTCGCATTCTTTGCCTTCGATACCACCCTGATCCAAGGTAGCTACTGGCGCCAACAGGAGGGCGGAGCAGAGAGGCAACGTGCGTTTCGCTGAGGATCAAGAACAGGCAATTACTCCGCCCTTTTGAGCCGGGTATCGGCAAGGTCGAAGGTTCCATTGATATCTCGAGGTAGGCGGAAGCGCAGCGTGGTTTCTTCCTTGAAGAAGGATTTCACCTGGAACTCGACGACGTGTTCCTGCCACTCATCAGTCAGCGGAATCTCGGACTCTTTGAACACGCCGCGCCAGCCGTCGGCCAGCTCGAAATCAACGGTCTGACTGGGAGTGCCACGCACGCGGAAGGCGAAGCGGTAACGGCTGCGGCCGAGCTTGTAGTCCTTTCCAATAGTGTGCTCGATGCGTGAGTCTTTGCCGAAGTCACCTGTGACACGGATGACGCGGCGGCCAGAGGGGCCTTCCACGGGACCGTCACTGCGCATTTTCATTTCCAGCGCATCGCCATCTGCAGCGAGAGTCCAGTAGCGCCATGGGTTGATGAGTTCCTGTTTCGGATCTGGGGTCCACGGCTGAACGGCTTTCACTTCAGGGACGGGCGGCATCTTTACAGCCAGGAGCTTCTCAGGAACCGTGTAGCTCAGGCTGTCGTCGAAAGCGGGACTGTCGAAAGGGATGTTGGTTAGCGCGACATTTTGCGGAGCCTTGCCGATGCCGATGAATCCGAAGGGATGCCAGCCTCCGCGAAAGTAATTCTCGGTGGCAAAGCGGGCGCTAGGCACCATGCCGCCCTGGCGGTCGAGAATGGCGAGCGCGAGGATGTAGTGGCCAGCTTTCATGCCGCTGGGCATCGTGGCTGTGCCCGTGCTGACGTTTTGTTTTGCGGCTCGACGGTAAGCGAAGGTCTTGCTGTCCCAGTCTTCGCCAGGCAGCCACTTCCGAATGTCCACATGCCTGAGCGGAGCCGACCACAGAGGCTTTTTCGTCTCTGGATCAAGCAGCCCGACCGCCACGGGCCAGTCGAGATAAAAGGGGGCACTGCCGGTGTTTCGAACAGCCATCTTCACCGTTAGTTCACCCGCAGGCTCAGCCTTGAGCGGATAGCTGACCGAATCGAGAACAAAGCGATACCCGAAGGCCTTTTGTAGCTCCGCGGCACCTGCGAGCACGTCTTTGTCGCCCTCGTCGTAGTTGTCGATCCAGCCGAGGTAACTCGCGTGATAGCGGCGGATTTTGTCGATCATGTAGCGACG
This sequence comes from Chthoniobacteraceae bacterium, assembly GCA_031425095.1. Taxonomy (GTDB): domain Bacteria; phylum Verrucomicrobiota; class Verrucomicrobiia; order Chthoniobacterales; family Chthoniobacteraceae; genus JANNXQ01. The sequence goes on from JANPIS010000144.1 coordinate 10,954, forward strand.
GTAGGCTGGCTCCTTCATCGTTTCGTCTGGGGTGCGTCCGAAGGTCTCCTTTGGCTTCGCGCTATCGCGCTCCTTCTGCCAGTTGTATTCCACCTCGCCCTCAATGGGAGCAAGTTTCCAGATGTTGGGATGCACGTGAGTAGCCTGCCATGGGAACTGCTGCCGGGCCTCCGCTTGAGGCTCGCGATCAATGAAGGCGAAGGTGTCGTAGTAAATGCCGAATCCGGCCTCCATGAACTCAGAGTCGGTATGCCGGACCAGCACAGGTTTGTTCCTAAAAGCCTTTTGAAATGCGTCGACGAGCAGGCGGCGCTGGTCTGCGGTCGGTGCGGGATTGTGATGCTCGCCAAAGTGGCCGATGAGGCCCATCTGAACGGCGAAAATGCGCGGATCATTGTCCCATGCCTGCCCCAGCTTCTCCACGAGCGCCTTGAGCCTCACCTGAAATGCGGGGCTGTCGTAGTCAAAGGTATGCAAGTCAACGGGCCAATGTTGCTGCGCATCTTTTCCCGAACCCGCCTCACCATTCCAGTCGAGATAAACACGCGGCACGAGCTTGACGTTCAGTTCCTCGAAGCGCTTGCCCTTGGTGCTGGTGATCTTGTTCGTGTGGGCAATGACGCGCTCCACAGAGTCATTGGCACTGACCTCAATGTCATTCCACTTGATGTAGCAGCGCTCCAAAAGCCCGTAGCCACCCTTCTTGTAGTCGCGAAAGCCTTTGAGAGGATTGTTGATCGCGCCTTGGAACTCGGACGGAGTGACTACGACCCATCCGTCTTTAACCGAAGTTGTATTGGAAGCGGCAACGGTGCCTCCTTTAGTTTGGGCATGTGCCACGAAGGCAATCGCCCAAACGCATCCGATCCATAGGAGCGAATAGTTCACTCTCACGGCAATTCATTCCTGATCCGGAGCAAGGGGGCGCAATCGTCTCCTCATAGCTTGCGCAAAACCGCAAGCCAGTCCTTGTTGTCGGGTGCGTTGATAGTGGGTTTGGAGGCTCCGGGGAGAGCGGTGCCGAAACCTTGCAACGGGCCACCTTCACGGGGATTGAACCAATGCAGACTGAACTTGCCGGTAGCTTGGGTGAGGTCGATCTGTGTTTCGCCTCCATCTGGGAGATATACGAGGTAAAGTTCGCCTGATTGTGCGAAGCAGAACTTCGAGTTGTCGTCCTTCGAATCGCCGATGAGTGCGTTGGCGCTGGTCATTTCGGCGAACGGGATTTTTTCATCGCGGAAAAAGTTCAGCGCGATGCGGCAGTAATCCCAGGATTTGTTGCGGCTGCGGAAGTCTTCGCAGACGAGATCGTTCTCCGGCAGCTTGTAGCCGAAGTAGTATTCCACGCCCGCGCCTCCGGCCATGAGATTGCCCCAGAGGCAGAGCTTGCGGACATCGTGCATGGTGTAGGGCTTCGACGCGGTGAAACCTTCGCCGGCTGGTCCCTTGGGGTTGGTATCGACCGCAATGCCGTCGTGGCCCTTGTAGCCAGGGTCGGGCGGCACTCCGAGACCGGCGGGATTCTGCTCGTCGTGGGCGACCACCCACGGGCGGCCTGCGGCGTCGGACTCGCGCAGCCACTGGAGCGTGCGCTGGTGCGACTGCTTCCAGCCTGTCTGCAACGAAACACCGGTGAGCAATGACTTGTTGCCGATGAGCGGCCGATAGACCTTCTCTTGCTCAGGCGGGAAGGTATGGAGGACGATGTGATGCTGATAGGGATCGGTATCGTGGAGGAATTTCACCATGTCGCGCACCTCATCGCTGCTCTGCGTGTTCTCCTCGCCGATGTTCCAATTCAGTGCGAGCGCGTGGCCGAAGCGGGCGATGAGTTCGCGGCAATACAGCTTCCGCTCGAT
>JANPIS010000145.1:0-5594 GCA_031425095.1 Chthoniobacteraceae bacterium
TCGCCCTCGGCGCGCACGCGGATGTCGCCGAAGAATCGGAAGCGTTGTGCCCACTCGGGGAGGTTTCCGGCGACCTTGGCAATCTTGTCGTCACTCGCGTGGGCGAGCGCGTCCTGCTTCAATTCCTCGCGGACCTGCGCCTTCACCGACTCCGGGATGTAAGTGATGCGCACCGCGCCATCTGCCGAGGAATCCGCAGGTGGCGCGACCGCCTGAGCCGCGGTCACGGCCTGGCTCACGGCGAGTTGCACGACTTGTTCCTGCGTTTGGCTCTGCGCCTGCCGGGCGTCGGCGGCGTCCTTTTCCGCCATCTGAATCAGCTCCGCGGAATCCTGACTCGTGAGCACGCCACGCTGGACGAGGCGGTTGATGAGATTGATGACGACGCTCTCGGATTTCGAGACGGGCTCGGTCAGTGCTTGATCCGCAGACGCGCCCGCCGCAGCGGCGGCAGCATCATTCGGCGTCCCTGCGAGCAGGATGCGATCGAGCCCTGTGAGTTCCGGCAGAGGCGCCTCCGCCACCGGATTCACGGGACGCGCCGCCATCCCCTGGAAGACCCCCGCGACACTCCAGGAAGTGGCGAGCAGCAGGGCAAAGGGGGGGCGACGGCGGGCGCATGGCGCAGACAGCATAGGCAGGGTGAGACGAGAGCGGTGCCCGCGTTAGTTCTGGCGCCGCGCGTTGAGCCGCAGCTTGATCGGCATCTTCATGCCGACGGGAGGCGCCTCGGAAAGACGCACCCCGGGGAGCACCTCATTCTGGATCGCTGTGTCGAGCGTGGCGTCTCCTGTGGTCCCCTCGAGACTCGCGCGTTCGATCCGCGCGGAATCATCGACCCAGATCTTCGCGACGACGCTCATGCTCGCGGTCTTCGTGCGCGGATGCGCACGGAGCGCATCGGAGACCGGACGCACCGCCTGCCCGGCGTACCACTTGAAAACATCGCCGCGCGTGCCCCCGCTGCCGTTGCCTCCACCGCCGTTGCCGCTGGAGCCGAGGCCGCTGAGTCCGGGCCCGTTGCCTTTGAGGCCGGTGCCGAGGGCTTCGGGTTCGTCCACCGGCTTTGGCTTCGCCGGTTCGGGTTTCATCTCCGGCTTTTCCGCCGGGACTTCTTCGACCTTCTTGTCCTCCACCTTCGGTGGCGGAGGCTGCACTTTTGGCGGTGGTGGTGGTGGCGGAGGCAGCGGCTGGATCCTTACGATCTGCTGAGGAGCAGGTTTCGCCGCCGCCTTCTTCGTTTCCGAACTGCCGGAAAACGCGTAGCCGAGTCCGCCGAGCACGACGGCTCCGATGGCCATCGGGATCCCGAACCGCCGCAGAAATCCGGGCTCGTCATCGTCCTCTGGCGGCAGCGGTCGCTTCGGTGCATTCGCTGGCCGCGAAGTGTGGCGGAGCGGACGATCGACTTTCTCGGGTGAAACCGCGCGGGCGGTCGGCTGCGGAGCTTCCGCGACGGCAAATGCCGTCATCGTGTCGGTGCTGTCCATTTGGTCATGCATGGCGCGTGGGTTGGTTATTTGGGCTGCGTGGCGAGTCCGATGTTCGAGATGTCGAGGCGGCCGAGCACTTCCAGGACGCTCATCACGCCCTGGTATTGCGTCTGGCGGTCGCCGCGCACGACGGCGGGAAAATCCGGGGTCTTCGCCTTCACCGCGGCGAGCTTGCTCTCGAGCTGCTCGAGCGTGACGGGCAGCGTATTGAGGAAGACCTTGCCTTCGTTGTTCACCGTGATGGCCTGCATCTTCGGCCCCTCGATCGGCTCCGCCGAAGGCGCGCCCGCCTTGGGCAGATTCACCTTCACCCCCTGCACGCCGGCCGTCGTCATGATGATGAAGATGAGCAGCAGCACCAGGTAGAGATCCACCATGGGCGTGACGTTGATATCATCGTAGGATTTGTCGTCGCCGGCCTGCATGGTCAGTCGTTGGTGGTCGGGTACACCTCGGCGATCTTCGCGACGAACTCGTCGATGAAGACATGCATGTCGCTGATCGCGTCTTTGATCTTCGAGCTGATGTAGCTGTAGGCGAAGAGCGCCGGGATCGCGACGGCCAGGCCCGCCACGGTGGCGAGAAGCGCGCCCGCGATGCCGGGAGCGATCGAGTTGACCTCGACCTCGCCGGATTTCGCGATGACCGCGAAGGTGATCATGACGCCGATGACCGTGCCGAGCAGGCCGAGATACGGCCCGCCCGCGATGCCGATCGTGAGGAAGACAAGGTTGCGATTGAGCCGCTGAATTTCCCGGACGAGCCCGCCGTCGAGCGTCGTGCGGATGGCGGTGATCGAGCGGCCGGACAAGCCCTTGAAGCCCTCGCGCGCATTCTCAATGCGGCTCCGGATCTCCATCGAGCCGATGTGATAGATGTGATAGAGCGGCGACTGGCTCATCATCCTTTGCGATTTGCTCGTCGCGTTGCCGCCCATGCTCTTGATACTCTCGTCGTCGCCGTGGTCCAGCGCGGTGAGATCGCCGGAGATGTGCTGCCACTGCTTCAGGAAGGCGTCCGTCGCCTTCTTGATCCGCATCAGATAGATGAGCTTGGCGATCGCGACGATCCAACCGATGACCGCGAGCAGGGTGCAGAGGAAGATCACGATCCAGCCCTCGATGGTCAGCGACTTCGAGATGTCGATGAGCAGCGTCGCGAACTCCTTCACGTGCCCCACCATGCCGCCGCCTCCGCCATGCCCGGCTTCCGCGGATTCGTCCTGTCCCATGACGAGCGTCTTGGCCGCGCTGTCGCTGAGGCCCTGCGTGATCGCACTCAGCTTGAGCAGGCCGGGAAGTTTCGCGGCTTTCGTGATCTGCAATTCATCGAGTTCCCCCACAAAACCGGCGGCCGAACTGCCTTCGCCGTCGGTGCCGAGCCAGGACTTGGAATTCAATGCGGGCAGCACCGCGTTCACCGTGCCGTAGCGCTGGCCGTCGAGGAAAAGGAGGATCTGCGCGCCGGTCGCGGTCGCGGCGAGATGTCGCCAGTTGCCGGCGACGAGCGGCTCGCCGGGAGTGGAGGTTTGCTTGCCCGCCGAGCCGTTCACTTCCACGAATGGCACACCCTTATTCAGACCGATGACAAAGGCGCGATCGCCCTCGCGGCGACTGAAAAGGATCGCGGTGCCCTCGACTGCCGTCGGCTTGATCCACGCCGACCAGGTCATCGCGCCGCCTTCGGTCCACGCGAGGGACAGAGACGCGGGAATCACGACTGCCGATCCGCCCGTGAGCCGCAATCCACCGGCGATGATCGAGCCGCTCGCTGGCGTGCCTGGAGTCTCTGCATTGCTCCCACCCAGCGAGGAATCGGCCGGCGCGCCGGTCTCGGAGAAGTGGTACACGAGCGCCGTATCTGCATCGTAGGTCCCCTTCGGATCATTCGTCTGCTCGGCATTGGCGTTCCCGGAGTAGATCCAAAAAGTGGTCTGCGCTCCTGGCGCGACGTCGGGCACGCGCACCCACGCGTAGCCTTCAAAGAGCAGCGAATCGTAGCGCTCGATGTGATGCTTCAGCACGGTCTTGTCGTCCGCGGCGACAAAGCGGATGTCGCTCCCGTCTTCCTTCGCAGCAGCGAACTGAAAGTTGCCGTCAAAGAGCCGGACGAGCACCACTGCCGAGCCGACCGGGTCGGTGATCGCACCGCCCGCCGCGCTCGTGTCCACGGTGATCTTCTTCCGCACGGTCCATTCGGGATTCCACCACGCCTGGGCCGTGCTCGAAAGCATCAGCACGATCGCGAGAGCGAAGAAAATGCGGCCCACTACAGGCAGAGTGGAGGAGGAATGGGGCTGGGACATGCGATCGTGGCGGCAGTCCTGCAATGAGCCCCTGCCCCGCGACGAACGAATGACGGTGATGTTAAGATTCTGTGACGTTGCCTGCTTCGCGGCTAGAAATCGGCCCAGAGTCGGAACGTCACGAGCATCTCGTGGGGATCAGTCGTCGAGACGCCGATGAGCGGGTAGCCAGCATCGAGTGATCCATTGAAGTGCTCGCGAAACTGGATGCGGCTCCCGAGCCCGACGCTGGCCAGCTCGAAACGATCATCCTGCTCCGGCAGCGAGTCGCGGAGCGTGAGCACGCCGGCATCGACGAACGCATAGAAGCGCCACTCGCCGTTCTTTTCCCCGAGGAGCGACGGGCTCCGCAGTTCCATCGAACCGAAGACTCCATTGTCCCCGAGCGCCGCCGACTCCAGGTAACCGCGCGCCGTGCCGAGGCCGCCGCCGCTGAATTGCTCGCTGTTGATCAGCGGCTGGCTCGCAATCTGGCCCTGCACTTTGCCGAAGACCTCCGCACCGCGCGGGAGATCGTGCGTGTGCGCGAGATCACCGCGGAAATAGACGAAGTTGCTATCCGCCCGGAAGCGCTTCGCCTCGAACTCCACCGAGTCGCTCCCGGTGCCGCGAAAGCCCATCGTCAGCGTGCCCCCGAACTCCGTCGTCGATTTCTTCCGCGCCCAGGTCGCGTTGTAGCCGAGACTGAACGGGTAATACTCGATCGGCGTCTGTGTCACCGTGCCGCCGAGGATCACGTCTTCGTCGAAGCGTTTGTAATCGAGCCCGATGCTCAGGGTGTGGAAGAACTCCTCCCGCGCCGGAAGCGTGATCAGCGCCCGCGCGCCGACGATTCCCCCCCGGCCCGCGACGGCCGCGCCACCGAGCGTGGAGACATTGCTGTCCTGCTTCGTCCCCGAGAGCACGAGGCTGAGCGAGGGCAGGCTCTCGAAGCGCGCGAGGTAGTAGCCGGAGAAAACCTTCGCGTCATCGAGCCGCTCCGGTGCGAGCTGAAAGCTGAAGCCGAGCGCGTGGCCGCGCTGCCAGAGATTCGCGTAGTTGATCGAGCCATTCACGCGCAGCTCGGTGGTGTCGGCGCTGTAGCGATTGTTCACCTCGAGGCTGCCGTGCAAGGGCAGCGTGTCCTTCACGATGAGATCGATGTCCACCGTCCCGGGCTCGGCGCCGGCGCGCAGTTCCGGCGTCACCCGGCGGTCCGGGATCTGGTTCAGCCCGACGATGTCGCGGGTGATGTCGTTGAAATTCGGCACCGTGCCCGGCGTGAGCGACGGAGCCCGGCGCTTGATCTCGGAGAGGGAAAAGTAGCGCGAGCCTTTCACGCGGAGCTGGCCCACGGTCGCCTCCACCACCTGCAACACGATCACCCCGCGCCGCATCTGCTGCTGCGGCACTTGGACTGTCACCGCCTGAAAGCCTTTCGTCTTGTAGGCCTCCTCCAGCGCGGCTCGCGCCTGCTCGACGTCCTCCTCGGTCCGTCCCGGCCCGAGGTAGGGATACACCGCTTCGCCGATCTCCGACTGGCTCAGCTTCTTCGAGCCCACGACACGATATTCCCGGATTTCCACGCCGCGCATCGCGCGAGCGATCTCGTCCTCCGGCGGCTTCGAGACGGTCTGTGGCGGTTCGGCCGCGAACCCCGTGCGCAACAAGCACATCGCCCCGACGGCGAGCGCGAAAGGCCAACCGCCCCGTGCGCTGCGGCACTGATCGCGGACTGCCGCTGATGTCATTCCTGCACGCATGGATTTCGCATTTTGCTCGAACGCCGTATCTCTCGCCCCGCCCGATCCGGAGCA
>JANPIS010000146.1:0-2563 GCA_031425095.1 Chthoniobacteraceae bacterium
CGTGCTCGCCGGCTGCTCGCGCCAGCCTTCCTTGTCGATGATGTCCATGCGCCCGTCGCCATTCACATCCCCGGCGCCGTAGCCATGCGTGTAGCGGAAATACTTCTCATCGTTCTCCGGCGACTTCGGCGTGATCGGACGGAAGCGCGCCTTGCCCAGCGGATTCGCCCAGTCGATCTCCGCATAACCGAGCTGGCCCCCACCCTTGCCTTTCGCCGCGGGCGGCTTGTTCGGATCGCTGGAATGCACGAGCAACTCCGGCTTCCCATCGCCATTGAGATCCTTGAGGTCGGGCGATTCGCCATCGGCCACGTCGAAGATCGCGTGCTTCGCCCAGTCGCCGCCTTTGCCCTGCGGATTGACGAAAACGTGCGCCGGTTCGCCGGGCAGACCATAGACGAGGATGTCCGCCCACGAGTCGCCATTGAAGTCGTGCGCGTAAGCGAGGAAGTAATCCGAGTAGCCCTTTGCGGGATCATACGGCGTCTTCGTCGGCCCCGCGGCGTTCACACTCGGCGGAGTGAAATTTTCGCGCCGCGAAAAGTCCGGCCCAAACCAAAGGAAACATCCCGCCGCGATGTCCATGTGCCCGTCGTGATTGAAGTCCGCCATGTCGGAGCCCTCCGCGACGAACTCCGAGGTGAGCGTTTGTTTCTTGAAGGTGACTTCCGCGAAGAGCGATGTGCCGGCAGCGAAGAGGGCGAAGAGTGGGAACAGGGGTGATTTCATGGAGAGTGGGAGGGGGTGAAGCGTACTACCTTTCTGGACTGTCGTCCTTGGGTGTCGCCGCATCGCGCGTGCAAAGGAAGGAGAGAGGAGTCTCATGCGGCGCCTACGGGCGAGTGCGAGAGGACTCCTGGATCTCGCGGAGGCGCGCCGCGAGCCGTTCGGTGACCGCGGGCTCCTCGCCTGCCACATTGCGCGTCTCGGCAAGGTCAGACTCCATGCGATAAAGCTGCGTGGCGGACTCGCCGTCTTTCGCCTTCACCGTCTTCGGCGCACTGAAACCACCAGATCCGCGGGATGGCACGAACTTCCACGGCCCCTCGCGCAGTGCGAACACGCCGGAGATCGAGTGATGCACGGAAAAGGTGCGCCGCGGACCGCTCGGCGCAGAGCCCGTGAGCGCGGGGAGAAAGCTGAAACTGTCCTCCGCGGAATCGGCCGCGAGCGGCGCCCCGCTGATTTCCGCGAGCGTCGCGAAGAGGTCGTTGAGTTCCACGAGCGCAGCGCTTACCGCCGGTTTCACCTTGGCCGGCCAGCGCACGATGAAGGGCACGCGATGGCCGCCCTCCCAGATGTCGGCCTTGGTGCCACGCAGGCCCGCGTTGCTGTGGTGGCCGCGTTCGGCGTTGTATAGCGCGCGCGGTGTCGGCTGGTAGCCCGCGAGGTCGTCGCGCTCCTTCGCCTCCCACTGATGCCAGAGGCCGCCGTTGTCGCTGGTGAAAACGAGGAGCGTGTCTGCATCGAGGCCGGTCCGCCCGAGCGCGGCAAGGATCGCCCCGACCGTGCCATCGGTCTCCGCCACGAAGTCCGCGTAGTCCCCCGCCCCGGTCTTTCCGCGCCACTCGGCACTCGGGACCACGGGGAGATGCGGGGATGTGAGCGGCAGATAAAGGAAGAAAGGTTGCTTTCGATTCGCCCGCGACTCGATCAGTGCGACCGCGCGGCGCGTGAACTCCGGCAACACGCCTTCAAGCGCGAAGCCCGGTGCACGCACGCCGCCGGAAGTCGAAAGCGTCAGCTCCTTCACGTCCGGCTGCGTCGCCGTCGGTTGTTCGGTCAAGCTCCGTCCTTCGATGAACGCATACGGCGACATGTCGAGCGACGCGCTGATGCCGAACCAGGAATCAAACCCGCAATCCATCGGCCCACCGCGCAGCTCACGGGAAAAATCCGCGTCTTCTCCGCCACGATGTCCCTGAATCACCGCCTGCGGTCGGCTCGGCAGCGGCTTGCCGTCGCGGTCGCTCCACGTGAGCCCGAGATGCCACTTGCCGATGCACGCCGTGTCGTAGCCGCGCCCATTCAGCATCGTCGCCAGTGTCGCGCGCCCAGGCTCGATGAGCGGCGCATCGAAGCCATCGAGCACCCCGCGCTTCAGTCCCGTGCGCCAGCAGTAACGGCCCGTGAGCAGCGAGTAGCGCGTGGGCGTGCAGACCGACGACGGCGTGTGCGCATCGGTGAAGCGCACGCCTTCCGCCGCGAGCCGATCAATGTGCGGCGTGGGGATTTTCGACTGCGGATTGTAGCAGCGCGAATCGCCGTAGCCGAGATCGTCGCAAAGGATCACGAGGACATTCGGCGTCTCCGCGGCATGGAGAGAGAGTGCGGAAAATGCGAGGACCGCGAGTAGGAGGGAACGCATGGCCGCGACCATAGGAGCCGCCGCAACGTGGAGGCAAGCGGACGGCGCACCAGGAGCGGATTGTGAGCGGCTCGCCAGTGCGCTACTCTCGCGGCCATGCGATTTCTCCCGAACTGGTGCGGACCCTTGATCGCCGCACTGGCGCTCTCGACTTCCCTCCATGCGGCCCCGCCGAATTTGCTCACCAATCCCGGG
>JANPIS010000147.1:0-4244 GCA_031425095.1 Chthoniobacteraceae bacterium
CGTCGCGCTGCCCGTGGGGCTCGTCATCGGCAGCCTGCTCGCGAGCGCGATCGTTTCCACCGCGAGCACCGAGACCGTGCGTCTGCCGCTGGTGCTCACCGCGCGAAGTTACGCCTCCGCCGTGCTCGTCGTGCTATTGTCCTCCGGCGTTAGCTTCGCCCTCGTAAGTCAGCGCTTGAAGAAACTCGACCTCCTCGGAGTGTTGAAAGCCAGAGATTGATGAAACCAGAAACCGCCACCTCCGCGCCCAACTCGCGCGCCGCCACCAACGCCCGCTCCCGCAAACCGGGAGCCCGGCGGCGCTTCATCCCGTACGTCATCGTCGGCGCGCTGCTCATCGCGATCGGGTGGGGATTGCGTCCGCGGCCAATCGAAGTCGAGAGCGCGACCATCACGAGCGGGCCGCTCGTCGTCAGCGTGCTGGAGGAAGGGAAGACGCGCATCCGGCATCGGCACATGATTTCGCCGCCGGTGGCTGGGATGCTCCAGCGCGTGGAACTTCGCGCCGGGGCGCGCATCGAAGCCGGACAGACCGAACTCGCCGTGCTGGAGGCGCAGCCTTCGAGCTTTCTCGACCCGCGAGCTCGCTCGGAAGCCGAGGCACGGGTGCGCGCGGCGGAGGCGATCAAAATGCAACGCGAGACGCAGATCGAACGCGCGCGTTCTTCACTTCAGCTCGCGCAAAAGGAAATGGTGCGCGCGAAGAAGCTGAAGGAATCCGGCGCGATCGCGACGAAGGATTGGGACATCGCAGAGAGTCAGGTGGACGGCCTCACGCGCGAACTGCACACCGCGGAATTCGCGCTGCAAGTTGCCAACTTTGAATACGCGCAAGCGCAGGCCGCGCTGATGCAGGCGCAGAGCCCGGTGGGGGAAAAGTCCGAGCCTTACAAGATCGTCGCGCCGGTGACGGGCTTCGTGCTGAACGTGATGGAGGAAAGCGCGCGCGTCGTGACGCCCGGCACGCCGATCATGGAAGTGGGCGATCCCACCGATCTCGAAGCCGAGATCGAGCTGCTCTCCAGCGACGCCGTGGGCGTGGCGCCCGGCGCGGAAGTGAGCATCGAGCAATGGGGCGGCGACGCTCCGCTGCGCGGCAAGGTGAGCGTGGTCGAACCCGGCGGCTACACCAAGGTCAGCTCGCTCGGCGTGGAAGAGCAGCGCGTGAAAGTGCGCGTCGCTTTCCTCGATCCCCTCCCCGCGGGCAAATCCCTCGGCGACCGCTACCGCGTCGAGGCGCGCATCATCACCTGGCGCGGCGAGAACGTCCTGCAAGTCCCCACCGGCGCCCTTTTCCGCCGCGGCGGCGACTGGATGACCTTCGTCCTCGACGGCCACACCGCCCGCCAGACGAAAGTGGAGATCGCGCACAACAACGGCATCACCGCCGAAGTCCGCACCGGCCTCACCGCGGGCCAGCGCGTGATCCTCCACCCACCAGATGCGATCGCGGATGGGATGAACGTCAAAGCCAGCGCCCGGAACTGAGCGGTGCTCAATCCTCTTCGTCCGCCGGTTCCTCTTCGGCCCGCGCCATGAGCATCCGCTCGTGCTCCGCTTCGTCCATCCCTTCGGCGATCAACTCCTCACCAAGATTCTCCGACTCGCTCGAACTCACGTTTTCCACATGGTGCCCCAGAGAGCTGGCCACCATGTCATGTCCGGAGACGATCGCCTCCATTTCCATCTCACCTTCCTCCGAGGAATCCGTGTGACCGCCATGCAACTCCCGCTTCGCATCACGCCAATCCTCCTCGCTGTATTCGGCGCGGCCATTGATCGTCGCAAGCTCCTGCGCCCGCACTCGCACCTGATCGGCGTTCGGAACTCCGAGCCCCTCGGCATGCTGGATGATCTTGGCGGAGGCAGGTCGATGCGCATTCATGTACTCACTGGTAAGACTACCGAGCGAATCGGCAAGCAAGACTTCTTCTTCTTCAGCAAAAGATCGCCGGCGCTAATGCTGCAAGACGGCCCGAAAGCGCTCTAGAAACGCACCGTGAACTGCACGCCGAGGATGTGATTGTCCGACTGCGGGGCGTTGCTCTCCTTTTGGAAACTGTGCTGCAGCTTGAGTTGCGTATGCGGGGTGAAGCGGTAGCCAGCGGACGTGTCGATGCGCCAGGTTTCGCGTCCCCAGCGCTGGCCATCGATGCGATTGAAGAGCTGCTGATTCCAGCGCAGCGCACCGAAAAACTGCGGGGTGAATTTGTACTTCGTCTCAAGGTAATAGGCGAAGGTGTCCGCATTGCCGATCGTCGGGATTTCGAAGCGGGCTTCGTAAAACTCCGCCCAGATCTGCCACTGATGCCAGGCGAAGCTGAAGTCCTGCGCGAGCGTGATCTGCCGGTAGTCGCGAAGGCTGTAGCCGGGTCCGAGCAGGATCGCGTCCTGATTCAGATAAGGGCCCACGCTGCCGGATACGCCCAGATTCCACATCTCGCTTGGTCGGAACCCGAGACGCGCGCTCACCGTGGGGTGCTGCCATTGCTCCTTCTGCGCGCCCCAGTATTCCGGTCGCGACGAGAGCGCTGAATTTTTCACGTCGAGGGCGTAGTCAAATTTTCCGATGCGCCCGAAGACTGCAATGCCGGACGTGTACGACGGGCCCCAGACAATGGGCTGGCGTAGATGCTTGTCGGAATATTCGTCGCCGTAGAATCCGCCGGAGCCGTCGTTCACGTGCGACCAACTGAAGAGTTCGCGGGCCGAGTGGGCCGGCTCCGAATCCCAGATACCGGTCAGGTTTTCGTAAGGCAGCGGTGCGGTGATGAAGGGGTTGTCCCACGAGCCGTGGCGCGGCGCCCAATTGCCGACGATCGTCGCGAATTGCCCAACCTGCAGATTGAAGCGGCCGTCTTTCCACGGCGTGATACGGATCGCGTATTCGTCGAGGCGCAACTGGGCGCCCTGTTCGCTCGGGTCAAAGCCGCGATCCACGCGCGCCTGGCCGAAAACGTAAACCTTGTCTCCAAGTTGCGCGTCGAGGAAGAGCGTGAGCCGGGGATTAAACAGCGTCTGCTGCGGCGAGAAGATCAGGCCCGGGGCCGGAGTTTCCGCGTAGTAGCCTTCAAGATCGAGGGTGCCGCTGAGCCGCGCGCGGACCTGGTCGCCGAAGGCTGAGATCGTGAGCGCTTCGTCCACGCGATCCAGAAAATCCTCCGCGGTGCAGAGTCCGGCGAGATTGAAAATGGCCAGCGTTCCGGCGCAGAGAAGCCTCATGCGACGGCGAGAGCGGGGGCTGGGGCCGGTGCGGCCGTGCGAAAGCGCACCTCAAATTCCGTCCACTCTTTGTCCGAGCGCAGCAGCAGCACGTCGCCGCCGTGCAGGCGGGCGAGCTCCCGGGCGAGATTCAGACCGAGACCGTGGCCGGGGATATTTTCGCCGACGGTCGCCCGGTGAAAACGCTCGAAGATGTGCTCCCACGAAGCCGGCGGGATCGGCTCGGCTTTGTTCCCGACGACGAGCGACACCGTCCCCTCCGCCACCCGCGCGGCGATGCGGATCGGCGCTCCGGGCAGGCTGTACTTCCGCGCATTCTCCACCAGATTCCCGACGATGATCATCGTGTAGCGCTGCTCTCCGGCGATCTGCAGCGCCGGCGGCACGTCGAGCACGAGATCCGGCGCGGTGCCGTCGCTCGAGAGCCGGAGATCGTCCACGCACGTCTCCACGACGTGCGTGAGATCCACCGGTTTGAGATCGAGCTCGAGCCGCCCGGAGTCCAGTCGCGAGAGCATCAGCAGATCCTCGATGATGCTGGTGAGGCGGAAGGTCTGATGCACGAGCATGGACAGCTCTTCACACACTTCCGGCGAGACTTCCTCGCGAGCCAGCATTTCATCGAGACCCGCGCGGAGCACCGCCACGGGCGTCTTGAGCTGATGCGAGGCATCGGCGGAAAAGCGGATCGAGCGCTCCAGCTCCTGGCCCTTGATGACCAGCGCAGCTTCGGCACGTTCGCGCAGCACGCGATTTTCCTGCGACACCGCGGCGAGCTCGCGCACCGGCACCGCGAGTCGGGCGGAAATGTAATAGCTCGCGGCGACCCCGAGCCCGAGCAGCAGCGCGCCCGCGAGCGCCGCATCCCAGCGGAGCTGGGTCTGGCGCTTGAGCAGCACCGCGAGCGGGAAGATGCCCACTTCATACGCGGGCGGAAACATCGAGCCGGGGTTGAGCCGCTCCACGAAGAGCATCTGCTCCGCGTCGTCCACCTTCACCGGCACGCCGCGCGCGCCGGCCTC
>JANPIS010000148.1:0-1838 GCA_031425095.1 Chthoniobacteraceae bacterium
CTTCGTGGCGTCCAGCGCGAGATACGGTCCCTGCGATTCGGCGTAGCCTTTCCAGAGCCCACCCAGCTTGACCAGCGCATCGGCCGCGGTCGGATGGTCCGGCTTCTTCTCGACGAACTCCTCGTAGGTCGCGATCGCCTCCGCGCCCTTGCCCTGGCTGGTCTGAATCTGCGCGACGAAATCATACGCTTGGTACAGCGCGTCATTCTCGCTGTATTTGCCCATGAACTCCTTCATCAGCGCGGTCACTTCGTCGAACTTCTGTTCGCTGGCCAGGGAGCGCGCGCGGTCAAAGTAGGAGAACGGCGCCGGCGCGCTCTCGGGATGTTTCGTCGCCAGTTGCTCGTAGCTCTTGAACGCGCCCGCGGTATCGCCAGAGGCCATCTGCGCCTGGCCGAGCGCATACAGGGCTTCGGGGAGCATCCGGCTGTCCGGGAATTTTTCGATGAAGGATTTCAGCTCCGCCATGGCCACCTTCGCGTCGGTGCCGAGCTGGAGTTGACCGACATAAAACGCGGCGTCCTCGGCCTGATCCGTGCCCGGATACTTGTCACGCACTTCGGCGAAGGTCTTCACCGCATCCGCGTTCTTGTCCGTCTTCATATAGACGATGCCGATGCCGTATTCCGCGGCGACCGCGAGTTCCTTCGATGGCCCCTTTGCGAGGAAATCCTGAAAGCTCTTCAGCGCCTCGTCGAACTTCCCGAGCTGCACCTCCGCCATGGATTTCTGCATCAGCAGCTCGGAGGTGTAACGGCCGCTCGGATACGTCTCGAGTCCGCGCTGGAGGAACTCGATCGCCTTCTCCGCATTCGTATGCTCCTTGCCCGGCGTGAGGAACATCCCGCCCAACACGAGGTCGAGATTCTCGGCGATCGGGTCGGCTTTGTAAGCCTCCTGAAAGGCTTCGTATTTCTCGACCGCCTTGCCGACGTTGTTCTGCACCGCATAGGTCAGCGTCGTGAAGTAGAGGATCTGTTTCTTGGTGTCGGCGTCCTCGGCGAAAGGATCGATGAAGTCGAAGATCACGCGAGCTTCGTCGTGCCGGCCGAGCTGGAAGAAGATCATCCCGCTCTTGAGCTTGGCCGTGATCGTCTGGTCGGGCCGCGCCTCGATGATCGCGATCTTTTCCGCTTCCTTGTCGGCGATGCGCTGGAGGGCGTCGCGGTTCGCGAAGTCGCGGTTCAGCGCGGCTTGCTTGGAGAGAGCTCGGAACTGCTCGACGCGGAGCTTCTGTGCATTGACCACCGCGTCCTTCGGGAAGACTGCGCGGTAAGCCTCGAGAGCCTTTTGCATCAGCGCCGGCCTTTCCTTTTCGCCTGCATGCGAGCCACGACCGAAGAGCAGCTCGCCAATCTGAAATTGCGAGTCGTTGAGCAACGCGAGGTCGCGGCGTTTGGCGATGATGTCGCGCAGCACGCGCTCCGCGTCGTCGTAGTTCTTGTCGATCGTCGGATCGGGCGCGGTCGCCTTTTCCGCGGCCACATTGGCGATCGTGCCGAGCGTCAGACCGAGAAGATATTGGCTGTCGAGGATCGTCGGGCTCTGCGCGAACTTCGCGAGATTCCCGCGCAGCGCGGTCACCGCATCGTCGTAGCGGGCAATCTGGTACAGTGCGATGGCCTTGGAGTAGTTCGCCGACTCGACCTCACGACTGTTTGGATACTTCGTGATGAACTCGTCGAACTTCGCTGCCGCATCGGAGAAGGCGACCTCCCGCTCCTTGTTGTCCGGCGGGAGTTTCGAAGCCTTGGCCACAAGGATCTGCGGGATCATGCCAGCGGCGATTTCCAGCGTCGCCGCATCGAGCCCGCGCACCGTCGGGAGTTTCTCAAAAG
>JANPIS010000149.1:0-4840 GCA_031425095.1 Chthoniobacteraceae bacterium
GATGAAGAAAAATTTCTCCGACTACTTCGTGGCCCTCGCCACCATCGCCTGCAGCATCGTGCTCTGCGCCGCGATGGTCTATGCCTTCTCGGGTTGGGGAAAAGGGAAGAGCGGACGCACCTTCGACGTGGATTTTCCGGACGTGACCGGTGTGCGCATTCACTCAGAAGTCCGGTACGCTGGCGCGCCTGCAGGGGCCGTCATCGGCGTGCGCCTGCTCAGCGCCGAGGAGCGCGCCGCGGCGGCTGTGGCGCAGCAGCGCAACGCCGTGCGCGTCACGGTCGAACTCGCCGACAGCGTCCCGCCGATTCCTGCCGACACGAAGATCACGCTCTCGAGCGATACCCTGCTGAGCGAGAAATTTGTCGCCTTCTCGGCCGGTTCAGCGACGGCGCCGAAGCTCGAGCCTGGCGCGCTGCTGCAGGGCACCGGCAGCAGTGGGCTCGATGGCGTGGCGGAGAAAGTCGGGACGCTCGTCGAATCGCTCGATCCGCTCTTGCAAGCGGTGGAAAAGACGCTGGGGCAATTCGACCCGCTGCTGTCCAAGACGGGCGAAGCCGTGGACACGCTCAAGTCGGGCATGGGCGAGGCATTGCCGCGCATCTCGAAACTCGCTGACAGCCTCAACGTCACCGCGACCTCCGCCGACACCGCCCTAAAGCGGATCGACAAGCTGATCGTCGAGGCGGAGGGCCCGATCAAGACGGACCTCGAAAAGCTAAAGGAGGCGCTCGAGCAGATGAAGGACACGCTGGGCAGCGCGGACCGTTTCCTCACGCACACGGATAAGAGTATCGATGCGCGGATGGCTGAGCTGAGTGTCGTGCTCGACAATCTGAAGGTGGCCACGACTTACGCGAAGGCGGCGATGCGCACGCTCGGCGAGCATCCGCACCGGCTCATCTTTGGCACCAAGCCCAACGAGCTCCCGAGCGAGGCCGAGATCCTCAAGACGAAGAAGCCGATCCAGGTCAAGCCGCGTGCCACCCCGGCGCGACAGTAGGTCGTGACTCGAAGTAGGTGTCCTCGTGCGCATACGGCGGTGCGCAGCAGCAGAGGAAACGCAGAGCTACCGTGGCCGTGATGGTGTGCCATGCGCCGGGCGGGATGAGCACGCCATCGCCCACGCCGACGGTGCGCGTCTGGCCGTCGATCTCCATTTCACCAGTGCCTTCGAGGATGAAGTATAACTCCTCCGCGAGCTTGTGGTAGTGCCGCTGCGTCGCGTGGCCGGCGGGCACTTGCGCCTCGGCGAGGCTTTGGTTCTGCACGGGTGCATTCGTGCGGTCGAGGATGCTGCGGATGGTGGAGCCGTCCTTCGTGGTGAACGGCTTTTGGTCGGCGAGGTTTTGGATCGTCATGCTTTGGATGAGGATGACGCCTCTTGCCTCCTTCTTCACGCTCTCACATTCTCCGCGCATGCAATTTTTCCACGGCTGCACCGCGCTGATCACTGGCGCATCCTCAGGTTTCGGTGCGGAATTCGCACGGCAGCTCGCGCCGCATGCGCGGTCGCTCATCCTCGTCGCGCGGCGGCTGGATCGCCTCGAGGAGCTGAAGCGCCGGCTCGATCGCCCCGGGCTCACCATCCACTGCCATTCTGCGGATCTCGCGGACGATGTGCAGGTCGAGGCATTCCTCGCTTCGCTCCTCGCCAGCGGCGAACGCGTGTCGCTCCTCGTCAATAACGCCGGCCTTGGGGATCACGGCTTCTTCGAAAACAGCGACTGGGCGCGGGTGCAGCGAATGCTCGACGTGAACATCTCGGCGCTCACCCGGCTCACGCACGCGCTGCTGCCGGACCTCGTCCGCACCGGACGGGGCGCGATCTTGAATGTGAGCTCGATCGCCAGCCTCGTGCCGGTACCGAAGCTCGCGGTGTACTCCGCGACGAAAGCGTACGTCACGAGCTTCTCCGAAGCGCTGCGGGCGGAGCTGCGGGAGACCGGCGTCTCCGTCACGGCGGTGTGTCCCGGACCCGTGGACACGGAGTTTTTCGACGAGGCCGAGCGCGGCAATCCGGAGGATTCCGCACCTGCGCCGGGGATTCTGAAGATATCGGCGGAGGAGGTGGTGAGCACCGCGCTCGAGGCGGTGGCGCACGATCGGGCGCGGGTGATTCCCGGCTGGCTGGTGTGGTTCACGATGATGGCTGCGGCGCTCGTGCCGATGTTCCTCCTGCGTCTGTTCCTCACGCAGCGCCGTAGTCGTGCGTGACCGCCGGCGTTCCGCTGCGCTTTTCCCTTTGTCAGCCGCATCCCGACCTCCGACACTCGCAACCATGATCGATTTCGCCCGCCTCTTCTATTTCATCTTCGGCCTCATCACGCTCGTCGGTGGCGTCCAGGCCTTCGTCAGCCTCGGCAGCAAACCGTCGCTCATCGCCGGTGGAATCTCCGGACTCCTGCTGCTCGTCGCGGGCTGGCTCGTGCAGACGGGGAAGACGATGCCCGGCCTGATCCTTGGGCTCGTCATCACGCTCGGACTCGCGGGTCGTTTTCTGCCGAAGTTTCTGAAAGACGGCGGATGGTGGCCTGCTGGTGTCGAGGGCATCCTCGGCGCCGTCGGCGTGGTGCTCACGGTGGTGGCTCTGATCAAGCGCTGAGCCAGCGTCGGAAATGCATCGGCCAATTCCGAGTCTTGCCTGGCTCCCTGCCGGAGTGCTGGTCGCGCTCGTGCTGGCGAGTTGTCGCAAGCCTGAGCCGACGGCGGAGGCGCCTGCGTCGCCGCCGCCCGCCCTTGGTGTGACCGCGACGCCCGCCCCGGCTCCGCGCGTCACGACTCCGGATCCCGCGCCCACTCCGCCACCGGCACCGACGCCCCCGCCGCCGCCTTACGTGCCAGCGAAGCGGATCGAGCTCGGGAAGATTTTCAACGGCATGCAGTACCGCGTGACCTTGGAAACGGAACGCGGACGCACCGCAGCGATTGAGCGCGAAGACCCCGACAGCTACACCGCCGAGCTGACGGTGAAAGTGAAAGTGCCGAAGCCGCACCGCTCGCTGGAAGATCTCGCGAAGCTCAACGAGCAGCTCGCGACGGTGCTCCCGGCGCTGCCGAAGATGCTCGAGAAAGCGAACGCCTCGGCCACCTTCGAAGATCTCTACCGGCGGAAATGCGCACAGCTTCAGGCGAGCCTGAACCGCCTCGACGTGGTGCTCTCGCGGCACAACTTTTTCGACTGCGAGACGATCCTCGAGATGCAGCATCCCGAGACGAAGCGGCGCGCGATCCTCATCCAATCCGACATGGATACGGACACCGATGGGACCGATCCGGATCGCGTGCCATTCGTCGATCCGGGCTCGATGACCTTTCAACCGATGACGAGCTATCGCTGGCCTCGGAAAGGCACGGCGATCAACTCCTTCATCCCGCCCCTCGAAGCGAAGATCAAAGAATACGAGCAGGAGCTCGCGTTGCCAGTGACGAGCGCCGCGCGCAAGAGCTTCCTTCGCTCCGAGCGCGACGATGCACGGACCAAGATCGCGGACATGAAAGCGAGCAGCTATCTGGTCGCGAAGCTCGACCCCTTCATCGTGCTGCCGACGCCGATGGTCACGAAGACCGGCAGCTTTGCCCCGCTCATCGGCGACTATTGCGTTGTCATCTACGGCAACAAGGCGTACCCGGCGATCGTCGGCGACGCCGGGCCGACGACGAAGATGGGCGAGGGCTCGCTCCGGCTCTGCAAGCAGATCGACCCGGAGGCCAGTGGGACGCAGCGCGCGGAGAACAATCTCAAGGTCACCTACATCGTCTTCCCCGGTTCGCGCGAGCGCCCGTTCAAGGCCCCGAACATGGACGCATGGAACGCGCGGTGTGAGGCGCTGCTCGGGGAGATCGGGGGATTCGCGGGGACGATCTTCAAGTGGGAAGATCTCCTCAAGCCGACGCCGCCGCCGGCGACTCCGGCGCCAGCCACTCCCGCACCGACCACGACGAGCACGGCGGCACCCACGGTGACCGCGCCGGCTCCGTCGGAGACAAAGGCCGCGCCGGAGAAAAAGGCGACGCCGGCTCCAGGCGAGAGTAAGCCGGCGGCGAGTCAGTAGGCTTTTCTGCGCTCGAGGAAGAGACGGCCGGTGCGCCGCCGGGCGTGCCAGTCGGCGGGGAGATTCACTTTGGCTTTGGAGCCGTCAATGAGGCTGCGCACGCGTTCGACCTCCTCGAAGCCGACCTGCGGGACGCCCTGTGTACGGAGCCAGGCGTGGAGCTGGCGGCGCTGCAGCGCGAGCGGCAGGGCGCGCAGGGACGCGACGTCGAGCTGCGGCTGCTCTGCGTCTGCCGGGAGCAGTGCGTCGAGTGTCTCGCTCTCGGCGCGCAGGATTTCCGCGGCGCGCCACACGGCACGGCGCACGTCGCGGCCGAAGGCGCGTTCGAGATCGGGCAGCAATTCGTGGCGCAGCCGGTTGCGCGTGTGCCGCGGGTCGGCGTTGGAGGCGTCTTCCCGGAAGGCAAGCTGATGCTCCGCGATGTAGGCGTCGATCTCCTCGCGCCAGACGCCGAGCAGCGGGCGGTGAATCTCGAGCTTCACGCCATCGATCACTCGCGTGGTGCAGGGCGACATCCCGCCGAGCCCCGCTGCCCCGGAGCCGCGGAAGAGATTGAAGAGCAGCGTCTCGACCTGGTCGTCGGCGTGATGCGCGAGGAAGAGCCTCGCGCACCGGCGCTTCGCCGCAACGCGCGCGAAGAAAGCGTAGCGAGCCTCACGCGCCGCGGTCTCCAGCGATTGCTTCCGCCGCTTCGCCCGCACGGCGACATCCTCCCGCTCAACTACGCACGGCAGCTTCAATCCGCGCGCGAGCTTGCGGACGAACTTTGCATCCTCCGCGCTCTC
>JANPIS010000150.1:0-3283 GCA_031425095.1 Chthoniobacteraceae bacterium
TACTCCGGCGATGAACTGCACGCCGTGCGGAGCGGCGATTGGAAGCTGCACCTGCCACATCCGTTTCTCACGGTGATGGCTGAGCCCGGCCGCGACGGCAAGCCGAGTGGATGGGGCACGCTCAAGCCCCAATCCATCGAATCAAGTGGCGTGAGCGGCATCGCCAGCCGCCACGGCTACCGCGTGGAGCAACAGCCGCTCGCGCTTTACGATCTCCGCGAAGACATCGGCGAGCGGCGCGACGTGGCGGCCCAGCATCCGGAGATCGTGGCGAAGCTCACGGCCTTCGCCGAGCAGGCGCGCGCCGACCTCGGTGACAGTCTCACTGGCCGCAAAGGCTCGGGAATCCGGCAGGCTGGACAGCGTCCATAGCCGTACGATCCGCGTTACTCTGCGAGCAGCTCTTCGACGGCGGACTCGAGAGCGCTCCCGATCGCGCCGGTCGCGCGCACCAGGCCCTTGCGATCGAGCAGCCACATCGCGGGGATTTCGCGGATGCCGAAGCGGGACGCGAGCTCGCTCTTCCAGCCTTTGCCGTCGAAGTGCTGGGGCCAGGTCATCTCGTGCTTTTTGAGCGCAGCATCCATCGCGGCTTTGTCTTCATCCAGTGAGACGCCGACGATCTCGAAGCCCTTCTCGCGCAACTTGCGATACGCAGCGACGACGTTCGGCATCTCCGTCATGCACGGCGCGCACCAACTCGCCCAGAAGTCGATGAGCACGATCTTTCCGCGCAGCTTTGTCATATCGAACGCCTTTCCATCGGCGGCCGTGAACGTCAGCTCGAGTGGCTTGCTCTTGATCTCTTTCGCCCGCTGCTGGCGCTCGGTGATTTCCTTTGCCTGCTCCGCGAGTCCTTCATCCGTGCCCGCAGCCATCTTCTTCAGGAACGCCTCCGTGGCTTCGGTCGGAAATTCTCCGGCAATCCGAAACTGCATCTGCCGCACTTGAGCGGCGAACTTGTGGCTGCCGAACTTCTCGTGAAACGATTCCCCCGCGCTGATCAGCGCGTCGATGGTCTCGGGCTTGGCTGGATTCAGCGTCTCCATCTGCATCATCGTCTGGATGAAGGCGGCCTCTCCTTTGGTCTCCGCGGGAGCGTCCGGCGCCGCAACGATCGCGGCGAGTTCTTTTAAGACGGCGTCAGCACTGGCCTTCGTCGCCGGGTCCGCGTCGGGCAGCTGCGAGAGCTGCATGGAGGTCTGGAGGATGATCATCTTCGCCTCCCATCGACGCTGATCGCCGGGATAGCGAACGATGAAGGCCTCGGCCGCCTCGTGCTGTTCAGTAAACCATTCGCGCACCATCTTGAGGGTCTCCTCCCGCGACTTTGGCTTTGCTTCCGGTTCCTTGCGCAACTCGAGCACGTGCGCCCAAAGCGCATCCGCGGTCTGGAACGCGGCGAGGTCAGCGGCATCGGCTGGGGGCGTCAGGGCGAGGAGAATGGCGAGGAACAGGGAGCGAAGCTTCATTGGGAAAAGAGAGCGCGAAAGTAGCACCGCGCACGGCGGAGGAAAGTTGGCAAATCTCAAGGCTTCCAGAGTGGGCTCGTTGACACCCCCTCGGGACGTTGTTAGCTTCCGCGCACTTTTCCGAACCCCGAGCGGATTATCTCCCTATGCTCGATCGACAAGTCCTCGTCCTCAATCGGCTCTGGCAGGCTATCAATGTCTGCTCCGTCCGACGGGCCTTTACGCTCCTGTGCGCGGGTCACGCGCAAGTGGTGGACGCGGACGCGGACCGGAACTTTTTCACGCACGACTTCGAGAGCTGGCGGGATCTCTCCGAGCGCGAGCCGGACGACGAGATGGTGCATACAATCTCCTTCAAGATTCGCGTGCCGCGCGTGATCGTGCTGCTGCTCTTCGATCGCATGCCGAAGAAAGAGGTGAAGTTCACGCGGGCAAACATTTTCGAGCGTGACAAGAGCACCTGTCAGTATTGCGGGAACGTCTTTGAACGGCGCGACCTGAATCTCGATCACGTGATCCCGCGCGATCGCGGCGGCCTGACGAGTTGGGAGAATGTCGTGTGCTCCTGCATCCCGTGTAACACGCGAAAGGGCAATCGCCTGCCGCACCAGGTCGGGATGAGGCTGATCAAGAAGCCGGAGCGGCCGAAGTGGCGCCCCTTCCTGCACATCACTTTCGACAGCAAGGTCCACGAGAGCTGGCGGCACTTCATCGACTTCGCCTACTGGAACGTCGAACTCGGCGGGTAGCCGGCGCTCCGGGAGCAGGGCGGTGATCGTGCGCGGGCAGCCGGTCTAAGCCGGAACGGGGCAGCCGAAACTAGGGATCGGGTTTGGAAAACGCAGAGACGCTGGGGCGCAGAGGTGCGCAGAGGGTAAGGCGTCGTTCCCAGCGTTCGGGCCCCCTTCTCGGCGACCTCCGCGTCTCTGCGGCTCTGCGTTTTTCAAACCAACGCGTCTTCCGGCTGAGAGGTTGTGTCGTCGCGGCCGACAAGGTAGCCGGGCTTCGGCCCGATCCCACCCGGCGGGACGCAGCGGGCGGAGTGGGGCGCTCCCGCCGCACAATTGACCTCCTGCTAGTGACTTGAGACGCAACGGACCGGTCCGCGACGGGGCTCAATCACGCTCCCGGGCTCGTCTTCTCAAAATTATCACTCCGATTCATTTCTGCGATGAACCGGCGCGGCGGACTCGTTCGTCCTGAAATTTCTGCGGCAAAAGTTTCGACCGGCCCGGACAGCGGCGGCTCGGAGGGAAACACTAGGGCGGCGCAACCTACATTCGGGCTCAAGGAAGCGCGCGCTCGAACCGAAACCTTGTTCAAGGACGGCAGGGTTGGCACGCGGAAAGCTACAGTGGTTTTTGTAATTGTAGAAATTATATGCAAGCCGTCCTGCTCTCACTTTCCGCTCTGATCCTCGGCCAGCTCTCCGCTGCCGCCTTCACCGACCTCGGCACAGCGGCCAATTCCACTCCTTACGACCCTTACATTCAGCCGGTCAAGCAGACCCTCAGCTCTCTCGACGGCCCTACCGCCACGATGGACAAGGTCAAGGCGCTGATGGGCAAGGGCCGCGGTTTCCGCTACTCGCACACCGAGCCCTACCAGGCCGCGCTTCCCGAAGTAACCGCCGCCCGGAAGGTCGGTGACTGCAAGGACAAGGCTCTCTGGCTCTGCGACCAACTCGAGGACGAGAACGTCCGCTTCGTGATCGGAAAGATGAACCGCAGCTCTCATATCCGGCACGCTTGGGTGCTCTGGAACGACGGGACCGAATGGTGGGTGCTGGATTGCACGCTGAACTTCCGCCC
>JANPIS010000151.1:0-2226 GCA_031425095.1 Chthoniobacteraceae bacterium
TCGCGGTGGCACTGCCGAGCCGCGCGGCCCTGATCTACAGCGGCGTGCGGAATATCCCGGTCCCGGTCGATCCTCCGCCCATCGGCCTTGAGGGCGTCTATCTCAACATCGCCACCGGGGCTACCGCCACGGCCTTTCCCGCCGACTGGGCCACTGCCCCGTGGATCAACCCGTTCTTCGGTGGGGTGGATATCGCGAATAGCGCCCTCCTTCGTCCGATTATCACCGGCACCGATCAGATCCTGAACCTCGCGCTCGGTACCGTGATCAATGGCTCGAGCAATTTCGTTTCGGGAGAAAGCGGTTCTTCCACGCACGTTGGCCCGGCGGCAAATCAGTTCCAGCTCGGCACTCCAGGCCTCATCGGTCTCACTTTCAAGACGACCGTCGGTGGGCCGGATTTCTACGGCTGGATTCGGCTGACCGCCAACAGCACCGGTCCCGGCAGCATTGTGGACTGGGCTTACGAAAGCACAGCCGGAACTGCGGTTCGCGCGGGTGTGTCGGCCGCGGTGCCTGAACCGGGCACGGCGCTCGCGGGCCTCGTCATGGGTCTGGTGGCGATGACGCGGAGATCTCGCTCACGGATTTGAAGGTCCGCTGGTCGTTTTGGAGGACGGATTCAGCGGTCGAAAAACTGCGCGACGGATGAGACCACGTAGCGTTGCTGCTCTTCGGTGAGTTCGGGGAAGATCGGAAGGGCGAGGGTCTCGCGGGCGGCACGTTCGGCTTCGGGGAAGTCGCCTTCTTGGTAGCCGAGACCGCGGAAGCATTCCTGCAGGTGCAAGGGCAGGGGATAGTAGATCTCCGAGCCGATGCCGGCGGCGGTGAGGTGCGCGCGCAGGGCGTCGCGCTGCGGCGTGCGGACGATGAACTGATTGTAGATGTGGTGATTCGCCAGTCCGCTCGCGGCGAAGGCTTCGGTCGGCAGCACGAGGCGATCGGTGAGGCCGAGGCGGGTGAACTCGGCGCGGTAGAAATCGGCGCGGGCGCGGCGGCCGGCGCTCCACGTGTCGAGGTGCGGGAGCTTGATGCCGAGGATGGCGGACTGGAGGGCGTCGATGCGGAAGTTGCCGCCGATCCACTGGTGATAGTAGCGCGGCTCCATGCCGTGGTTGCGCAGGGAGCGGAGCTTGGCGGCGAGCGCGTCGTCTTTGCACACGACCATGCCGGCGTCTCCGAAGGCGCCGAGATTCTTGGTCGGGTAAAAGGAATACCAACCGGCCTCGCCGACTGCGCCCGCAGCGCCGAGTGGATGCTGCGCGCCGAGGGCCTGGGCGGCGTCTTCGAGCACGGGCACACCGTGGGTCCGGCCGAGATCCGTGATCGCGGCGAGGTCCGCGCATTGACCGTAGAGATGCACGGGCATTATCGCTTTCACGTTGGCGTGCTGATTCAAGGCTTCGGCAAGTTTGGCCGGGTCGATGTTGTAAGTCGCAGGGTCGATATCGACGAAGACGGGCCGCGCACCGACGCGCACCACGCAGCTCGCAGTGGCGAAGAAGGTGTAGGGCGAGGTGATGACGACGTCGCCGGGCCCGATGCCGAGGGCCATGAGGAGCATGAGTTCCGCATCGGTGCCGGAGGAGACGCCGATGGCGTGCGGTGCGCCGCAGTAAGCAGCGACGGCCTTTTCAAAAGCGTCCGTCTTTGGTCCGAGCACGAGCACCTGCGAGTCGGCGACCTCCGCCATGGAGGCGAGGATTTCCGCTTTCAGCGGGGCGTATTGAAGCTTCAGGTCGAGCAGGGGCACGTGCATCGGCGGAGGATGGAAGGTGCGAGGCGCCGGCGTCGAGGAGGGAATCTGGCCGCAAACCGCGCGAATATTTTCTTGCGTGGATTACGGATGTAATCCATAAGCAGCAGCGTCGTTCGTTTTCCCCGCATGACCACCTCGCGTCCATCCCGTGCCTCGCGCATTTCCGATGCGGAGTGGAGTGTCATGAAGTGCTTCTGGACGCATGGCGCGATGGGCATGGGCGAACTCGTGAAGACGCTCGACAGCGCGCACTGGAAACCGCGCACGGTGCAGACGCTGATCCGCCGGCTGGTGGAGAAGGGGGCGCTGCGGGTGGAAAGTCTCGGACGCGACTTCCGTTATCACGCGGCGGTGGAGCAGGCGGACTGTCAGCGCGACGAAGGGCGGACCTTTCTCGATCGGGTGTTCGATGGGCGGCTCGCTCCGTTCGTCGCGGCTATGGTGGATCGTCAGGAGGTCTCGCGCGA
>JANPIS010000152.1:0-2010 GCA_031425095.1 Chthoniobacteraceae bacterium
CCGATCCGGCAGCAGCTCGCGCCGCGAAGGGCGGTGCAGCGGGATCACTTCCGTCTCGAGCCCGTAGCTCGCCCGCAGTTCGCTCGCGACTTCGGCCGCGGTGCCCGTCATGCCGCAGACGCGACGATACAGGCGGAAATACGCGGGCCGCGTAATCGTCGCTTCACTGGAATTTTCATCCGTGATGGTGACGCCCGCGCAGGCTTCGACGGCCTGGTGCATGCCACCGCGCCAGGTGCGCTCGGGGCAAAGGCGCCCGGTGAATTCATCCACGATCACCACTTCATCATCCCGCACGACATAGTGCACATCGCGCCGGAAACGATGCCGCGCCCGGAGCGCCGTCTCGACATAGTGCGACCAGCCGCGCTGGAGCAGCGGGATCACTTCATCGGCGAGCAGCGTCATGGCGTGCGCCTCACCGGAAGGCGTGAGCGTGAATTGGGGTGCGCTGAAATGCTCGCCGGCGACAAGCCGCATCGCGACGTGATCCGCGTGAAGGTAAACTTCCGGCGTGTCGCTCGGACGTTTCATGCCGCCCGCGATAATCAGCGGGCTGCGCGCTTCGTCGATGAGCACGCTGTCGGCTTCGTCGATGATGGCGAAGGCGTGACCGCGCTGAGTGAGCGTGGGCCGCACGGTGTTGCGGCGGAGCAGCACTTCGTGAAAGCGCGTCTCCGAGCGACCGGCGGCCCGCAGCGCGAGCTGATCGCGCAGATAGTCGAAGCCGAAATCCGTGCCGACGCCGTAGGTTACGTCGCACGCGTAGGCCGCACGCGCTGCCGCGGGGTTCGGCTTTTCCGGCAGCAGCCCGATCGTGAGCCCGAGCCGCTCGAAGGCCGGGCGCGCGAATTCAAAATCCCGCTGCGCGAGATACGGATTCACCGTGGCGACGTGCGCGCCGAGTCCGTGCAGCCCGAAGCGGAATGCGGGAAGCAGTGCGACGAGCGTTTTGCCTTCACCAGTGGCCATCTCGGCGAGGCGGCCCTCGGCCAGTGTGAGCCCGGCGAGCATCTGGCAATCGTAGGGCGCGAAGCCGTGCGAGCGCCGCGTGGCTTCGCCGATCAGTGCGATCGCTTCCGCGGTGAAATCCGCGCGCACCGGTTCGTCGCCCGCCTCTTCGCGAAGCGCCGTCGTGCGCTCGCGCAGTCGAGCGTCCGGCTCGTCGTGAAAGGTGGCGGAAAACTCGCGGGCTCGTTCAAGTGCGAACGAATTGCGCCGCGCCGTGCGGCGCTCAGGCTCGAGACCGAGCAGCGATTGAAGCGCGCGCATCGCGGCAGCTCATTTCTCCGTGCGCGTGGACTTGCCGTCGCGAGCGCCTTTTTCGAGATAGAGCAGCGGGAGCTTCTTTTCGTCGCGGTCGCGCCGAATCTCGACGGAGGAGTAATTCAGCAGACGGCCCTTCGCGCGTTCGAGATTTACGATCGCGATCTGATAGTTCGCACCGGCGCGGATGAACTCCTCCTCGGCCTGCGCGCGCCGATCCTGGCTATCGAGCACCGTATCGAGGTAGTTCGCCATGAGCGTGTCCTCTCCGACGGCTTGCAGGGCGCGGCGGGCCTGGAGCGTTTCGAGATCTTCCGTGAAGGCTTTCACCGCCGCGTATTTCGCCTGGGTCTCGCGATAGGCGGTGGCGACTTCGCGAGCGCTGATTTTCACCTCGAGCAGCACGGTGTCGATGGTCGTGCGCAGCTGGTCGAGTTGCTGGCGGAGTTCGAGTTTGCGGCGTTCAAGGCGCGCGCGGGCGATTTGATTTTCGAGCGGGATGCTGAAGACGAATCCCGCGCCCCAGCCGGGCGAGCCGGTGGAATACTCGCGGCCGTAGGCGCCGTCGAAGCCGCCGTCGTCAAGTCCGCCGAGCGAACCTTGGAGCACGAGATTGAGCTCGGGCATCAGTTCATTGCGGGACATTTTCTCGCGCACGGTGGCGGCGCGGAGTTGGAGAAAAGCCTGGTTGATCTCGGGACGGCTTTCGAGCGCGGCTTGCGCGGCGGCCTGGCCGTCGAAGCT
>JANPIS010000153.1:0-2213 GCA_031425095.1 Chthoniobacteraceae bacterium
CAACTGGCTCGCCACTTTCCCGAGCACGATCCTGAAGGACGCGCCGAACACCGCGCGCATCACCCAGATCGCGGCGAGCTACAGCCTCAGCGATCCGTGGGGGCACAACCTCCGCACTTACTTCACGCCCGCGATCAATACCGGCCACTTCTTCCTCGATCAGCGCGGCGGCGGCGACCTCACGGGCGAAGCCGCGCCGCTCCTCGGCGGCCTCGGGCTCGAGCAACCGCTGCAGCTCGGCGTGGTAAAGTAAGGCGGTGAGTTCCTGACCAGCCAGTCCACCGCGAGCGGACGGTAAGGAGCGCGGTCGCGGAGGTTCGGGTACCATACGCGTCCCGCGTGTTGGTCGCGGCGTCCCGCCGCGACGCACTTTGTGAACCGAGCGCTTCAGCAAGAGCTCCGGACTGGGAAGACTCGCCAGCGGGTTTTGCAGGCGCGGAGGTCTTTCCAAAACGCCTTTGCAGGGAAGTTCGTCGCGGCGGGACGCCGCGACCAACACGCGAGACGTGTATGGTACCCGGAGCTCCGCGATTCGCGCTTTCTCGACAAAGGAGAGCGGTCTTTTCAGTATCTCGCCTCGTGCCCAGCACCGACACGCCTGCCACCTCACCCCCGCGCACCCTCGCCACGACGGCGCCCTCCGCGCTGGCCGAGCAGGGCGCGCCTCTGCTCAGCGCGGGGGCGCATGAATTTCTCGGACGCGCGCCGCATTGGATGGTGCGCTCGGGGCTGTCGCTGCTCGCCGCGATGCTCGTGCTGCTCCTCGCGCTCGGGGTCATCATCAAGTACCCGGACACAATCGCCGGGCGCGTCACCATCACGGGCACGCAGCCCGTCGGCGAAGTGGTGGCGCGGCAGAGCGGGCGGCTGGCGCAACTGCGCGTGAAGGAAGGGCAGCAGGTGGCGCGGGGCGACATCCTCGCGATCGTCGAGAGCCCGACGCAGGCCGATCTCGTGGCGCGACTGGCGGGTAAGCTCGCGCTGCTCGAGCCGGCCACGCTCGGAGGCGCGCGGATGCCGGACGAATCCTTCAAGCCGGAGGACGGACTCGGCAAATTGCAAAACGCGTACGCCGCGTTCCTCAACTCGTACAATCAGCTCCGCAGCCTGATGGCGGACGACTATGCGGAGAAGGCCGGTGCGCTCTTGAAGCAGCAGCTCGACGGTAAGCGCGCGCAGATCGCGTCGCTGCGCGGGCAGACGGAGATCAGCAAACGGGAGGTGGCGCTGGCGCGGGAGAAATACGGGCGCAACAAGGAGCTCTTCGATCGCAACCTGCTCAGCGCTTCGCAGCTTCAGGATGAGGAGATCGTCTTCCTCGGTCAGCAGCGCGCGGAGACTTCCACGCTGCGCGCGCTCACCGAGGCGGAGATCGAGGCGGCCGAGGTGGAAAAGGAAATCCGCGATCTCGAACACCAACGCACCGAGGCGCTGCGGCTCGCGCGGCAGGGATTGCGCACGGACTTCAATCGACTCCGCGGTGAGATCGACGTGTGGGATGCGGACTACGTGCTGCGCGCGCCGGCGGAGGGCGTGGTCGCGTTCTACGATTTCTGGAGCGATCAGCAGTTCGTCACCGCGGGCCGCCAGGTTTTCCTCGTGGTGCCGCCGACCACGCAGCTCGTCGGGCGCTTGCCGGTGAGCCAGGGCGGCGCGGGGAAGATCCGTCCGGGGCAGACGGTGCGCGTGCGGCTCGATGATTTCCCGTACAAGGAATTCGGAGTGGTGACGGGCCGCGTGCAGAGCGTCTCGATGGTCGCGCGCGACGGAGCGAATCTCGTGCTCCTCGACCTGCCGCATCCGCTGGTCACGAGCTTCCATCGCGAGATCGAATTCCGGCAGGAGATGACAGGGCAGGCGAGCATCGTCACCGAGGACATCCGGCTGATCGGGCGGGTGCTGTATGAAGTGCGGCGCGCTTTTGTGAACAATACGCCGCCGTGAGCAATGTGGAGTGGTGGATGGCGCGCTCCGAGCGCCATGCGAAAACTCCGCGCGACAGCGCCTCCCTCACAGCGTGGCCTCCGGCGCACGTTTTGCCATGGCGCTCGGAGCGCGCTATCCACCGAATCAGCGATTCTGTTCCCGCGCGTCCCGGGCCGCGGCACTTACGGCCTCGGATGGATCGGCGCTGAGTTGCGCGAGGACCGCGCGCGTTTCTTCATCGCGGAAATTGGCGAGCGCCTGCGCGGCGGCGGCGCGGGCGGTTTCCG
>JANPIS010000154.1:0-4588 GCA_031425095.1 Chthoniobacteraceae bacterium
AGCGCGGAAAGATCGCGGAGATTCGCTGCGGCATCGGTCGCAAGCCCTCGATCTTCCGCAAAGCGCCCGAGGCCGCCAGCAGCGCGACGGCGGCCGCCGCCTGAGCAGCGTCGGCAAGCGCCGACTCCTCTGCAGGCCTCATTTCCGTGCCTTCCCGCGCCGCAATGCCGAGCAAAAGCGCCCCATCCCGCGATGAAAACGCGGCCATCTCCTTTGGAAGCGCGGCAACCAACGTCAAAGGCGCGGTAACCTGCAACAATGACACGGCAACTTTCCTCCATAACGCGGCAATCTGCTCGCAAGACACGGCAACCTTTCTGAATAGCGCGACAATCTTCTCCAAAGACACGGCAGTCCCCATCAATAGCACGGTAATCTTCGTCAATAGCGCGACACTTCAGTTCAATAGCGCGACAATTCTCTTCAAAAGCGCGACATCTCCAGAGAAGAGAACGATTCTTTAAAGGAGAAAAATCATTTCCGTTCCGAACAAAACGACAACGCCGTGCAATGGCATGACAAAGTAGAGAGAAAGAACGACGCTTTCCTCAGAGGAAATGATGCGAGTGAAGAAGGTTGCGACGTTTCTTGAGAAGATTGCCGTTCTTCTGGAATAGGTTGCCGTAATTCTGGAGCAGATTCCCATTCTTCCAGAGGAGTTCGTCACTCCCTCCCGCGGTCACGCGTCGCCTTCCTCCGCCCGTGCCTTTTCATCGTCGTCGCCTGGTCCCGGAGTGCGGAAAGATGCCGTGCATCCAAAAAAGGCTCCTCCCTGGTCTCCGAAGTGAGGCGTCGGAGACCCGTGGGCTGCTGGATCGAATACCTTCGGTGTGCAGGGGGGACTTCCCTGCCGCGCGGCCATCCGCAGCCCCGGAGCTTTCGGAGCCGCGCCGCTTCCATTTGGCTTTACGCCTGCCGATTGCCCCGCCAGCGTTCCGCAGAGTGAGCGCGATTCCGAATCCCCGGTGCAGTTCAGTGACTTGAGAGCGACAGGCGATGCCCTACGAGTTTCATGACACTTCCCATGCTGAAACGCGGGCCCGTCAACGCGGCTTCACCCTCCATCAGGCGATGCTCACGATCGATGCGCCGGACTCCATTCTTAAGACGCCACCGCGCCGAGGCAATCACGGTGGAATGCTGTGGTTGTTCTCCCGGATTTGGAGGTAGGACTCTCGTCGTCATAGCCGAAATAAAACTCAATGAGTGCTGGATCATCACTGGATACTGGAACTAGCGGTTTCGTCATCCCGATCACCGAACCACCGGTCGTCGAGATCGATACCGAGGCGACGGCCGCATACATCCGCCTCCGCGCAGGGACTGTAGCCCGCACCGAGCCCTTCGGCTCCGCGACCGGCTTGGTCATGCTCGACTTCGACGTTGAAGGGCACGTGCTCGGAATCGAAATCGTCGGCCAACATGAGTTCAGCATTCGTGAACTCATCAAACTCGTCCCAGTGCAGGCCACCGAAGCGGTCCTGGATCGCACCCGTTACGTTGCCGCAAATCTGGAAGCGGCGTGAACCTCCTCATTCCGAAACTGAGGGTTTCGTGACGGAACGTCTGGGGGAAGCTGATCTCTTTCTTCTCGTTCCCAAACTGCGGCGTTTGGGAACGCACTTGTCCCGGCAACTGTGTTGCCCCAGGCTCGCACCATGCGCAGCCGCTACCGGATTCTCGAACCCGACGCCGCGCATTTTGTCACCGCGACGATCGTCGAATGGCTGCCCGTCTTCACCACTAACGGGTGTTGCGAAGTGCTCGTGCAACCGCTGCTCTACTGCCGCCAGCATCGCGCCCTGGAAATCCACGCCTGGGTCATCCTCGACAACCACTTTCACGCCATCCTCTCCGGCCCGGCGCTCGCGGAGACGATTCACGCCCTGAAGCGACACACCGCCGCCGCTCTGCTGAAGCAGATTCGGAGCGAAAACCGCGACTGGTTGCTGAATCAACTCGCGTATTACAAAGCAGCACACAAGACCGCGAGCCGGCACCAAGTCTGGCCGGAGGGAGTGCATCCGCAGGCGATCGCCGGAGATGAGATGATGTTGCAGAAGATCGATTACATTCACCACAACCCGGTGCAACGCGGGTGGGTCGTCGCGCCGGAGCATTGGCGGTATTCTTCCGCGCACGAATGGCTGCCGGGCGCTCAGCCATTGCTCAAGTGTGATCCCTGGCGCTGAGCCGCCTGCCACCGCAACACAGTTGCGCCCGACAAGTGTGTTCCCAAACGCCGCAGTTTGGGAACAAGGGAAACTCAGAAAACGCTGCTTGCGAACGAGCGTGAACCCTTGTAACACGGGCGCGCATGGCGACATCTTCGACAAGCTTTACGCGCAAGTGGCGCGCAGGAAAAACCACCGTCGTGCGGGTGCCAGAAGTGATGGCGACGCGACTCCTTGAGATCGCCCGAAAGTGGGATGAGGCGGGAGAACTAAAGCTCCGCGAAGAAGATGGCGTCTGGCTGATCGAGATGCCTCGGAAACCGGTGCGTTACAGCCCGAAGAAACCGGTCAATATTGCGGCAGTGCCTTTGCGCAGCCCATTTCGTTATCCGGGCGGCAAGACTTGGCTTGTCCCACAACTGCGGTGTTGGCTCCTGTCAAAGGGCACTCCACCGGCGCATTTCATCGAGCCATTTGCTGGTGGAGCCATCGCGAGCATGACCGCCGGGTTCGAGCGCCTCGCTCGTCACGTCATTTTCGCCGAAATGGACGAGGGTGTCGGCGCTGTTTGGCGTGTGGTGCTAAATGGAGAGGCGGAGTGGCTCGCGAAGGAAATCCTTTCGTTCAAAGTCACGCTAAATGAGGTGCAACAGCGCCTTGAGGCGACACCACACGCGCTTAGAGAACTCGCGTTTCAAACGGTGCTTCGGAATCGAATGCAACGCGGTGGAATCATGGCCGCCGGCGCAGGCTTAATTAAAGCGGGTGAGAACGGCAAGGGTCTGCTCTCACGCTGGTATGCAGATACGTTGGCGAATCGCATTCGAGAGATCAACAAGCGGAAAGACCGGTTTAGCTTCGTGCTGGGTGACGGATTTGGTTTGTTAGCGGAACATAGTCAGAACCCCGACGCAGTCTTCTATATCGATCCGCCTTATACGGTCGCCGCGTGTCGCCTGTATCAACATTGGGAGATTGATCACGCGCGCCTCTTCAGGGCTGCAGGCCAGATTCGCGGCGACTTTCTGATGAGCTACGACAACACTCCCGAGGTGCGCGCATTAGCTAAACAGCACGGATTTGAAGCGCGACCAATCGCGATGAAAAACACCCATCATTCGGAAATGACCGAGCTAATGATTGGAAAAGACCTGTCGTGGATGTCGGCTTCCGGAAAAGGGACGCCAGCTAACTAAGGAGTAACTAACCCAAAAGCGGATGGCGGGCGTCGAGACCGCGAAGTTTTCGAACCAATTGCGCCTCGAATCGTTCTTTCGAAAGCGGAACTCCACCTGTAAGCGCTTTTACCGAGGCATCAAGTTTCGTGGACACAACTTTCAGTGGACTTAGCTTCCAGCCGTCCGGGGCGGGATTATATCGAACGACGAACCAAACTATTTCCGCGTTTGAAAGGTGCTTTTCAGGTTCAAGCCCAATCAACGAACTGAAAAACGCTTCGTCAATCACCACTGCCATCTTCTTGCCCCACGTGCGAATGGTCGGAATTTTCGTTTGAAGTTGAGGGAGAAGTCTCTTGGGACCGGAACTGCGCCAATCCGGTCGGCGTTGTGCGGCTGGAAAGGGCAAGTCCGGTACTTCGCCAGCGGCCAGCATTGCAAATTCTCTCCTCATCGACTTGCCGGAGAAATAGACGGCTTGCAACTCGAGTGCGCACCAGTCCAATGGTTTTCGGGTGGGATGTACTAAAACATCGTCGATGCGACCGATGAAATCCCGCGTGTCCTCGTCGTCCGGTTCGGTCACCGGCGTCGCCGTGAGCCTGTCGAGAAACCCAACCTCCCCGAGGACGATCGGCTCCGTTGTTTGCAGGATCGTTTCGCCTACCCATCGAAAGATTTCGCGCTGGTCGAGAAAGCGACTCGGGCACGTCGTAATTAGTGGACCAACTCCGGACACGGGACCATCTCCCGTCTGTTCGTATTGTCGGAGCGAGCAGACACCACCCTTCTTGTTGCACACACCTTCGGGCCGAAAGGGACATGGTCCACCCCAGATCCCATCGACTTCAATCTCCTTTTTTGCTTGGTCCGACCGGCGTTTGGGCGAGCAGGCCTCGAAGGGGACGCCATACCATTCGCCGATCGAGTATCTACGACGCGTTCTCAGCGGTTTGGGAGGCCGAGGCTGTTTTGGCTTTGCCATCGATGGGGATGCAATTTGAGCCGGCGGACGAAAGCAAGCCCGACAAAAGCCCAGTGTCAGTCGCGGAAGCGGCGTCAGCCCGCGTGAGTGAGATTGGGAGGAGATTAGGTCGGTCTGTGAATCTCGCTCTTTGCTGAACCGCAATGAGTGCATTGGGCATCCACAGCTCGGAACAATCGGAAGGAATGAGCGACCTTCCAGACTGCGCGCTCCAACACCTCTAACGCTCGCGCTCGCACCGGGATTGGCAC
>JANPIS010000155.1:0-13833 GCA_031425095.1 Chthoniobacteraceae bacterium
TAAAGGTGACGCCATTGCGGAAGGACCAGCGCCCCGGCAAGGGGCAGGAGATCAAGCGCCCGCCGGTGCGGAAGCCGAAGACGGTGGCGAGCAAGGCGCCGCACGATTGACCCAGGGGGCGAGGGCGCCCCTACTCCTTAAGATGCGCAGCCAGGGCGCGCAGCGGCACCGAGACAAATGGCGAGCGATGGGTGAGTTCGTGCGCGAGTTCGCGGAGGGTGCGTTCGACGAGGAGCAGTTCCAACAGCGCGGCGCGATCGGTCGCCTCGCCCGGCACGATCGTGCTGATACTGGGATGCTCAAAGTAAGTGCGCACGAAGACATCGGTCACCTGTGCGACCCACGCCTCGGCCCACGGGCGGAGCGCAGCGCGGTCGGCCTCGGCTTCACGGCTCAGCGCGGCCTCAGTGGCGAAGTCAAAGGAGCGCAGCATCGCGGCCACATCGACGAGGGGCGAACGCTTCAGTGAGCGCTCGCCGAGCGGGCGGCTCGCTTCGCCCTCGAAGTCGATGAGGACGAATGCCTTTCCGGTATTGAGCAACTGACCGAGATGCAAGTCGCCATGCACACGAATGCGTGCGCCGGAAAGGCGGCGCTGCGTGAGCCGCGCAAAGATCGCAAGCATCCCCGCGCGGTTCTCCACGATGTGTCCGGCGAGTGTGCGGTCGGATTCGGAAAGGTCGGCGATGCCTTGCCGTAACAGGCGCAGAACGCGCCCGAGTTGGGCGCGCAACGCCTGGTAACGCGACCGCTGATAGAGCGCACTGAACGGCTCCGGGGCGAAAGCTGGCACTGTCTCCTCGGCGAGCGCGCAGTGCATCCCGGCGATCTGCGCGGCGAGGAGCCGCACCCGTTCGGGATACACGCCGCCAATGACCGGCGCGGCGTCTTCAAGCGTGCCGGCGTTCCGTGCCTCCTGCGCGCGATCGAAGGAGCGCGCGAGAGCATCGAGGGTGAACGTCCAGCCGTTCCCTTGGTGAGCCACATAGCCGGTGAGCGAACTGAGTGCGGCCTCACCCATCGACACCGCGCTGAAAAGTGGCGGCGCACTGGAAAATCCGCGGCGCTGGAGCGCATCGAGGAGCGCGATCTCGGGATGCCGCCCCGGCTCGATGTGGCGATAGACTTTGAGCAGCAGCGCGTCGCCGAAGGCGATGCTGGTATTCGCGCGATCCTCTTCCACCAGCCGGCTCGCACTCGTTACGGACGGCGGCAGCTCGGCAAACGATTGCGCCTGAAACGCTCGCTGCTCTGGAGACCGATGGAGTGCCAGCCAACGCTCGCGCACGGCAGGGAGATGCAGCGCATCGGCGAGCACTTCCTCCGCGCCGATCTGCGCCAGCACGGCCTTGGGACTTTCCGCAAGCAGCCGCGTCGCTGCCTCGCCCGCGACCCTCGCGACCGGCAGAGCGTAGGTGTGCGACTCGCCTTCGGTGAAGTGAACCTCGACGAGACACAGCCACGCGGACTCCGCGAGATCGACGATCTGCGCGACATCGTAGTCGCGCACCGTGCGACCCTCGGGCCGGAACCACGCACAGCACGGAAGATAGCACGGCAGCACACGGCGGGTGAACTCGCCGGTGAACGCACTTGTCCATCCGTGAAAGGTCGGCAGCTCCGGCACCACTGCGCCATCAGCCACCGCGCTGGATTGCAGGGCGAGCCAGTAGAAGCCATGCGGGCCGACCGTCACGACCATCGGCGCATCCGCGCGCAATGCGGGAAAACGGGAACGGCCAAACATTTCCTCCGGCACCACGCCCGCGAAAGCACTCAGGTCCAGCTCCACCACTTGCACGAAGCGCGAGAGATTCGCGACCACCAGGATCGTCTCGCCATCGAGCCGGCGCAGATAAGCGAGCACCTTCGCATTCTCCGGCTGGAGAAACTCGATCGTCCCGCGCGCAAAGGCGGCGCACGTCTTGCGCACTGCGAGCAGCCGCCGCATCCACCAAAAGAGCGACGACGCATTCCGCTGCTGCGTCTCCGCATTCACCGTCTCGTAGTGATACTCCGGGTCGATGATGAGCGGCAACAAGAGCCGTTGCGGATTCGCGCTGGAAAAGCCCGCGTTGCGATCCGGGCTCCATTGCATCGGCGTCCGCACGCCATTGCGGTCGCCGAGGAAGATGTTGTCCCCCATGCCGAGTTCGTCGCCGTAGTAGAGGATCGGCGTGCCGGGCAGTGAGAGGAGCAGCGACGTGAGCAGTTCGATCTTGCGCCGGTTGTTCGCCACGAGCGGCGCGAGCCGGCGGCGGATGCCGAGATTGATCCGCGCGCGCGGATCGGCGGCATAGACGCGCACCATGTAGTCGCGCTCCTCGTCGGTCACCATCTCCAGCGTGAGTTCATCGTGATTGCGCAGGAAGATGCCCCACTGGCACATCTCGGGAATCGCGGGCGTCTGCTCCAGGATGTCGAGGATCGGGAAGCGATCCTCCATCTGCACCGCCATGAAGAGCCGCGGCATCAGCGGGAAATGGAAATTCATCTGGCACTCATCGCCCGCGCCGAAATACGCGGCGGAGTCTTCGGGCCATTGATTCGCCTCGGCGAGGAGCATCCGGTCGGGAAAGTTCGCGTCGATGTGGGCGCGCAGTTTTTTCAGGAAAGCGTGCGTCTCCGGCAGGTTCTCGCAGTTCGTCCCTTCGCGTTCGTAGAGATACGGCACCGCGTCGAGCCGGAGCCCATCCACGCCGCGCTCCAGCCAGAAATCCACCACGCGCAGCAGTTCCTCCTGCACGCGCGGGTTGTCAAAATTCAGATCGGGCTGATGCGCGTAGAAGCGGTGCCAGAAGTATGCATTGGCCGTGTGATCCCACGTCCAATTCGACGGTTCGAAGTCCTGGAAGATGATGCGCGCTTCGCGGTAGCGCTCGGGTGTGTCGCTCCACACATAGTAGTCACGCTCCACGGAACCCGCCGGCGCCCGGCGCGCGCGCTGAAACCACGCGTGCTGATCCGAGGTGTGATTGAGCACGAGTTCCGTGACAACGCGCAGCCCGCGGGCGTGCGCCGCCGCCATGAACGCCTCGAAATCCGCGAGCGTCCCGTAGCTCGGATTCACCGCGAGATAGTCCGCGATGTCGTAGCCATCGTCGCGCAGCGGCGAAGGATAGAACGGCATCACCCAAACCGCCGTGACGCCCAACTCGACGAGGTAATCAAG
The DNA here is from genome assembly GCA_031425095.1 of Chthoniobacteraceae bacterium. Taxonomy (GTDB): domain Bacteria; phylum Verrucomicrobiota; class Verrucomicrobiia; order Chthoniobacterales; family Chthoniobacteraceae; genus JANNXQ01. The sequence continues at coordinate 3,173 of JANPIS010000155.1, forward strand.
CCGCTGCGTCAGCCCTGCAAAATCCCCCACGCCATCGCCATCGCTGTCCTGAAAAGTTTTGACGTGGAGTTGATAGATGACGGCATCTTTGAACCAGAGCGGAGAGGACATCGCCCAAGTATCGCGCCGCACCCGAGCAGTGCGTGGGCGCAAAAGTAGTTCTGGGCTTTAGCCCGCGACGCGCGCCTTGCGAACTGAAGCTCGGGACTACTTTGCGCACCGTTTGCAATACACCCATCGCCTTCGGCGCGTGCGATCCCCTGTGTCGAGTCGAATGAACGCACAACTCTCACCTCCCTTCCCAACTCTCGCGGCGGGCGAAGCAGCGCCGCGCGTGCTCATCGTGGACGATCATCCCGTCTTCCGCCGCGGCATCGGCGAACTCGTCCGCCGGCGCAGCAATATGACGGTGTGCGGCGAAGCAGAAGACGCGCAAGCGGCGCTGGAGGCGATGCGCCGGCTCCAGCCCGATGTAGTGATGCTCGACGTGTGCCTGCCGGGCGCGAATGGCATCGAAGTCATCAAGCTGCTGCTCGCCGAGCGCCCGCGGCTGCGCATCCTCGTCGTCTCGATGCACGAGGAATCGCTCTACGCTCTGCGTGCCCTCCGCGCCGGCGCCCGCGGTTACGTGATGAAACACCAGGCCGAGGAGCAATTGCTCGACGCCCTGCGCAAAGTCACCACCGGCGGTCTCTACGTGAGCCCCGCCCTCGCCGAAAAGCTGGTCTTCAAACTTGTGCAAGGCAGCGACGGCGACCTCGGCTCCCCCGTGGACAAACTCTCCGACCGCGAGCTCGAAGTGTTGCAACTCTTTGGCCGCGGCAAGAGCACCCGCGAAGTCGCCGAGAGTTTGCACTTGAGCGTGAAGACCATCGAAACCCACCGCGCGCACATCAAAGACAAGCTCTGCTTCAAGGACGCGCCGGAGATGGTGAAATTTGCCATCGAGTGGGTGGCGCTCGGAGAGGCGTAATCGCACATCCAAGGGGTGTGCGGCGCGCGATGGTCTGCGCGAGATGAGCGCGATTCCTACTGCGACTTACCGATTTCAGTTTCACAAAGGCTTCACCTTCGCCGATGCGCGCGCGCTCGTGCCTTACCTCGCGCGGCTTGGGATCAGCCATGTGTATGCTTCGCCGTTCTGGCGGGCGGCGCCGGGGAGCACGCATGGGTATGATGTGGTGGATCACAACGAGCTGAATCCGGAGGTGGGGACGCGCGCCGACTTCGAGGCATTCTCGGCGGAGCTGAAGGCGCATAGGCTCGGGCTGATCGTCGATTTTGTGCCGAATCACATGGGCATCGAGCGCGCGCTGAATCCGTGGTGGCGCGATGTGCTGGAGAATGGGCCGTCCTCGCCTTACGCGAAGTTTTTCGACATCGATTGGCAGCCGGTGAAGCGGGAGCTCGAGCACAAGGTGCTGCTGCCGGTGCTCGGCGAGCAGTATGGCAGCGCGCTGGAGAGCGGGGCGTTGCGGGTGGAGTTTGCGGACGGAAATTTTGCACTCCGGTGCGGCGACTTCAAGCTGCCGGTGGCGCCGCGGACGACGCAGCCGTTTCTTCGGCGCGCGGGGGAGCTGCTTGCGCCGGGGCCGGCGGAGCTCGCGAGCATCGAAACGGCGATCGAGCATCTGCCGCCGCGCGCGGAGACGGCGCCGGAGCGTGTGGCGGAGCGGGCGCGGGAGCGGCAGATCATCCGGGAGCGGCTCGCGCGGCTCTGCGCGGAGATGCCGGCGGTGGCGGAGGCGATCGGGCGCGCGCTTGCGGAATGGCAAGACAAGGAGGACGCCGGGCGGTTCGTTCGGCTGGATGAATTCATCGGCGCGCAGTCTTATCGGCTGAGCTATTGGCGCGTCGCGGGGGAAGAGATCAATTACCGCCGCTTCTTCGATGTGAATACGCTGGCGGCGATACGCATGGAGCTGCCGGAAGTCGTTGCGGAGACGCATCGGCTGCTCTTGGAGTTGATCGACGCGGGGCACGTCGCGGGGGTGCGGATCGATCACATCGACGGGCTGGCCCAGCCGCGGGAGTATCTCACGCAGCTCCGTCAGCGCGGTGGGGACTCGATGTATCTGCTCGTGGAGAAAATTCTCGGGCCGGAGGAAAAGCTGCGCGCGGATTGGCCGGTGCAGGGGACGACGGGATACGAGTTTGCGAATCAACTGACGCACCTGCTCGTGGATGCGGCTGGGGCGGAGGAGCTGGCGGCGACTTACGAGAAGTTCCTCGGTTTTCGGCTCGATTACCGCGAGGTCGTCTATCGCGGCAAACGGCTGGTCATGCAGACGGCGATGGCCAGCGAAGTGAATGCGCTCGGGCATTTGCTCAATCGCGTTTCGGAAAGCCATCGTTGGTATCGGGACTTCACGCTCAATGCGCTCACGGCGGCGGTGCGCGAGGTCATCGCGTGTTTTCCGGTGTATCGCAGCTATCTTGGTTCGTCGGACGGATCGGACGAGTCGGACCAATCGGACGTGCGGCTCGTGGGGCGGGCGATTTCGCTCGCGCGGAAACGCAATCGCTCAATGGAACACACCGTCTTCGAGTTCCTGCGCGATGTGCTCGTTCCGCCAAAGGACAACGCGCACTCGGTGGATGAAGAACTGCGACGCGCCTTCGTCGCCAAGTTTCAGCAATGCACGGGACCGATCACGGCGAAGGGCGTGGAGGACACGGCTTTCTACGTCTTCAATCGGCTCGTCGCGCTCAATGAAGTCGGCGGCGAACCGCACGCGGCGGGCGCGAGCATCGAGACGTTTCATCGGCAGAATGCGGCGCGCCTTGCCGAGACGCCACACAGCCTGCTCGCCACCTCGACGCACGACACCAAGCGCAGCGAAGACGTGCGCGCGCGGATCGCGGCGCTCTCCGAGCTGCCGAACGAGTGGCGCCGCGCTGTCCGGCGCTGGCGCACGATGAATCGCAAACATCGCCGCGAGATCGACGGCGACTTCGCGCCGGATGCCAATGAAGAATATCTGCTCTACCAGACGCTCGTGGGCGCGTGGCCGCTGGACGGACTCACCGACGAAAACCGCGCTGGTTTCACCGTGCGCATTCAGGACTACATGGTGAAGGCGCTGCACGAGGCCAAGGTGAACACTTCGTGGCTCGAGCCCAATGCCGCATGGGATGAAGCAGTGCGCGAGTTCGTCGCCGCGCTTCTGTCGAATGGGCGCAATCTCTTTCCGGAGAGCCTCGCCCGCTTCGCCGACCCCATCGCGCAAATCGGCATGGTGAATTCGGTCGCGCAGACGGTGCTCAAGCTCACCTGTCCCGGCGTGCCGGATTTCTATCAGGGCACCGAGGTGTGGGATTTCTCGCTGGTCGATCCCGACAACCGGCGTCCCGTGAATTACAAGCTGCGGCAGGAGCGGCTCGCGGACATCGAAAGCACGACACCCGCCGAGCTGCTGGCGGGGTGGCGCGATGGACGGATCAAGATGTTTGTCATCCACCATCTTCTCAAGCTGCGACGCGAACGACCGGCTCTCTTCGCCACGGGCAGTTACACCGCTGTCGTGGCTACGGGCTCGCTGGCCGATCGGGTGGTGGCTTTTGAACGCAGGCACGAGCGAGGCGCGGTGCTCGTCGTCGTGCCACGGCTCACCCAGGGCGTGGGAGTTCCGCCCATGGGATTGCTGTGGAAAGACACGCAGCTCGCATTGCCAGGAGCCGGCGGGTGCTGGAAAGACGTGTTCACGGGGCGCGAAGTGCGCGGTGAGCGCGCGGATGTCGGGCAATTGCTCTCTGACTTTCCGGTGGGCGTTTTCACGGACGGAGACGGCTGAGGCGCATTGCCTTCAAAGACACCGCCGGTCTGGCGATGAACTCTGACGGGCACTGCGGAAATCGCGGGTCCACTTCCTCTCATGAAAACGAAATCTCTCCGTGCTCTGATTCCTGCGCTGTTTCTCGCATTCGTATCCATGCTGCGCGCGGGAGAATCAGACGCGCCGCACCGCGTGCTGGAGGGACACCAAGGGTCGGTGCTGTCGGTCGAATTTTCCGCCGATGGCCGCACGCTGGCGAGCAGCAGCCGCGACCACACGATGAAATTCTGGGACCTGGCGTCGGGCCGCCTCCAGCGCACGCTCACGGAACACACGCTCGATGTGTATGGCGTCGTTTTTTCTCCGAAGGGCGGCCTCATCGCGAGCTGCAGCGGCGATCGGACGATCCGCCTGTGGAACGCGCAGACCCTGGCACCGCTCCGCACCTTCTCCGGACACACCGACGTGGTGCGGGCGGTGGCCTTCTCGCCGGACGAGAGCACGCTCGCGAGCGTGAGCCTCGACCAGACGGCGCGGCTGTGGGACGTGGCGAGCGGGAAACTCCAGCACACGCTCCGCGGACACACGGCTCGGGTGAAGTCGGTCGTCTTCGCGCGCGATGGCTCGTGGATCGCGACGGCGGCCAGCGACCGGACGATCCGCATCTGGGATGTGCGGGACGGTGCGCAAATGGCGCAACTCGAAGGTCACACGGGCGATCTGGAAACGCTCGCGCTCTCGCCCGATGGCCGGTGGCTCGCGAGCAGCAGCGGCGACACCACCCTGCGCGTGTGGGACATCGCGACGGCGAAAACGCTGCGCACACTCGAAGGCCACACTGCGGAAGTGGACTCGGTCGCCTTCTCGCCCGATGGCCGCAGATTGGCGAGCGGCTCGAAGGACAAGACGATCAAGCTGTGGGATGCCGCTACGGGCCGGCTGCTGCGCACGATCACGGGCCACACCGGCCGGGTCGAATCGCTGACATTTTCGCCCGATGGAAACACTCTCGCGAGCGGCGGCGGCGGCGGCGATACCTCGATCCGGCTCTGGAAGGTGAAAGATCCGAGTGCCGTCGCGCTACTCAAGGCAGAGACCTTCGATCGCGATCCGGGCTGGGACGCGCACCAGAACCGCATCCCGCCGAAGAATGCGCCGAAGGTGACGCAGGACTTTGGCTACAGCGCGACGAATCACGCGGGTCGTGGGGCGGGTGAAATCGGTGGGCGCATCCAGCGCTCGACCACGCCCGCGATGTATGCCGTGCCGCTCTCGCAGGTCAAGACGCTCGGGGACAAGTTCACGGCGTCGGGCAGTTTCGCGATCACGGCGTCGCAGCCGGGCGGGGGATTGTTCTTCGGCTTCTACAATTCGCAACAGCCCGGCGGCAGCGGGCGCCCGCTCGGCGCGCTCGGCATGGACAGGGATTTCGAGGGCAAAGGTGGACGGCTCGCCGTACGGATGCGCACCGATGGCAACAAAGGCTGCGGCACTTTCACCACTCCGTATCTGCCGGGGAAATTTCGCCCGACGCCGCTCAAGAATGACGGCACGCGCTATCACTGGACGCTGGCCTACGATCCGCAGGGCGCAGGCGGCAATGGGCAGTTCACCTACACGCTGCGCAGCGACACGCACACGACGGAGGAATATGGAGAGCTGCCCGAGGCATCGCAGCGCGAAGCCCACGCGCGCTTTCCCTACACGACGACTTTCACCGTCGATGTGACGCCAGGCTTGAAAAAGGAAGGCGGGACGTTCGATCGCTTCGGCTTCATCAACGGCATGAAATACGGCGGCAGCGCGACGGTCTTTTTTGACGACGTGCAGATCGACGGACGCGCGCTGGACTTTACGCAAGACCCCGGCTGGATCGGCGTGGGCAATCGCGTCGCCTTCGAAGACCGTGAAGTGACCGGCGCGCACGACTTCGGTTTCAGTGCGACGAATCACGCCGGCGGCGCGCCGGGCGAAGTCGGCGGCGGACTCTGGCGCAGCGGCGACTACGGCTACTCCGCGGATCGCGTGGGGCCGCTCGATCTCGAGCAGCGCCTCGAAGCGCGCGGCAAAGTGAAACTGGTGACTGCCGGACCGGACTCGGACATGCATCTCGGCTGGTTCAGCAGCGCGAGTAAGGACCAGTCGCCGGATTTGGCGGGCAATTTCATCGGCATCCACGTCGGTGGGCCGACGCGCATCGGACATTATTTCATCCCGCAACTTGCCACCGCGAAAGCGACCAAGGGCAAAGTCGATCAAGGCCCGGTACTCACGCCCGGCAAACTCTTCGACTGGTCGCTCGTTTACGATCCCGCGGCGAATGACGGTAACGGCGAGATGCGCGTGACGCTCGGTACGGAGTCCGTTACGCTCGCGCTCAAGCCCGGCCAGAAAAAGGAAGGCGCGACGCTGGATCGCTTCGGGCTTTTCACGTCACAGGCGGGCGGTCAGATGGTCAAAATCTTCCTCGACGATCTGCATTACACCGCTGCTCGCGCAAAGCCGTGAAGCTGCGGAAGTCGCGCTTTCCCGCTCACTTCGTCTTCTCGATCACCACCTCGACGCGGCGGTTTTGCAGACGGCCTGCGTCGGTATCGTTCGAGGCGATGGGTTTCGTTTCGCCGAGGCCGCGGGTGGTGAAATTGATGCCGGCCAGCTCGGCGCGCTTCTTCAGGAATTCCTGCACGGCCATCGCGCGCTTTTCCGAGAGGGCAAGATTCACGGCGGGCTTTCCCGCGGCGTCGGTGTGGCCTTCGATGGTCACGGCGGCGGTCGGGAATTGACCGAGGACGACGGCGAGCTTTTCCAAGCCGGACTGCGCTTCGGGCCGGAGCTGCGCCTTGCCGGCGTCGAAGAGCACGTCGCCCTCCAGCCGCATGGTCACGCGCTGGGCATTCTCCTCGAGGCGCAACTGCTTCCGGGCCGCGTCGAGTTCGAGGCGCTGGCGCTCCAGGTCGGCCTCCTTCTTTTCGAGCTGGGCTTCTTTCTTGAGGAGTTCCTTTTCCTTGGTCGCCTGTGCGGGTGCGGTGGCGGTGAAGGCGGTAGTGAGCAGAGCGGCGACGAGGCAGTGGGTCTTCATGGGCTTCTGAATCGCCGCGCGTGGCGGGGTGGATGGCTCCGTGTGCGACCACCCGCTGCACGCGCTGCGTTACTTTGGGCATGAACCCCACGCCCTCTCCTGTCGAAAAACGCGCGCACTTCCGCGATCTGCTCAAGAAATTCCAAACCGCGATGCTCGTGACGCACGGCGCAGGCGGTCGTCTCAAAGCTGCGCGATGAGATGCGCATCGTCGCGCAGTTCCGCACGCCCGCTCATCGAAAGATACGCGCTGTGATCATCCTGGCAGACGATGTGAACCTGCGTGTCCTGGTTCCCCGGCGGGATCGACGATCCGCATAGCGAACTCATCCGCGTGGATCCGAAGACCTGGCGACCTTCGGCGGCGCTCGTGCAGGAAATTTTCGTTCACAGGAGTCATTTCAAGAAACGAGGCGAGGTCGATCGGGATCGAGGTACTCTCAACCGCCGGCCTGAGCAACTTCCGCTGGATCGCTCCCCGCCAGGCAGCGCGCGTGGATGGCTTCCACGAGTTTGGGAATGTCGAGCGGTTTGGCGAAGTGATCGTCGAAGCCGGAGGCAAGGCAGCGCTGGCGGTCGCCGTCCTGGGCGTAGCCGGAGATGGCGATGACAAGCGCGTCGGCAAACGCGGGATCGGCGCGGAGGATGCGGGCGACTTCGTAGCCGTCGAAGCCGGGGAGGCCGAGGTCGAGAAGCAGCGCTTCGGGGAGGAATTCCCGGGCGGCCGCCACGCCATCCGGGCCGGAGTAGGCGCAGCGCACTTCGCAGCCGCGCCGCTTCAGCAGACGGGCGAGCGCCTGGGCGGCGTCTTCGTGGTCATCGACGACGAGGACGCGCAGGGCCTTCGGCGGGGCGTCGTCGAGAGCGGGCGGCGCGGGCGGACGCTCGGCGGCGGGCAGATCCAGCAGCAGCGGCAGGCGCACGGTGACGGTCGTGCCGGCATGCGCACCCGCGCTTTCCACCGTGACGCGTCCGAGATGCATCTCGACGAGCGATTTCACCACGCTCAGCCCGATGCCGAGCCCACCCATCGCGCGGTCGAGGGTGCTGTCGGCCTGGCGGAAGAGGTCGAAGACGTGCGGCAGGAGTTCCGGGGGAATGCCCACGCCGCTGTCGGTGATCGTCACCACCGCCTCGCCGTCCTCGTTGTGCGCGCGGACGGAGATGGCTCCGCCTTCCGGGGTATATTTGGCGGCGTTGTTGAGGAGGTTCACGAAGACCTGCTCCAGTCGCGCGGCGTCTCCGGTCACGCGCAGCGGCATGCCGATTTCTTGGGTCAAAGTGTGCCGCCGCTGCGCGAGGAGCGGGCGCACCACGGCGATCGCGCGCTCCAGCACGGCGGCGACGTCGAGGGCCTCGGGGCGCAGCTCGATGCGTCCGCGATTGATGCGCCCCACGTCGAGCAGATCGTCCACCATGCGGGAAAGTTGCTGGCTCTGGCGGTCGATGACCTTGGCGGCCCACTGGCAGGCTTCGGTGTCCTTGGGTGTTTCCCCGGAAATCTGCACGGCGTGGCGGATCGCGTTGAGCGGGTTGCGCAGCTCGTGGCCCAGCATGGCGAGGAATTCATCCTTCCGTTGCGCTTCCTCGCGGATGGTGCGCTCGGCGTTTTTCCGCTCGGTCACGTCGAGATTGGTGCCGACCACCCACTCCGCTTTGCCCTGCTCATTGGCGCGGACCGTCTCCACGGCTTGGATCCAGCGGCATTCCCCATCATCTGCGCGGAGGATGCGGAATTCGCGGGTGCTCTGGCCGATGCGGCGCACGGTGTCCATGAGCACTTCCTCCTGGCGCGGCAGGTCCTCGGGCATCACGGCGCGGCTCCACGTGTCGTAGCTCACAAAGCCATCCGCGGTCGGCACCACTCCATAAAGCTGGAACATCTGCGCATCCCAGCGGATGCGGCCGGTGAGGACGTTCCATTCCCAAATCCCCACTTCGGTCGCCGTTGTGGCCAGGCGCATGCGCTCCTCATTGGCGCGCAGCTCCGCCTCCGCCGCCTTGCGCTCGGTGATGTCGCGCACGACCCTCGAGGTGCCGACGATGTTACCCGCCGCATCCTTCAGTGGCGAGAGGGTGATCGACGCGTGAAACTTCCGCCCGTCCTTCGCCGTCCGGATCGCTTCAAAAGTGCCCCCGCGCTCCCCGGCGGCGATGTTCCGCTGCATCTCATGCTCCGCTTCCTGCCCAGCCGCGGGGATGAGCCGCATGATGGACGTGCCAATGATTTCGTCCGCGCGGTAGCCGAAGATTTGTTCCGCCCCGCGATTCCAACTGGTCACGATCCCATCGAGATCTTCGCTGAAAAGCGCGTCGTGGGAGGATTCGACGATGGCCGCCAGCCGCGCCACGGTTTCCTCCGCCCGCTTGCGTTCGGTGATGTCGATGGCCGCACAGGTCACGCCGGAGATGAGGCCGGCGGCATCCCGCAGGGCCTCCACCAGCAGGTCGTAATGCCGGTCCACGCCTTGGATTTGAACCAGCACCTCCTGCCGTAGGCCGAGCCCGGTGCGGAGCACTTCGCGTTTCACGCCTTCGGTCACGACCGCATCTGCGGCGCGCTCCATCAGGTCGGCATCCCGTTTGCCGATGACATCTGAGCCATCGAAACCCGGCGACGGGTTTTGAATCCAAGTGTAACGCAGTTCCAGGTCCTGCTGAAAAAGCACCACTTGCGAGCACTTCACGGCGAGAGTCAGGCGCTCATTCGTGAGCCGCAGCGCTGTCTCGGCCTGCTTCCGCTCGCGGATGTCGCGGATGGCGGCAACATAGCCGGTGGCGGTGCCGTCGGGACCGCGCAGCGTGGTGATGACTTTCTCGACGTGCATCTCGCGGCCTTCGTGCGTGCGGTGGATCAGCTCGCCGCGCCACTCGCCGCGCTCGCCGAGGGCCGTCCACATGCCGGCTTCGGCGTCGGGAGCCCCCCACTGCCGGGTGTAAATTTCGGCGAAGCCGCGGCCCAGCACGTCGCTGGCGCGGACGCCGTATTGGCGCTCGGCGGCGGCGTTGAGAAAGGTGACGCGCTCCTCGAGGTCGGTGGCGATCACCGCGTCGCTGACCTGCGCGAGCATCTCGCCGCGGAGGCGGTTTTGCACCGCATCGAGGCCTTGCAACGTGAAGAGCTGCGGGCCGGCGTCGCCTTCCACCACGAGCGCATCCACCTCGCCGGCGCGGATGGCGCGGAGCATCTCCTCCGCCTCCTCCAGCCGCGCGCGCAGCTCGGCGTTTTCGGCGCGGAGGGCTTGGTCGGTGGTGGGGGACGTGGGCATGGCGGCTCAGCGGTTCGACGTGGGTGGTGGTGTCTTCTCCCCCTTCTCTCGCAAATCCAGCCCGAGGAGAATCTTCTCGGTCTGCGACATGTCGCCGATGAAGCGGCGCAGGGGCAGCGGCAGTTTTTTGATCAAGGTCGGCGCGGCGATGATCTGCTCGCCTTCGGCCAGCGTGGGTCGCTGGGAGATGTCCACGACTTCGAGGTCGTAGCGCCCTTGCAGATGTTCCTCGCAGATCTTGCGGATGTTCACGATCGCGCGCGTGGAGTGCGGCGTGGTGCCGGTGACGTAGAGGCGCAGGACGTAGCGGGCCGTGTCGTGCGCGGCGGCGGCGGCTTCGAAGTCGGCGGAATCGTCCGGGGTTGGCGCGTTCTTTTTCATAAAAGGGTCACGCCTTCACCGGCTGCACATCCAGCCCCACGAGCACGCGTTCTTCGTTGGAAAGATCGCCGATGATTTTCTTGATCGGCTCGGGCAGGCGGCGCACGAGCGTGGGCACGGCGAGGATCTGGTCGCCGGCGGCGAGCGCGGGGTTTT
>JANPIS010000156.1:0-8231 GCA_031425095.1 Chthoniobacteraceae bacterium
CCGCGCCATGAGCACACCTGAACGCCGCAAACCCTACCCCTTCGACCAACTGGAGCCGAAGTGGCAGCGCGTCTGGGACGAGCAGCAGACTTTCCACGCGCCAAATTCCGGCGAGCCCGGCTTCGATCCCGCGCAGCCGAAGTACTATGTGCTCGATATGTTCCCCTATCCGAGCGGTGCGGGGCTGCATGTGGGGCATCCGGAAGGCTACACGGCGACGGACATCATCACGCGCTACAAGCGGATGCGCGGTTTCAACGTGCTGCACCCGATGGGCTGGGACGCCTTTGGCCTCCCCGCAGAGCAGTATGCGATCAAGACCGGCCAGCATCCCGCGGTGACCACCACGCAGAATATCGCGAATTTTAAAGCGCAGCTCCAGCGCATCGGCTTCGCCTACGACTGGCAGCGCGAGGTGAATACCACCGACCCGGGCTACTACCGGTGGACGCAGTGGATTTTCCTCCAGCTCTACGGCGCGTGGTTCAATCCCGCGACGAACCGCGCGGAGCCCATCTCCACTTACACCGGCGCCGATCCCGACCACGTGCGGCTCGCCTACGTCTCCGAGGCTCCCGTGAATTGGTGTCCCGAGCTCGGCACGGTGCTCGCGAATGAAGAGGTCATCGACGGCAAGAGCGAGGTCGGCGGGCATCCCGTGGAGCGCCGACCCTTGCGGCAGTGGATGCTGCGGATCACGGCGTATGCGCAGCGGCTCATCGATGAACTCGACGAACTCGACTGGCCAGTGGGCATCAAGCTTCTGCAGAAGAACTGGATCGGTCGCAGCGACGGCGCCGAAGTAAAATTCCAGATCGCCGACACCGACGAGACGATCGCCGTCTTCACGACGCGCCCTGACACCCTCTACGGCTCCACTTACATGGTCCTCGCCCCGGAGCATCGCCTCGTGGACGAGATCGTGACCGAGGAACAGCTCGCCGCGGTGGAGGAGTATCGCGAGAGGACCGCGCGCAAAAGCGACCTCGAGCGCACCGAGCTGGCGAAAGAGAAGAGCGGCGTCTTCACGGGTGCCTTTGCAATCAATCCCGTGAACCACGAGCGCATTCCGATCTGGATCGCGGATTACGTGCTGCTCGGCTACGGCACCGGTGCGATCATGGCCGTGCCCGCGCACGACGAACGCGACTGGGAATTCGCGCGCAAGTTCGCTCTGCCGATCCGCGATGTGGTGAGCCCCACGCCGAAGCTTGGTCTCGGCGGAGGCTCATCGCCTTGCGAAGCGGAGCCGCTGGAGTGCTTTGTGGGTGAAGGTTACGCGATCCACAGCGGCCCGCTCGACGGCCTGCCGACGGCGGAAGCGAAAGCCGAGATCACGCGCCGCCTCGAAGCCGCGGGCCTCGGGCACAAGACGATCAACTTCAAGCTGCGCGACTGGCTCTTCTCGCGGCAACGCTACTGGGGCGAACCTTTCCCGATCGTCTGGGAAGGCGGAAAACATCGCCCGCTTGCTGAGGCCGAGCTACCCCTCACGCCGCCGGCGATGGACGACTTCAAGCCCACCGGCACGCCCGAACCGCCGCTCAGCAAAGCCACCGACTGGCTCCGCTACAGCGCCGCCGCCACGCGCGAGACGAATACCATGCCGCAGTGGGCAGGCTCCTGCTGGTACTACCTGCGCTACTGCGACGCGCAGAATTCCGAGCGCTTCGTCGGCGAAGAAGCCGAGCGCTACTGGATGGGCGGCGGCAAACCAGGCGGCGTCGATCTCTACGTCGGCGGCACCGAGCACGCCGTGCTGCACCTGCTCTACGCGCGCTTCTGGCACAAGGTCCTGCACGACCTCGGCCATCTCTCGACGCCCGAGCCCTTCCAGCGCCTCGTGAATCAAGGCCTCATCCTCGGTGAGGACGGCCAGAAGATGTCGAAGTCGCGCGGCAACGTCGTGAACCCCGATGACGTGATCGTGGAATACGGCGCCGACGCGCTGCGCTGCTACGAGATGTTCATGGGCCCGCTCGAAGCGACCAAACCCTGGAGCATGACCGGCGTGGAAGGCGTCTCGCGTTTCCTCGCCCGCGTCTGGCGCCTCGTGATGGAGGAGACCCAGACCGGCGAATGGGTCGTGAGCGGCGCGGTGCAGGACATCGAATGCCCGCGCGACATCGCCAAGGTGATGCACGCGACGATCAAGAAAGTCGGCGAAGACATCGAGTCGCTCAGCTTCAACACCGCCATCGCGCAGATGATGATCTTCACGAACGCCCTGACCGGCGCCGCAGTCCGCCCGCTCGCCGCCATCCGCACCTTGCTGAATGTGCTGAACCCCTTCGCCCCGCATCTCACCGAGGAGCTCTGGGAGCGTCTCGGCGGCACCGTCCTGCTGTCCGCGCAGGCTTGGCCGAGCTACGATCCCGCCCTGCTCATCGAGGACGAGATCGAGTACCCCGTGCAGGTGAATGGCAAGGTGCGCGACAAGGTCGTGATGAAAAAAGACGCGCCCACCGCCGACATCGAAGCCGCGGCGCTGGCCGCGCCGAAAGTGCTCGAGCACACCGCCGGCAAGACCGTGAAGAAGATCGTCGTCGTACCCGGGCGCCTGGTGAACATCGTGGCCGGCTGAGGCCGCCGGTTTGCCGCGCCCGTGGTTTGCTGCTAGAGCCAGATCACAGCCATGCCTTCCCCTGCGCATATCATCGCCATCGAAGGCGAACTCGACTTGAACCGTGTGCCCATCGTCCGCGAGCAGATCGCCGAGGCGATCAAGGCGAAAGCCCCGCGAATCCTGATCGACCTCACCGACCTGACCTACATCGACAGCTCCGGCCTCGCACTTTTCATCGAGAGCCTCCAGGGCATGCACGCCTACGGTGGGAAGCTCGCCGTCTTCGGACTCTCCGGCACCGTGCGCCACATCTTCGAGATCGCGCGATTGGATCAGGTCTTTGAAATTCACCCGGATCAAGCCACCGCGCTCGCGGCGGCCTGAGACTAGCGGGGACGAATTTGCTCCACGAAACCCGCTCGGTGCGGATTAATACCCGTGCGCCATGGAAATCTACGTGCTTCACGACGGGAAGGAGATCGGGCCACTGACTCAGGAGAAGACGTGGCAGTTCCTCAATCAGGGAAGCATCCTCCCCGACGATCTCGCTTGGACTCCTGGCATGGGCAAATGGGAGCCCCTCTCCGGCATCCTGCCACCCGCGGACGAACCGGCGGTTGCGTCCGAGCGCGAGCCCGCGCCGGCGGCCCCGGCGCCGACCCATGCTCCGGTGGAAGCTTCGCCCTTGGAAACCGCCACCCCGAAGCAGCGTGCGCTCCTCGCCTTTCTCCACATCGGATTCACACGCACGACCTCGAAGGTGGAGGCCGCGATCCACATCAGCGATGCCCTCGAAAATCCTGCCTACGCCACGCGCCTCGCGCAGTGGCCGGCGGAACGACTGAAGCTCCACGGCGACCTCTTCGTCGCCGAGTTGCAGGCGCGGAAGGAGAACCGCGCGCACCATTACCTGGTCCTCGCACAGAGTGAAGGCGCCGCGCTTTTCAACGGCGTGACCAAGGGGCACACGCAGAGCGTGATCACGCATCTCGACCTCGAGAAGCCGCAGTGGGAGGCCAATGAATCCACCGCCGCCCGGGAGTTTTTCTTTCCCGCGCTGGCCGAAAAATTTCCGCAGCTCGTGCGCCCAGACGCACAAGGCCGGCTCCCCGGCGCGCAGAAGTCGCCGCCGGAATCCTCTGCCCCACCTCCGCGCCAGTCCCGGACGAAGGCGCCGGGCCGCAGTTTTCCGTTCGCAGCGGTGCTGCGCGGGCTTTTCTTCATCGCGCTCATCGCGGGGCTCACGTGGTTTGTGATGAAGGTGCTCGAAAAGAAGCCTGGCGAAACTCCACCCGAGGGCTCCGTGCAGAGCTCAACCGCAGCCGCGGCGACTCCCGCGATTCCCGATCCCACTCCGCCACCCGCCACGCCTGCTCCGGCCGCGGACCTGCCGGAGCCCGCCGTCGCGCCCGCGCCGATGGCTGAAACCACCGCGCCGACCACTCCTGCCGCAGCTCCAGCGCCTTCGCCCGAGCCGCCTCCACCATCCACGGCTCCTGCTGCGCCCGCCGCACTCGTGCTCACCAAGCCCTTCGCCGCTCAGCTCACCTACGGCTCCATGACGCTGCCTGCTGGCACTGCGCTCAGGTTCATCGGCCAGGAAGGTGCGCTCCTGCGCGTGCAGTATCTCAACAACACCTTCCTCGTCCCTGCGAGCGCCACCAATCGTTCCGCCGCTCCAGCGACGATGCCGGGAATGTGAGGTCGCACTTTGGGCGACCTGAACGCCGCCGGAGCGAGGCCACGCCTTTCCCCGCCGCCGCACTTCGCTAAGGTGTGCGGATGAAACTCCTGCTCAGCAACGACGACGGCATTGATGCCCCCGGTCTGGCCGCACTGCTCCACGCCGCGCGGGCGTTTGGCCAACCGACTGTCGTCGCGCCTGCCGGCCCGCAATCCGGCATGAGTCACGCGGTGACTTGGGACAAAGGGGTGCATCTGGAGGAGCGCAGTGCGGATCGCTTCGCCGTCCACGGCACGCCTGCGGATTGCGCGCGGCTCGGCCTGCTCCGCGTCGCCCCGGATGCAATGTGGGTGCTCAGCGGGATCAATCGCGGCGGGAACCTTGGCGCGGATGTCTATTACTCCGGCACGGTCGCCGCGGTGCGCGAAGCTGTCCTGCACGGCTGGCCCGGCGTCGCCTTTTCTCAATATCTCCGCCGCAGCGTGCCGCTCGACTGGCCGCGCGCCACGCGCTGGACGGCGCGCGTGCTCACCGACCTGCTCGCTCGCCCGATCGAGCCCGGACTCTTCTACAACGTGAACTTTCCTCACCTCACCGACGATGCGCCCGAGCCCGCGATCGTCTTCTGCCCACTCGATCCGAATCCGCTTCCGCTCAGCTATCGCCACGAGGAGAACGGCCACCACATTTACGATGGCGACTACCAGGCCCGCGCTCGCACGGCCGGCGCCGATGTGGACGTGTGCTTCAGCGGCAGCATCGCAGTCACGGCCATCCGGCTTTTTTAAGAAGTCTCTGCTGCGCTACGGCCGCGCTTCGAGGATGATATTGAACGGCGTCTCGGTCGCCCGGCGGAAACGCGAGAAGCCGCCCCGCGTCACCACTGCGCGCAGCCGCGCTTCGCCCGCCTGTGCCCCGAGCGCGAGGCCCACTTCCTGAGCGCGCGAGGCCGGGGTGCAGATCATCGTCGAGGCGGCGAAAAAGACGCGCCCGACCGGGTTCAGGTTGTTCTCCAGCCGATCGTGCGCAAACGGTTCAACGATCATCCAGGTGCCATCCGGCGTGAGGGTCTCGCGCACATGCGCGGACGCACCCACGGGATCTCCCATGTCGTGCAGGCAATCGAAGAAGGCGACGAGATCGTAGTCGCCGCCGGAATAGCTCTTCGACGGCGCCGCTTCGAAGGTGCAGCGATCCTGCACTCCGGCCATCTCCGCAGTCATGCGCGCGATCTCGATCGATGCCTCATGGTAGTCGAATCCGAAAAACTCACTCTCCGGATACGCCTCCGCCATCAGGATCGTCGAAGCTCCGTGCCCGCAGCCGACATCCGCCACGCGAGCTCCGCGGCGCAGCTTTTCCTCCACACCCTCCAGCGCGGGGATCCACTCCGTGGTGAGATGGGCGGCATACGATGGCCGGAAGAATCTCTCCGTTCCGCGGAACAACTCCGGGTTGCGCTCGTGCCATCCGATGCCCGCGCCTGACTTGAACGCCTCACGCACCGCCGGTTCATCGAGCATCACCGAGCGGATGATCTGAAAGGCGCCGGGGATGAAGACCGGGCTGCCTTCCTCCGCCAGCGCCATCGCCTGCTCCGCCGGCAGCGTGAAGGTGTCGCTGGCCGCGTCGTAGGTCACATAACCGCTCGCCGCCTGCGCGGAGAGCCATTCGCGCACGTAGCGGGGAAATGTGCCGGTTTTTTCCGCGAGCTGGTGCGCCGTGATCGGACCAGCCCCGGCCATCGCCTTGTAGAGTCCCAGCTCATCGCCGAGCAGCACCAGCGCGGCATTCAAGCCCGCCCCCATGTCGCCGACGACCTTGCCCATGAACTCCTGCAACTTTGCCTCATCGACCGAAGCGTTTGCATTCATGGATTGGAGTTAAGAACCATCCGCACCAGCGAACCAGAGATTTTTTCCAAGGGACGCAACGCCACGAAGACCTGACAAACCCCCGCAAATCCCCATCATCCGCCGCCATGCCAATCCGCGAATTTAGAAAGAAGATGGAAGCCGCCGGCGTCAGTGAGCCGGCGATTCGAGCCTTCGAGCGCAACTACGCGCAGCTCGAGCACCACGACTCCGGGCTCATCCCCGAGAGCAGCATCCATCCCGTGGAGAGCCTGCCGACGCTCGCGGACATTGCCTCGCATTATCCCGCCGATCCCGCGCTGCTCGGCGCCACCGCCGTGCTGAAGCTCAACGGCGGACTCGGCACAGGCATGGGCCTCGAGCGCGCCAAGTCGCTCCTGCCCGTCCACGACGGCCTCACCTTCCTCGACCTCATCGTGCGGCAGCTCCTGCACTTCCGGAAGACGAGCGGACGCGAGGTGCATTTCCTCGCGATGAATAGCTTCAGCACCAGCGCCGATACCCTCGCGGCGCTGGGGAAATATCCCGAACTCGGCGACCCGCGCGCGCTTGAGTTGCTGCAGAATAAGATCCCGAAAGTGGACGCTAAAACGCTCGCGCCCGTGGTGTGGGAAAAGGATCGCGAACTTGAGTGGTGCCCGCCCGGCCACGGCGATCTCTACGCCGTGCTCGCCACCGGCGGCACGCTCGATCGGCTGCTCGCCGATGGGATCCAGTACGTCTTCGTCTCGAACAGCGACAACCTCGGCGCCACGCTCGATCTCTCGCTGCTCACGTGGTTCGCGCAGACCGGCGCGCCCTTCGTGATGGAAGTCACTGCGCGCACCGCGTCCGATCGCAAAGGCGGCCACCTCGCGGCCCGCGGCGACCAACTTCTCCTCCGCGAAAGCGCCCAGTGTCCCGAGTCCGACCTGGGCTCTTTCCAGGACATCACGAAGCACCGCTACTTCAATACGAACAACCTCTGGCTGCGCCTCGACCGCCTCCGCGACGCCCTCGCCGCCTCCGACGGTTCGCTCCCGCTCCCGCTCATTCGCAACCTCAAGACCGTCGATCCGCGCGACAAGAAATCGCCCGAAGTCTTCCAGCTCGAAACCGCCATGGGCGCCGCCATCGAGTGCTTCCCCGACGCCCGCGCCGTCGATGTGCCGCGCAGCCGCTTCGCCCCCGTGAAGACCACCGCCGACCTGCTCACCCTGCGCAGCGACGCCTACGACATCCGCAAAGACGGCACCGCCGCCCTCGTCCCGGAACTCAACGGCATCCCCCCGCACGTCGAACTCGACCACCACTACAAACTCGTGGACCAACTCGAAGCCGCGCTGGCTGGCGGAGTTCCCTCGCTCAAAGGCTGCACGAATCTCCGAGTGAAAGGCGAAGTCCTCTTCCACAAGGAAGCCATCTTCCAAGGCGACGTGACCGTCGAAAACCCAACGCACTCTCCGCTGCCGGTCCCACCAGGCATCCACTACAACACTCACCTGATCCTCTGACCCCCGCCACGCCCCCGGGGAGGAGCGAGCCGAGCGAGTCGAGTGCCCGCGAGCCGTGCGAGCCGAGCAAGCCGTGCGAGCCGTGCATGCCGTGCAAGCCGTGCAAGCCGTGCAAGCCGGTCATGCCTCACCAGTGGAACAGCAGGTCCCACAGCACGTTGGCGGCCGAGCCCCTCGTGGTGATCCGGACCTCGCCCGGCGTGCGAAACGGCTCCGGCGCCGACGGCATCGCCCGCTGACCCTGCTCGAGCCGCGCCTGCTCGCCGAGTGAGCGCCCGCCCATGCGAATGAAGGCCTCGATCGCCTGCAGCTCGCCGGGGTCGAGCAGCGCCCCGTGCTGCAAGCACTCGTCGACGATCACACCGCTGATCGTCCCGAAGTTGACGCGACGCATCACCTGGGCGCAGCGCGGGCACTCGCGGTACTTCACCGGCTCCTGCGGCGGCAGCACCTCCTGCATGCGCTCTCGCAGCGCGCGCACGCTGGTCGGCGCCTGCGCGAGGCCATCGGTGTCCGTCTCGACCAGGATCTGCTCGAGCTCACCGGCGTCGAGCCAGATCGCTCCGCACTCGAGGCACTGATCGATCTCCACGCCCTGGTTGGTGCCGACCGCC
>JANPIS010000157.1:0-23512 GCA_031425095.1 Chthoniobacteraceae bacterium
CATCGTGATGGTGGAGATCGACGACACCGGCCACGGCATCCCCGAGGATAAAATCGCCAAGATCTTCGAGCCCTTCTTCACCACGAAGCCGACCGGCAAAGGCACCGGCCTCGGGCTGGCGGTCGTGAAGACGATCATCGACCTCCACGGCGCGACCATCGACGTCCGCAATCTGCCGGAAGCCGGAGCGCGCGTGACGATCATGTTTCAGGCTTAGAAACTGGCCGGACGCGTGCCGCAACCCAAGGCGGTCATTCTGGACGGACGCACCATGCAGTCCACGCCGGAGATTGGCGAGCGCGCTGGTGCCGATGGCGACAAGCGCAAGAAAGGTTCAAAGGTGCATGTGGCCGGACATACCTTGGGGCACTTACTGGCGTTGGATGTCACTCCGGTCAGCGAACAGGAACGGGCGCAAGTGGCCGATCTGATTGAAGAAGTGCAAGAAGCGTGACACGCTCTAGACGCGGCTGCCCGGTGGCGAGCGTGTTGAAGGAGTTCGTCGTGCTCGGATTAGCCTGCTCCGTGCCCGGCACCATCCACACCGTTCCCGGAATGATGCTAAACGCCGCATCACCCGTCTGCTTCCAAGCCACCGACCAATGATCCGCGCCCGTGTCTTCCTTGTGCAACACTTCCACATATTACCGCGGCCCCGCGACCAAGGTGCAAGGCGCTGATTGCTGCGAGCCATTCGCCGCGAAATCACGGAACGCCGACGCCGTGCTCGCGATGAGCCCTTTGTTTGCCAAAGTCGCATCCGTGCTCAGATAAAGCGGCACCACTTCATTACCACTCACCGCAACGGTACAACTGCCCGAGACCGGTGCGCGAAAGAACCCCGTGACTCGCGTGCCGAACGAATCCTCTCAATCTCGCATTAAGCACTCAAACAAAGTCAAAAAACTCACGCGAAGCAGGCTTGTTCGGGCAATTCGCGTTCAACGTCATCGTGCTGATGCTCGCGCCCGGCAGCCCATGCCAAACCTCGCGGATGACCGAGCCGCCATTCGGCAATCCCGTCGTCTTGTGGAGCCGATTCGTCGGCACCACCTGCTTCGCTTGCGAAACTGAAGCCCACTCCAGCTTCACCGACGCATTCCCCGTCTGCGGAACGAAATCCAACCGCACATTCACCCGATGCCCTGACTCCATCCGCATCTGCCCGCGCATCTCCCCCGTGCCCCGGGAATACGCGCGCTGGACGAGGAGATCATCATTCACCCAAAACCGCGCGCCGTCGTCCGCCGTGCCACTCGGAATCGCGCTGCCGGATTTGCAGTTGATCGCAGCATCCGTGCGCGTCGGCACCGCTGCACGCGCGGAAGTAATAGAGGCCATAGAAATCTAAAAGCGAGAAGTCCGGGGAGCGTCGAACGAACCCACAGTGAGGCAAGGGTGGGCGGCTGCCGTTGGCGTTGGAGTTGTTGCTGCGCGGCATTCTCGTGGTTCTCAGCCAGGGCTGTAAGTGGCGGGCGATTGATGGGCCCGCGGCGAGTTGGAATAGCATCTATCAGTGCTACCGGGATTGGTCGCGCCGTGGGTTGTGGGCGCAACTCTTGGCCCTCGTGGAACCCAGGCCCAAAGGCCGCCGGCGCTTCATTGATGCCACCCACATCAAGATCCATCGCTGCGCGAGCAATCCGACCGGGCGGCCAAGGAGGACAGGCCCTCGGGCACACCAAGGATGGCTTAAACACAAAGCTCCATGCCGTGGTTGATGAAGCCGGCCAGCCCGTCAGTCTCCTCTTGAGTGCAGGCAACGACGCGGACATCTCCCACGCCCCGACGGTGCTCGCAGAGATCGCAGCCGCCATGGTTGTGGCCGACAAGGGTTATCATCGCGACGCCTTCCGGCAGTGGCGGGGCTAGCGAGGCACCAAGCCTTGCATCCCTCGTCTCCGCAATCGCAGGATTACGGCCACTTTCAGCAAGGCCAGCTATCGCAAGCGCCACTTCGGCGAAAACTTCTTTGAGCGGATCAAAAACTTCCGCCGCGTCTCCACTCTCGATGTCAAACTCGCCGACACCTTCTTCGGCTTCGCCTGCCTGGCGGCTACTCTGGTTCCGCCGCTCTGGTGAGTTTACAAACACGCCCTAGCGACGGTTGGCCACCAATTTGACAAGCCTTCGTTGGCTGACCCTCCCTTCCCTCATGCTCAGGGCTCTCTTCCCGAAAAGTTAATGCCAGGCTGTAAGTGGGCTGAAATTTCCACTTTTCCCACGTTTGGATTTTCAAGAGCTCTGCAACTGTCGCTTACGGCTGTCTTGCAGTCCATCGATGGCAGGAATGGGCACGGGAGGCAGTGCGGGTGCTTCAGGAGGACGAGAATGGTGGTGGGCAAGGCACCATGACAGCGCTGGCGGGTCTGGATTTCTCGTGGGGCGTTCGTTAGAGCGACCGCTCCGTTGGTCCTGGCAGGCGGCACGCCTGCCACACAAGTTGCCAGTCGGTCAAACGATGATGATTTTTCGGATTCGCAATCTTGCCTGTGGCAACGTTCAATATCGAAATCGCTATGAAAGGCACGAAGCCCACGACTGAACTATCCGCAGCACAACGCGAAGAAATCCTCGAAGCGTTGAGGACGCGTTTTGAGAAGCATATGAAAAGGCACAAGGGTCTGGAATGGGCCAGGGTGCACGCAAGGTTGAAGGCTCACGCGGATAAACTGTGGTCCCTCCAGGAAATGGAAAAAACAGGGGGGGAACCGGATGTAGTAGGGCACGATAAGAAGACAGGCGAGTACGTGTTTTTTGATTGTTCCGCAGAAAGTCCCAAGGGGCGGGTCGCGGTTTGTTATGACCGGGAAGGGTTGGAATCTCGGAAGGAACATAGACCGGCCAATAATGCCATGGATCTGGCAGCGGCTATGGGCATCGACCTTCTGACGGAAGAAGAGTATCGCGAACTGCAGACGCTGGGAGAGTTCGATTTGAAGACTTCGAGCTGGGTGAAGACGCCTGCGGATATCCGAAAACTTGGCGGAGCGCTGTTTGGGGATCGCCGCTTCGGCCATGTCTTCATCTATCACAATGGCGCGCAGTCTTACTACAGCGCCAGGGCGTTCCGTGGCGCGCTGAGGGTTTAATGTCGAGCTCCCAGCGTCAGCTGTTAGTTCGCGACCGTGCTACTCTGCAGCCTTCTTTTTCCCTCCGGCTTTCTTCCCTTTCTTCGGCTGTGCGGAATGGGTGTCCGTATTCGGCGTCGGCATCGGTGCCTTTACCTCTGCGCGCCAGGCGACGAGGCGGGCGTGCAGCTCCTTCGCCTTGTCCGGCATCTCGGTGGCGAGGTTCTTCGTTTCGCCGATGTCGTTGCGGAGGTTGTAAAGCTCGAGCTTTCCGTCCTCGAGGAACTCCATGAGCTTCCAATCGCCGCTCTGGATCAGGCTCACGGGCGTGGTGCGCCAGAGGCCCGGCCCGGAGCCGAGGTAGCCGGGGAAGTGCTGGAAGATCGCGTCGCGCTGGAGTTTCGCGCTCGGGTCGCGGAAGAGTTTCACGAGGCTCTCGCCGTCGAGCACCTGGCGCGGCTTGGGCGCGCCGCTGATCTCCAGCATCGTCGGGAAGACATCCACGTGGGCGGTGGGCACTTCACAGGTGGTGCCCGGCTTCGTCACGCCCGGCCAGCGGACGATGAAAGGCTCGCGCGTGCCGCCTTCGTAGAGGCTGCCCTTGCCGCTGCGCAGCGGAGTATTGTCGGTGATGCCACCGCCGTCTTCATCGTCGGCCTTCTTCTTCTTTGCCTTGCCCTCCATGCCTGGGTCGCGAATGAGACCATCCGGGCGGTCGTAGCCACCCACTCCACCATTGTCGCTGGTAAAGATGAGCACGGTGTTATCGGCGAGCTTCAGATCATCGAGCGTCTTCATCACGCGACCCACACTTTCATCCACACTCGCGATCATCGCCGCATAGATCGGACTATTGTGCCCACCGACACCGGGCTTGGGTTTGAATTTCGCGATGAGTTCCTCCTTGGCCTGATGCGGCGAGTGGACGCCGAAGTGCGGCAGGTAGAGGAAGAACGGCTCGTCCTTGTGCCGCGTGATGAAGTCCACCGCCTTGTCGGTGAGAAAGTCCGCGAGGTAAGTGCCCTTGGGGTAATCGGTCTTGGGATCAGTCGGGAAATCAAAGTGCCGACCCATGCTCACGATGGCTTCATCGAAGCCGCGCTTGCCCGGCAGGTAATCGCCCTTCTGACCGATGTGCCATTTCCCAAACATCGCGGTCGCATAACCGCCGGCCTTGAGTTGCTTCGCGATGATGTCGCGGTCGAGCGAAAGCTCGGTGACATTTTCCACCGGCCGAAGCGGGCGCGTCTCCCAGTCAAAGCGACCGATCCCGCCGACCGTGTACATGCCGGTGCGCGCTCCGTATTGGCCACTCATCAGCGCAGCCCGGGTGGGCGTGCAATTCTGGCAGTGGTGATGATTCATCAGCCGCGTGCCTTGGGCGGCGAGGCGGTCGACGTTCGGAGTCTCGTAATACTTCGAGCCCTGCACGCCGAGATCGGTCCAGCCGAGGTCGTCGGCCATGATGAAGATGATATTCGGCGGCTTCGCGGCGTGCGACGTGAGGACGAGAGCGAGAAGCGCGAGGAGGGTGATGATTACTTTCATGAGCACATGGAGTTGTTGGAGGGACGGTCGCGCAGTGGCGATGAAGAGAGCGTTACTATCAAGGCGGCGGCGGAAATGCACCCGGTGGTTTCTTCTGCGATTCAGCGAGGCGCTGGGTTTTCCACCGTGCGCCTTGCGGATGATTCTCCGAGGAGCCAGGGGAGCGCGTATTCGGCCATGCCGCGGTCGGTGTGGCCGACACCCGGCGCGGTGGCGATCTTCCAGCCGAGGGGGAGCCGGAGCGCGGCCGCCTGCTTCCGGCCGGCCTCGTAGAAGGAGTGACCGCGCGCGAAACGGTTCGGCCCCTGCGCGAGCGCTTCCGGCGTGCGGCGCAGGTTTGCGTCGTCCGGATCGGTGTCCGCGGTCCCAAGAAGGATGGTGAGCGGACGTCCGAGCATCGTCTTCAACGCGGCATCGCTGAGTGCGGAGCCGCCGAGTCCGTAGGGGAAGTCCACGGTGCGGTCGGGCATCGTCCACCAGCCGGCATTCGCCGCCACGGCCCGCCCGACGCGCGCCTCCGGCACGAAGTAGAGATAACGATGCACGAACTGCGCTCCCGCCGAGTGTCCAAACAGATGGTAGCGCTCGCTGCGGTTGCCGGTCGATGCTTTCACCTCGTCAAAAATCGGCTCGATGAATGAAAACGACGAGGCCACGGCGGGCCGCGCTGCCCTTTGCCCACGCTGCATGCCGCCCGTGCTGTAGTTCTCGTTCTCGGGAAACTCGGCGTTCGAAAACTCCGGCGCGATGAGGATGAAGGGCCCCTTCTTCGCGTGCGGCATCCAGTCGTTGCGATACCGCTCCGCGTCGCGACCGACGCCATGCATCACGATCAGGATCGGCGTATCGGCGGTGGCGTTCGCCGGCAGGTAATACCACACGGGCACGTGCTTTCCGGCGCGCGAGAAGTCGAAGCGACCGGCGCCGCCGGGCAGCGCTGCGGCGTGTGCGCTGTGCGATGCCAGCAGCAATGCCGCGATAAGGACGAGGTGTCTCATGGGGGCGTTTCCGAAATTCGTTCAGCGCGTGATCTTCACATTGCGGAAGCCGGCGGACTCGCCGAAGACGAGAAAATTCACCGCCGTTTTCGGCTCGCCGAGCACGGCGTGGGTGCCTTTGACGACGACGTCATTCAACTGGGCGGTGGCTTTGCTGCCTTTGAAGGTGATGCGCACGGGATACCAGCGGTTTGCCTCGAGCTTCGCGGGCTTCTTCGCGAGCGGCTCGACGGCTTCCTTCTCTTCGCCCGCGGAGGGATTCTTCGTGAGGCCCACCGACGTGCGCGACATCTCGATGCGGAAGCTGCCTTTGCGATCACCCCATTCGACGCGGAGCGAAGTGCGGTCGGCTCCCTTGAAGTTGATCTCAAAGTCGATCGTTCCATCCGTGAGCGCGAGCGGGACGCGCAGTGTGGCGGCCTGATCTTCCCTCACCTTCTGCGCTCCCCAGAGTCCGCCGTCTTTTGGCGTCCACTCGCCGCGTGATGCAGTCCACGGCGAGCCGGGAATCTGTTCCAGTGCTTCGCTCAGCAGCACATCACCGGTGAGCGGCGACAGGGATGCGACCTTGGCCACCACCGGTTTCACGTCCGCCGGCGGCAGCTCACGGCTGTAGCCGCCGTCGCGGTAGCGGCTCAGCAACGCATGCATCTCCTCCACCACTTCGGGATGCTGCGCGCTCACGTCCTTCGTCTCCGCGGGATCCCGCTGAGTATCGTAGAGCTGCGGGCGGAATTGATCCGCACTCGTCTTGCGCACCCCAGGCTTGATCTCATCCACGGGCACGCCCTCGATCCATTTCCAAGGGCCTTTGCGAATCGCGAAGACTCCGGGCGCGCTGTGCACGATCATATCGTCGCGAACCGGCTTCGCGGGATCTCCGAGGATCGCGGTGAGAAAGCTCCGGCTGTCCTCGGCTGCCTTTGCGGCCGGCGGCAGCGTTTCACCGACGATCGCCGCCGTGGTCGCGAGGATGTCCACGATGCTCACCATCTCCTTGCACACGGAACCGGCCGCAGCCTTGCCCGGCCATCGCACGATGAAAGGCACCTTGAAGCCGCCTTCCCACACGTCGTGCTTGCCGCCGCGGAGATCGCCATTCACGCGCAGCCCGGCCTTGAAGGCCACCGTCTGCAGACTCTCCCGCTCGGGCTTGAAGACGCCGCCATTGTCGCTCGTGAAAAGCACCAGCGTGTCCTTGGCGACGCCGTGCTGATCGAGCGTGTCGAGGATCCGACCGACGCTGCGGTCGAGTTCGTGAATCCAGTCGCCATAGAGACCCGCGGCACTTTTCCCGGCGAGATCCTTGTCTGGGGTGACGGGATTGTGCACCGCGACCGGAGTGAAATAGAGAAAGAAGGGCTTGTCCTTCGGCTGCTGCGCGATCCAGGCCGTCGCCTTGTCGGTGAGCACTTTCATCACGCGCTCGTTTTTCCGCCGCGGCGCATCGAGGGCCAGGATGCGTCCGTCGCCTTTGGCATTCTCGGTATCCTCGGCGCCATACGTCGCCTTGAAATCATCCGAGTCCGGCACCGGCCCCGCGATCTTCATCCCGGCGGGAATTTTCCCCGAACGCAGTCCATAGACGAAGCGGTTCTCGACGAAGACACCGGTGAGATCGCCGTGATTGCTCGGCACACCGAAGTGATACTCGAAGCCGATGTCGAGCGGCCCCGGAGAAAGTTCCGCGGAGTAATCCGGGCGCCACTTTGGCGAGTCGTCCGCCGTGCCGTAGCCGAGGTGCCACTTGCCCACGGCGGCGGTGCCGTAGCCGCGCTTCTTCAGCATCGAAGCCATGTTCAGCCGATCCGTCTCGATGTGCAGCGGCGCGAAGGTGCTGAGCACTTCGTGCGTGAGTGAAGTGCGCCAGCAGTAGCGTCCCGTGAGCAGCGAGTAGCGCGTCGGCGAGCAGACGGACGAAGTCGTATTTCCATCCGTGAAGCGCCGGCCTTCCTTCGCGAGACGATCGATGTTTGGCGTCTTCACCAGCGCCGGATTCGCTCCATAGCAGCCCGCGCTGCCGTAACCGTAATCGTCGGAGAGAATGACGACGATGTTCGGCAACCGCTCGGCGGCGGTGAGGCTCGCGCACGCGCCGGCGAGGAAGGCGAGGAGCGAGAGGATTCGTTTCATGAGTGGGGAGGAGGCCGGAGCGAAAGGGCCGTGAGCGCGAACAACGCAACCTGGCTCGATTGCCCGCACTTTTATCGCCCGCTACGGCTTCGTGAGCGCTTTCACCGCGGCCTCCTGAAAGGCGCGGCGCACCTCGCTCGCGTCACTGTTCGGAAAGTTCGCGCGCTGCACCATCAGCACGTAGGCCACGCCCTTCACGGGATCGATCCACGCCTGCGTGCCCCACGCGCCGCCGTGGCCGAAGCTCCCCGGCGAGAGCATCGCCGCGACTCCTTCGTGCGGCGTGCGCAGGATGCTCGTGCCGAGTCCCCAGCCGTAGTTGGCCCCGCGATTCCCGTACGTGTCGCTCTGGAAGAATCCCGTGGGCAGATCGCCCGTCTGCGGCGTGGAGAGAAACTTCATCGCCTCCGCACTGAGATAGCGGCGTCCATCGACCGTACCGCCCGCGAGCAGCATCTGGCAAAAGCGCGCGTAGTCGCGCGGCGTCGAGTAGAGCCCGCCATTCCCCTGCGGGGGACGGTCCCGCGTGCCCTCGTAACCCGCCCGCGGCGCCACTGGCTCGAGTGCTCCGGTGCCCTTGTTCTTCGCATAGGAAGTCACCAACCGCGCGCGCTGCTCCGGACTCGGATAGAACGTCGTGTCCTTCATCCCAAGCGGATCGAAGAGCCGCTGCTGGAGGAAGGTGTCGAAGGTCATCCCGCTCACCACTTCCACGATCCGCGCGGTCGCATTGATCCCGCTCTGCGTGTACTTCCACATCGCTCCGGGCTCATACTGCATCGGCGTCGCGAGCCACACTGGCACCAGCTCTGCCAGCGTCTTCGCCTGCTGCGCCGCCGGTCCGCTGGCCTCACTGAGCCCGGACGTGTGCGTGAGGATCTGCGTGATCGTGAGCTTCGCCGACTGGCCCGAGGGCGTTTTCAGGTTTGCGAACTCGGGCAGAAACTTCGCCACCGGATCGCTCGCGTGCAGCTTCCCCTCATCCTGCAGCATCAGGATCGCCGTACCGGTGATCGGCTTCGTCATCGACGCGATCCAGAACATCGTCTCTGGCGTCATCGCCCGCTGCGCCGCCACATCGGCCAGGCCGGTGCTTTCGAGGTGCAGCACCTTGTCCTTTGTCACGACTGCGGTCACCGCCCCGGTGATCTCATTTTTCCCGATCATCTCCCGCATGGCCGCACCGACCCCGGCGAGCGCCGGCTCCGCAGCGAAGGTGAAAGGTGCGCAGCAGAGGGCTGCCGCGAGAAGGATGAGCGCACGAAGACGGATGGTTGGCATGGGGAAGGAATTCATCCTGCGACAACCGCGAGCCCTTCGGCACGCACATTTCGAGCGGCCAGCCGCGGCGCGACCGGAGCCGTGACCGCCCATCTGGCTAACGCTGCACCGCCCGATGGTACTCCTCCATGGCCTGCGGAATGAGTGCCTTCAGACGAGCTACACGCGTGTCGTGGCTCGGATGGGTGGACATGAATTCCGGTGGATTCTGCCCGCCCGAGTGCTCGTCCATCCGCTGCCAGAAGGCGACGGCCTCACGCGGATCGTAGCCAGCCCGGGCCATGTAACTTAGTCCGATCCGATCCGCTTCGCTCTCGTGATCGCGGCCGAACGGCATCAGGATTCCATACTGCGCGCCGGCGCCAATCGCGCCCATGATCGCGCGCTGCTGTTCGTAGCTCATGTCGCCGAGGGAAAACTGCACGCCTGTGAGCAACGTCTGCGTGGCGTTCTGCTTGAAGACGCGCTCGCTGCCATGCCGTGCCGTGGCGTGCGCCATCTCGTGTCCCATCACCGTTGCGAGGCCCGCCTCCGTTTTCGCGACAGGCAGGATGCCCGTGAAGACGACGATCTTTCCGCCGGGCAGGCAAAAGGCATTCACCTGCGGATCACGAACGAGCGAAACGCGCCAGTCGAACTTCTTCCCGCGCTCCCCGGTCACCGCCGCCAGCCGGGTGGCGACACGCCTCACGAGCTCGTATTCCGGCCCCGAGTCGATCGTGTCCGACTGCTGCAAGACCTGCTGATAGCTTTGGAGCCCGAGCTGCATTTCCTGATCTTCACTCAGGCCGACCCGCGCCGTGCGGCCGGCTTCATTGGTAAATTTTTCCGCCGAGAAAAATTGGAAGAAGACGACCAGTGCAGCGATCGCGATCGGCACGAAGCGGATGAGGAAGCGGCGTTTATCCATGGGAAGACAGTAGCGAAACTAGCCGCAGGCAGAAGCCGGATGCCAGTGCGGATTCAGCGCGGCAGTTCGCCGGTCTCCGCGACTTCAGCACGGATCATCCGGATGATTTTTTCGCTGCACCGCAGACAGAAAACGCTCCTCGGGTGCGAGAGCTCCTTCGACTTCGCTCTGGATGAAAGAGAATTGGCGCACGCAATCCGCTACACTTTGCGCCCAAACTTCTTCTCCAGCTCGCTGTAGGAAATTTGGATCATCGTCGGGCGACCGTGTGGGCAGCAGTAGGGGAGCTCGCACGCCAGCAGATCCTGGATGAGCCGCACGAGTTCCGGTTCGCGGAGCACATCGTTCGCTTTCACCGCGTGACGGCAGACGGTCTTGGCGATCATGTCTTCGCCGAGCCGGAGGCGCGCATTGGCGGCGGAGAGGTCGCGGAGTTCGTCGATGATGTCGCGGACGAGCTGCGCCGGATCGTCGCCCCGCATGAAGGTCGGGAGTGTGTCGATCTTGAAAGTGCCGCTGCCGAAGGGTTCGAGGACGATGCCCGCGCGATCGAGCAGCTCGCTGTGGCGCTCGATCCAATCCGCATCCTTCGGCGAGACTTGCAACGCGAGCGGGACGAGCAGGCGCTGCGCGGGCACGCCCGACTGCTCCATGCGCGTCCGCATTTCCTCAAAGAGAATGCGCTCATGCGCCGCGTGTTGATCGACAAGCACCAGCCCCGACGCGTTTTCCATCAGCACGTAGAGTTTCCCGAGCACGCCGAGGATCTTGAAGTCGCGGGCGGCGTTGGGCGTGGACGGTTGAGGGTTGAGTGGCGCCGGCGTGACGGTCGCCGCCGGTTCGTTTGGCGTTTGGAGTTTGGAGTTTGAAGTTTGGAGTTCTCCACCCTGCTCCGCTGGCAGCACCGCCCAATCCCTCCGCAGCGCCACCTGCTCCTGCTCCGGAATCAACGCGGGCGTCATCTCCGGCATCACCGCCGACGCGGCGCGGAAGGTCTGTGTCCAAGCGCCCCGGTCACTCTCCAGCGCCCGCCGCACCGCTTCGGCGACGCATTCCCGCACGAGATGCCCGTCGCGGAACCGCACCTCGCGCTTCGCCGGATGGACATTCACATCCACGGCCGCGGGATCCATCTCGATGAAGAGGAACGTCACCGGATGCTGCCCCTTCATCAGCGCCGTGTGATAACCCTCGCGCAGCGCGTGTCCGAGCGTCGGATTCTCCACCGCGCGGCCATTGAGAAAGACGATCTGCTCCTGCCGCGTGGACCGACTCACGCCCGCGCGGCCGATGAACCCGCGGAGCTGAATGCCGTCGCCGACATACTCCGGCACCTCGAGCAATTCGCCGCTGAGCGTGGCCCCGCAGAGATCGCGAATGCGCTCGCGCAACGTCTGCCCCGGCGGGAGCTGATAGATCACGCGCTCGTCATTCACGAAGACAAAGCCGACTGCCGGATGCCCGATGGCCTGCAAGTGCAGATGATGCGCGACGTGGCTCGACTCGGTGTTTTCAGTGCGCAGAAATTTCCGGCGCGCCGGAAGATTGTAGAAGAGCTGGCGCACTTCGATCTGCGTGCCCGGTGCGTCGCCGCCGTCGCGCACCGTCTCGATCTTGCCGCCATTCACGAGCACCTCGGTGCCGGCGAGGGCGTCGCGTTCGCGCGTCGAGAGGCGGAAGCGCGAGACGCTGGCGATGCTCGGCAGCGCTTCGCCGCGAAAGCCGAGGGTGTGAATCGCCGCGAGATCCGCGCCTGTGCGGATCTTGCTCGTCGCATGGCGCTCCAGGCAGAGCAGCGCATCGTCGCGATCCATTCCGCACCCGTCATCGACCACACGGATCGAACTGCTCCCGCCGCGGCGGATGGCGACTTCGATGCGAGTCGCGCCGGCGTCGATCGAATTCTCGACGAGTTCCTTCACCACCGACGCCGGCCGTTCCACGACCTCACCCGCCGCCACCTGGCTGGCGACGTCTTCGGCGAGGAGATGGATGCGGGACATGCGGCGGCGGAGGTTAGTGAAAGATTGTAGCGGCGGTCTATGACCGTCGCACTTCTCCTGTGCGGAGGTGGTAGGCTCCACGCCACCTCCGCCCACGGATGCGTGCGACGGTCGCAGACCGACGCTACAAGCGTCGGCGCTGGAGCGCCGTAAGTGGCGGGAGATCGAAGACAGTCGGCGACACTGTGGCGTCGATGAATTTAGCGGCGGCGGTTTTTAATTCGCGCCAGCGTGGCCAGTCACAGTCGGGCGCCCAGACGATGTGCCGCAGCACGCTCCGCCATTCGATCAGGCCGCGTTCGAGGTCGCCGGAGCGCAGCGATTCGGTCAGGAGCTTTTGACGCGGCGTGTGGTGCTCGAGCATATCCCGGATGATCTCACTGGCACCGGCGCCGTAGTCGAGCGGCACGCCCATTTCGAGATAGCCCGGCAGATCGGCACGCTCATAGACGCGCTGACAGAGTGCGCCGAGCCGTCCGCCGAGTGGAGAATCGTCGCCAGCGAAGCGCGGCCCGGCGCGGAGATTTGCGAGATCGAAGATCAGGTCGGGGATCGCATAGCTTTCGTCCTCCAGCGCGGCGGCGACGGCGAGGCCTTCACCATGATGGAAGAAGCTGAAAAGGATCCCGCGCCGAGTCGGATGGCCGTGCGGATCGATGAGGCCGAGCTGACGCCACGAGTGGGCAGGAGACTGCACGATCTCCACCTTCTCGCAGTAGGCCGCAAGCTCCGGGCAGGCGCGGCAGGGCACGGGCAGTTCACGGCGAGTCGGCGGATCGATGAGTGCGCGCCCGAGCGAATCGCACCAGGCGCTCACGCGGCGCTGATCGAAGGCAACGCGCGCGACGAGTTGTTCGCCGCGCAATACGGTCCCGGCGAGCGTGCCGTCGGTGAGTTCCGCGAACCTCATGAAGACTTCGCGCTCGAGTCCGGCGGCGTCGAGGCGCGGGACACGCAGTGTGCGCTTCAGCCACGGCGCAAGCGTGAGCGTGCCATCGGGGCGGCGCGTGCCGATCGGCACTTCGCGGCCGTAGCGTTTGTCCGCGCCGCTGCCGAGCTTGCAAAGATTGCCGACGCCAACGCCGTCGAGCGTGCGCGCGAGCGACAGAGCGTCGCGCCATTGGCCGTGCTCGAGCACGAGCGCTTCGCCGAACGGCACGTCCTCGGCCCGCGCGGGCTGCGGCTCCCACTGACCGCGCGAGTTTTGCATTTCGGCCACACCGCGACGGGCAAAGCGCGCGCGTTCGGCATCGATATCGAGTCCGCACGGCATCGGTCCGGTGGCGCGCGAATGCTCGACGCCGAGGGCGATCGCGTGCGGGGTGAAGAGACGCGCATTCAACTCCAGCGCGGCGGCGAACGGTTCTTCGCCGCGCTGTACGGCGGCCTGCATCACCGCGATGAGGGTCGGCCAGTCGACGGGATTGGCGCGCTTGAGTTGCCGCGGACGCGCGTCGTGGAGGCGAGGAGTGCGATCCGAGATCAGCGCGTAACCGGCGTCGTCGAGTCCACGCCGACCCGCGCGGCCAAACATTTGCAGCAGTTCATCGGGCTGCACCTGCTTTTCAAACGGCCCGGCCATGTAGCGCGTGTCGGTGACGACCACCGAGCGCATCGAGAAGTTGATCCCCGCGGCGAGACCCATCGTCGCGACCACCGCGCGGAGCTGGCCGGCTTTCGTGAGCGGCTCGATGAGGCCCGCACGCTGCGCGTAGCTGAGTCCGCTGTGATGAAACGCGACGCGGCTCTGGATGAGCTTCGCGAGCCGTGGACCAGCGAGCTGTTGCTGCTCCGGGGAAAGCGTGAGCGGCGCATCCGGCGGAAGCGTCGCGGCGAGCTCACGCGCGAGATCCTCGGCGGCCCTGCGGCGCGGGGCGAAGAGCAGCACCGGTCCGAGTCCGGCGTGCAGTGCATTCGCGATCAGGCGCGGCCATTCGCTGCGGATGTTGCGCGCCTTGGACGGCAGTGCTTCCAGATCGACCTCCTGCAACGGCACCGGTCGCTCCTGGTGTGACACGAGCACCGCGTCGCGGCCGATCCGCCGCAGCCAGGCAACGACATCCTGCGGATTCGCCACGCTGCCGCTGAGCAGCAGGAGCTGCGTCTCCGGTGGCGCGAGCGCGAGGGCCAGCTCGTAATTCACGCCGCGCTGCGCATCGCCGATCATCTGATATTCATCCACGACGAAAAGCCGCGGCCCGGTGCGCGCGAGAAACTTCCCCTTCTGCGTCTCCAGCGTCGCGACGATGATCCGGGCATCGAGGCGAAAGGCGAGATCGCCCGTGGCGATGCCCACGTCCCACCCGAGCGCGCGCCATTCGGCGAGCTTGTCATTGGCCAGGGCGCGGGTCGGCACGGTGAAGACCGCCTGGCCACGGAGCTCCGGCTGGATGAGATCGAAGATGTACGTCTTGCCCGCACCGGTCGGCGCATGCACCACGACGTCGCGACCCTCGCGCAGCGCACGCACGGCTTCCTGCTGCCAGAGATCGGGGATCACCAGCGCGCGGGAGAATGGAGAGCTGGTGAAGTGGTCCGAGTGCATCGCGCGAGAGGTCGGGTCGCCGGGAACATCGAACATCCAACGGCGAACATCCAACATCCATTGACGCCGCGTGTTGATACGAAGCGCGCGCGATTCCGGATTGGATGTTGGAAGGGGGTTATTCGATGTTCGGTGTCCACTCGACTCATGCCCGAACTCCCCGAAGATGACCTGCCGCTCGCCGTGGTCGGCCGCTATCCCGATCTTGCCACGGCGCGGGAGCGGGCGCTCGTCGCGGCAGCGCGCGAGGTCGGGCATCGGATCGATCGCGCGGGCGACGATTGGCTGCTCCTCGTTGGCCTCGACGCGCGCGACGAAATGCTGCGCGAGCTGGCGCTCTTTGAAATGGAGCAACGCGCGCGTCCGGCGGAGCTCACGATGGTGCCCGAAGGGAAAGTGGAGACTCTCTCGCTCTACGTCGCCGCGTGGCTGCTCGGGACGTGCTTCTTTCTGCAAAGCATCGCGCCGCCCGCATGGGTCGATCTGGGGGCGGCGGATAGCACGGCGATCATTCAGCGCGGCGAATGGTGGCGCACTCTCACCGCCCTCACGCTGCATGCCGATCTGCCGCACGTCGCCGCGAACCTCGCCACTGGGCTGCTCTTCGCCACCTTCCTCCTGCCGCTGCTCGGCACGGGGCTCACCTGGTTTGCGATCGTCCTGAGCGGCGCGCTCGGCAATGCGATCAACTCCTGGACCTACGGTCGCGAATCGCACGTGACGATCGGCGCGTCTACCGCGGTCTTCGGCGCGCTCGGACTGCTGGTGAGCATGGATTTCGTCACCCGCTTTTCCTCACTGCACACGCGCCACCGCTGGCAACTCGTGCTCCCGGTCGGCGCCGGCCTCGCGCTGCTCGCCTATCTCGGCTCCGGCGGCGACGACCCGGAACATGCGCGTATCGACTACATGGCGCACTTCTGGGGCTTTGTCGCCGGGCTGGGGCTCGGCTCCGTCGCCGCCCTGCTGCGCCTCCGCGAGCGCACACCGAAATTGCTCCAGCGGCTCGCCGCCCTCGCCGCGGTGGCGGTGCTCGCCGTCGCCTGGCGCTTCGCGATTCCGCGAGGGTAAGGGTGGATGGCGCGCTCCGAGCGCCATCGCAAAAAAATTCGCGCAGCGCCAGCTTTGTGGTGGCATCCGGCCGAGCAAAAGCATGGCGCTCGGAGCGCGCCATCCACCGATGTCACTGCGGGCGATCCAACTCCTCCCCGCCGTCCAGCCCCTCAAACTCTGTAAAGTGATCCGGCCGCAGCGGCTCACTGATCTTGTACTCCTCACCGAACCATTTCCCGAGATCGACCAGCTTGCACCGATCCGAGCAGAATGGCCCCGTCGGTGGTGCAAAGAAATCCACTTCCTTGCCACAGATGGCGCAACGGACTCGGGCTTGGCTGCTCATTTCGCAAATATATAGAGCGGGCGTCAGCGAGCTGCGCAACTGAGGACGCAGCCAAAGCCGAGAGACGCGGGCTAATGTCCCGCCACGCTCGGGATCACCGACGGGAAGACGTAGGCTTGCAGCAGGACCAGGAGGCCGACGAGCAGGGCCAGTCCCAGGCTGTGCCAGAAGACCGCGCGGAGGATCTCGCCCGTAGGCGGCTGCTCCCCTGCCCCGCTCGTCGCGGCGGCGGCGACCACGATGCTCTGCGCGTCGATCATCTTGCCCATCACGCCGCCGGAACTGTTGGCTGCCGCAGTGAGGATCGGGGATAGACCGAGTTGCTCCGCCGTGACTTTCTGCAAATTGCCGAAGAGCACATTCGACGAGGTATCGCTGCCCGTGAGGGCCACGCCGAGCCAGCCGAGCAGCGGGGAGAAAAAGGGGAACCACCAGCCAGTGTGGGCAAAAGCTAAACCCATGCTCGTATCAAGGCCGGAAAAGCGCGTGGTGAAGCCGAGCGCGAGCATCAGCGCGATGGTCAGCAGCGACATCCGCACCCGCCACAACACCCGCCCGTAAGTCATCACCAAAGTCGCCGGTTTGAGCCCCAGCAGCAGCCCCGCGACTACACCCGCCAGCAGCAGGGCGGTGCCCGTGGCACTCAGCCAGTTCAGGACGAACTCCGCCTTTTCCTTTTCCGGATGCACGACCACGGGTGGCATGCGCTCGATGGCGAGGTGGAGCAATGGCACCGGCAGCTTTGGCGCGGAGAGGCCATTGAGCGCATTCTTCACCGTCGGCACGCTCCACGCGATGACGCAGATGCTGAGGAGCACCCAGGGGAGCAGCGCGCGCGCGGTCGAAGGACCAGGTTGGACTTGGGATGTTGACTGTTGGAAGTCGGATGCTCCGCGATCTCCGGCCGGCCGCCACACGCGCAGCACCAGCACGAGCGTCCCCATGGCCACCAGGGCGCTCACTTGATCCACCAGCCACGGACCGTGGAAATTGCTCACCAAGAACTGCGTGACGGCGAAGCTCGCACCACACGCGAGACACGCCGGCCACACCTCGCGCATCCCGCGCCAGCCGACCTGCGCGGCCACCAGCCAGAAGGGCACGATGCACGAGAAGACTGGCAGTTGCCGTCCGACCATCTGGCTCAGCGCCATGAGGTCGAGACCGGTGACGCTGCTCAGCGTGGTCAGTGGAATGCCGAGCGAGCCGAACGCGACTGGCGCGGTGTTGCCGATGAGCGCGAGCTTCGCCGCCTCCAGCGGACGGAATCCCAGACCCACGAGCATCGCGGCCGAGATCGCCACCGGCGCCCCAAATCCCGCGCAACCTTCGATGAATGCGCCGAAGCAAAACGCGATGAGCAGCGCCTGAATCCGCCGATCACCCGAGAGCCCCGCGATCCGCTGCTTCAGTACCTCGAAGCCACCCGTCACGACCGACAGCTCGTAGATGAAGATCGCATTGAGCACGATCCAGCCGATCGGGAAAAAACCGAACGCCGCGCCGTAACCGGCCGCCGCCAGCGCGAGCGGCGCCGGCATGCCGAAGATCACGACCGCGACCGCGATTGCCGCCGCAAGGGAGGCGAGGGCTGCGAGGTGCGCCCGCACATGGGCAAAACCGAGCAGCACCAGGAGCAGCACGACGGGAATGGACGCGACCAGCGCGGAAAGAAAAACGCCACCGAGCGGGTCGTAGGTCTGGGGCCAGGACATGGGGGAAAATGACTAATGGCCAATGACCAATGACCACTGGCGCGCCATCGATTATCGAGTCGTCTCTCGTCTCACAACAGAGAACTCGACGCACTCGCCTGCATTGGTCATTGCTCATTGGCCATTGGTCATTTTCCCGCCGTGTCCCGCCCGCAACGCCTCGAACTCCTCGTCTTCATCACGACGCTGTTCACCTTCGCGTACTTTCATCAGGGCGGTGGATGGAATCAGAACGCGCGCTTCGCCGAGGTGCGCGCGATGGCCGAGCAAGGGCGTTTTGCGATCGATGACTTCCTGATCTACGAGCGCAATCCCGCGACCGAAGACTTGCGGCGCATCCCGATGCGCAATGCGGAGTTCGAAATCGACGGGAAGAAGAAGCGGGTCGCGTGGGTGGACATGACGTGGACATTTTTCCCGGTGAATGAAACGCCCGCCGAGGAAGGCGTGACGCTCGAGCCGATGATCTCGCTGTGCGCTTCGGGCGACCTCGGCTACGTGCCGCACACCGGCCACTTTCATCCGAACAAGCCGCCCGGCACGTCGTTCCTCGCGCTGCCCGCTTACTGGGTGATCTATCAAGTGGAGCGCCTCCTCGGCATCGATCGCGATCGCTGGTGGACGCTGACCGTGAATTCCTGGCTCATGACGGTCTGCTCGATCGGCCTGCTCTCAGCACTCGCCGCAGTGCTTTTTTTCCGACTCGCGCGGAACTTCGCTGGTGGCGCGCTCTGGCCCGCGGCGGCGGCGACGCTGGCGTTCGTTTTCGGCACGACGTTCTTTCCGTTTGGCACGACGATGTTCGACCACAATGCGACCGCTGCGCTGCTGCTCGCGGCCTTTTACTTCCTGCGCACTGGCACGACTGGAAAGGCGTGGCTCCTCGCCGGATTGTGTGCCGGACTCGCCGCGATCACCAACTACGTCGCGGCGGTGCCGGGCGCATTCCTCGGGCTGTATGCGCTGCTCGCCACTCGACCAGCCGGCAGCCCGTCCGCGGCACCCTCTGCTCCGCAGGCGAGCCGCCCGTGGTTCGCGGGATGGCGTCCCGCCCTGCTTTTCAGCCTCGGAGTCATCCCGCCCTTTCTGGTCATCTGCTGGTACGGTTGGGTGAATTTCGGCTCGCCCTTCAAGCTCGCAAACGATTTCCAGAATCCGCTCTTCAAAGACCCGAGCGGCGCGCTGGGGATGTTCCGCCTCTTCCAGTCGTCCGCGGACGTCGTGCAATTTGCCTACGTCTCCACCGTCCTCACGCTCTCACCTTACCGCGGCATCTTCCTCCTCTCACCCGTGCTGATCCTTGCGGTGTGGGGCGCGATCGTGTGGCTGCGGGAGAAAACCTTCGTCGCCGATGCACGCCTCTGCCTCGCGATCTTCGGTTTCTTCTTCCTCGTGAATGCGAGTTTCAACGGCTACCACGGCGGCTTCTCCGCCGGGCCACGCTACCTCGTGCCCGGGCTGCCCTTCCTCTGTCTGCCGCTCGTCGTGGCGTTCACGCTGCGGCGGCGCCTGACCTCAATCCTCGCCGCGCTCTCGGTGGCGCAGCAGGCGCTCCTCACTGCCACCGACGCCCAGAACCCGCTCGCCGTCGGCGGGCACGCTCGTGATGACCGGCGGCAGGATTTCGCCAATAGCCTCGTGCTCGACTACGCCTGGCCGCTCTTCATCCACGGGCAAGCGCGGCCGATGCTCGAGATCCTGCTCGGCCGCCACATGGAAAAGGAACGCGCCAAACTCGAAGAGTCGAATGTGCCGCCGGATCCGATGGAGCAGCAGCTCGCGGAGACCGAACGCGAGTTGCGCGAAGCCATCGCCCGCGGGGAAGCCGCACCCTTCCTCCTCGCGGCCATCGAAGGGCCCGTGAGCGTCAATCCGATCGGGATCTACGAGGGCCTGCTCGAGTTCCGCCACTTTCCGCCGCACAGCGAGCAGACGCGCTGGGCGTCCTTCAATGCCGGCGAATTCTTCTGGCCGCGCAGCCGCTGGAGCCTGCTCCCGCTCGTGCTCGTGAGCGGAGGTCTGGGCCTTTGGTCGCTTCGCCTCGCGCGCCGCGTGGATGCCGATCTCCGATGAATACTCGCCTCTGCCTCGCCTTCGCCGCACTCGT
Source organism: Chthoniobacteraceae bacterium (assembly GCA_031425095.1). Classification (GTDB taxonomy): domain Bacteria; phylum Verrucomicrobiota; class Verrucomicrobiia; order Chthoniobacterales; family Chthoniobacteraceae; genus JANNXQ01. The sequence continues at coordinate 19,711 of JANPIS010000157.1, forward strand.
TCTCAATGCCCGCGCCGCGGACTGGCCCGAGTGGCGCGGCCCCGGTCGCAGCGGCGTGTGGGCGGAAACCGGTATCGTGGAGAAGCTGCCGGAGTCACTCACCTTCCGCTGGCGCGTGCCGATCGCGGGCGGCTACTCGGGGCCGTCCGTCGCGGCTGGGCGCGTCTTCCTGACCGATTTCACGCCCACGGATTTCCCCGCCGGAACGGAGCGCGCGCTCTGCCTCGATGAAAAGACGGGTAAGGTGCTGTGGGAGCAAAAGTGGTCCGCCGATTACCGCCCGCTCATGCCGGCGTATGCCATCGGCCCGCGCGCCACTCCGACGGTGGATGGGGATCGCGTCTATATCCTCGGCGCCACTGGCACGCTGGCCTGTCTCGACGTGAAGACAGGCGCGGTGCAGTGGCAGAAGGATTGCCAAAAGGACTATGAGACGCCGGTGCCCGTCTGGGGCATGGCTGGCGCGCCGCTCGTCGATGGGCCGCGCCTCATCTGTCTCGTCGGCGGACGCCACGACGCGATGGTGGTCGCCTTTGACAAACTCACCGGTGCCGAACTCTGGCGCGCGCTGCCGGGCGGCGGCGACCCCGGCTACGGCCAGCCCCTCCTCATCGAAGCCGGCGGCACGCGACAGTGCATCATCTGGACGCGGACCGCCGTCGTCTCACTCGATCCCGCGAGCGGCAAAGTGTTTTGGCAGGAGCCGTGGGACATTCGCTCCGGCCTCACCGTCGCCACGCCGATCTTCGACGGCACGCGCCTGCTCGTCTCCGCCTTCTACAATGGCTCGATGATGTTCACGCTCGACCGCTCCAAACCCACCGCCAGCAAGCTCTGGAGCGACACGCGCCCCGGAGAGATCAACACCACCGGCCTGCACGCGCTCATCAACACCCCCGTGCTCGACGGCGACCATCTCTACGGCGTGTGCAGCTACGGCCAGTTCCGCTGCCTCGACGCGCGCACCGGCGAGCGCGTCTGGGAGACGATGGAACTCACCAAGGAAAAAGCGCGGTGGGCCACCGCCTTCATCGTCCGCAACGACGACCGCTACTTCATCAACAACGACCGCGGCGAACTCCTCATCGCGAAACTCTCGCCCAAGGGTTTCGAGGAAATCTCCCGCACCAAACTCCTCAAGCCCACCTCCCGGGGAGGACGCCGGGAACTCGGCGCGGTAAATTGGTCGCACCCTGCCTACGCCAACCGCCACATCTTCGCCCGCAACGACGAGGAAATCGTCTGTGCGTCGCTCGCCACCAAGGAGTAAGGGTGGCTCGCCCCGCTTAGATCACGGGGCGAGGGCGCCCCTACTCCTCGCGTTTCCCCTTCTTCGGTTTCTTCGCCGCCTCCGCTGCCGCGGCTTCGAGAGCGGCGGGCAGTTTCGGCTCCTGCGCCTTCAGCCACGTCTCGTAGCCCTTGGCCCGGCTGCCGACGTATTTGTAAGTGTCGAAGATGGCGGCGTTGCCGAGGGCGCGCGGGTCTTTCTCCTCCTTGAGCATCTCGATCATCTTGTAGCGGAGCGCGCTCATCGTCTCGGTGTAGGCGAGGTCATTGGCAAGGTTCACGACGCACTCTGGGTCGCGCTGGATGTTGTAGAGTTCGTCAGGCAGGCGCTTGCCGAAGGACAGATCGTAGAAGTAGCCGCCGAGCGCTTTCACGACTTCCTTGGTCGGGCCAGGATCGCAGTTGCCGAAGTCGGTCTCGGGATTTCCCGCGGGCCAGCGCTCGGGGTGGAAGTTGTGCACGTAGAGGAATTCCTTCGTCCGGAGCGCGCGCACGGGGTAGCCCCAGTCGTGCGGGCGACCGAGATCATGACGCTCTTTGCCGGCGAGCATGGTGTCACGGTTTTCGATCCAGCCGCTCTTCTCGGAGCGCAGGATGTTCACCAGGCTCCTGCCGGTCATCTGCGCGTGCGGCTTGAGGCCGGCGAGTTCCATGTAAGTGGGCGCGAAGTCGCGCACGTTGATGAAGTCCTCGACGACACGGCCGGGCTTGATCGCCGCGCCCCAGCGCATCGCGAGCGGCAGATGGAAGGCGTCCTCGTGGATCTGGCCCTTCACAAAGGGGAAAGGCATGCCGTGATCGGACGTGACGATGATGAGCGTGTTGTCGAGCTGCCCCGCGGCCTTCAGCGCGTCGAGCGCGCGGCCGATCTGCGTGTCGCCCCACTCCACCTCGATCGCGTAGTCGAGCAGGTCGCTCCGCACGATCTCGGTGTCCGGGAGAAAGGCGGGCACCTTTACGTCCTCAAGCTTCTTGCCGAGACGCAGGCCGGAGCCGGCTTCGTAGGCGCGATGCGGCTCGTTAAAACCCATCCAGAAGCAGAACGGCTTGTCCGCCGCGCGCTGCTTGAGGAAGTCCTCAAAGTTTGCGACGTAGTCGTCGTTTGCCATGCCTTTCGCCGGGATCTCCTGCTTTTTGCCGGTGAAGTCCGGCCCCGCCGGATTGCGCGTGCGCCCGGCGAGCGTTTTGAAGTCGCCCGGGCCCCAGCCTTTCCCCGTGAGCCCGACGGCGTAGCCAGCTTTCTCCAGCAGGTCGGGATAGACTTCGTAGCCTTTGGGGAAATATCCGCCGTGCGAGACGGCTTCCTCGAGTTGCCAAGTATTGCGTCCGGTGAGGATGCTCGCGCGGCACGGGCTGCACTTCGGGTTGGACGTGAAGGCGTTCTTGAAGAGCACGCCCTCGCGGGCCACGCGATCAAAGTTCGGCGTCTTCACCCAATCGCAGCCGTAGGCGCCGGCGTGGGTGCTGCCATTCCAGTCGTCGAAGATGATGAAGAGGATGTTCGGACGCTCTGCCGCTTGAGCGCCGGAAACGATGAGACTGAGAAGAGGAAAGAGGAAGCGGCGGAACATGGGAGGAAACATGGCAGAAGCAGGACAGCATCACCCGGCAAGATGGAGACAAATTTGCGTCATGATGAGTTTTCATGCGCCGGTCCCAAAGGCCCACCTGCTTTTCGGATTCTCTCCGCGCCAGTTCCTCTCTACCTCCATCCTCATGAAGTTCCCCACCCTCCTCGCCCTCACGCTCTGCCTCACCGCCTCCGCCGCGCTCGCGGTCGATGCCAAACCGGCCGCCACCGCGCCCAGGAAACGCGCGCCGAATCCCGTCTTCGCGCCGATCGAAGATCAGCCCGGCCTGCCGCGCGTGCTGCTCATCGGCGACTCCATCTCCATCGGCTACACGCTCGACGTGCGGAAGCTGCTCGAAGGCAAAGCGAACGTGCATCGCATCCCGACCAACGGTGGCCCGACGCCGAACGGGCTGACGAATCTCAAGACCTGGCTCGGCGACAAGAAGTGGGACGTGATTCACTTCAATTGGGGCCTGCATGACGTCAAGTTCATCGTCGGCGAGGACAAGGCGAAGATCGTTCCCGTCGAGACGCCGGCCGCGAAGCACCAAGTCGAAGTCGGCGAGTACGAGAAGAACCTGACCGCACTCGTCGCGCAGCTCAAAACGACCGGCGCGAAACTCATCTGGTGCTCGACCACGCCCGTCGTCGCCGGAACACCGGGGCGCCGCACCGAAGACGTGCCGAATTACAACGAAGCCGCCGCGCGCGTGATGAAGGCCGCCGGCGTCGCCACCAACGACCTCTACGCCTACGCGCTGCCGCGCCTCGGCGACGGCAATCAACTCCCGCAAAACGTCCACTTCTCCCCCGCCGGCTCGAAGATGCTCGCCGAAAAAGTCGCCGCAGAGATCGGCGCGGCGCTTCAGAAAAGGTAGTCGCCCAGACCTTTTGCACCATGGCTCACAAGACCAGCGCCATTTCCCCCGATTGGTGGGATTA
>JANPIS010000158.1:0-7029 GCA_031425095.1 Chthoniobacteraceae bacterium
CTGGAGAAAGCCGCGACTCGCCAGCATGAAGTGCCCGTCCTGGTCCTTGCAGTAGAAGCAGACGCCGGGCAGGTGATCGAAGAGCGCATGGAAATGGGCCTGCGCGTTCACTCCACTGAGCCAGCGATCACGGGCCCGCAGAAACGCGGGCGAGACCTTGCGCGCCGGCGGACGGCGAGCGAGCCGTGGCGCATTTGGCATAAGCTTTGTCGTCACGCTGTGCTGCATGAACCGGTAGTTGTGCTATGTCAACGGCCACTACACCGCCAACCCCTCCGCAACCTCAACGCTCTCCGCCAACCATGACTCCCGCCTTTCCCAAAATCTCCCGCATCGCCTTTGAAGGTCCGAAATCGAAAAACCCGCTCGCCTTCAAACACTACAACGCCGACGAACTCGTGGACGGCAGGGCGATGCGCGATCACCTGCGCTTCTCCATCGTGTACTGGCACACCATGTGTGGGCAGGGCGCGGATATGTTTGGCGGGCCCACGGCGATCCGCCCCTGGGAGGCGGGACTCAGCGGACTCGATCTCGCCAAGGCGCGGGTGCCGGTCTTCTTCGAGATCGCGGAGAAGCTGGGCATGCCCTACTACGCCTTTCACGATCGCGATGTCGCGCCGCACGGGCAGACGCTGCGCCAGTCGAACGAGTATCTCGACACGATCGCCACGCTGCTCAAGGAGCAGCAGCAGCGCACCGGCATCAAGCTGCTCTGGGGCACCGCGCAGCTCTTCGTGCATCCGCGCTTCGTGCATGGCGCGGCCACTTCGCCGAATGCCGAAGTCTTCGCCTTTGCCGGCGCGCAGGTGAAGAAGGCACTGGATGTGACGCACGCGCTGGGCGGCGAAGGCTACACCTTCTGGGGCGGCCGCGAAGGTTACATGACGCTCTGGAACACAGACATGAAGCGCGAACTCGATCACCTCGCGAAGTTCCTGCACATGGCCGTCGATTACGCGAAGCAGATCGGGTTCAAGGGCCAGTTCTACATCGAGCCAAAACCGAAAGAGCCGACCAAACATCAGTACGACTCCGACGCCGCGGCCTGCCTCAATTTCCTCCGCGAGTACGATCTGCTGCCGCACTTCAAACTGAACCTGGAGACAAATCATGCAACCCTCGCGGGTCACTCCATGCAGCATGAGATGGAAGTCGCCGGAGCCGCCGGCGCGCTCGGCAGTCTCGATGCGAATACGGGCGACCTCCTGCTGGGCTGGGATACCGATCAATTCCCGACGGACATCTACCTCACCGCGCAATGCATGCTGGTGGCGCTCAAGTATGGCGGGCTCACAACCGGCGGCGTCAACTTCGACGCCAAGGTGCGCCGCGAGAGCTTCGAACCGGAAGACCTCTTCCACGCGCACGTCGGCGGGATGGATGCCTTTGCCCGCGGCTTGAAGATCGCCTCCGCCATCCGCGCCGATGGCCGTCTCGCAGAAGCGGTGAAGCAGCGCTACGCCTCGTGGGACTCGGGCCTCGGCGCCCGCATCGAGAGTGGAAAGGAAACCTTCGCCTCGCTGGAAGCATTCGCGCTTGAAAAGGGCGAAGCCGACGCAAACACCAGTGGCCGCCAGGAATTCCTCGAGAATCTCATCAACGAGTTCATTTGAGCTCGCTGCGACGGAAGATTCGTTAGACTCCGCTCCTAAGGGTGCCGGCGCTGCGTCATCATGCAGAGAGATGAAACTCCCCTTGCTCCTTGCCCTCGCCGTTCTCGTTTCGACCACTTTTGCTCAAGATCCCAAGCCGCTCCGCGCTGGAATCATCGGTCTAGATACCTCGCACGTCATCGCTTTCACCACCTCGCTAAACAAAGGCCCGAAGAAGACGGAGGACGCGCCGAAGGTCGCTGGCGTAAAGGTCGTCGCGGCGTATCCGCAGGGCAGCAAGGACATCGAAGGCAGCACAAAGCGCATTCCAGAGTACACGGAGAAGGTGAAGGCACTCGGTGTGGAGATCGTCGATTCGATCGAGGCGCTCGTGCAGAAGGTCGATGTCGTTTTTCTCGAATCGAATGACGGGCGTGTGCATTGGGAGCAGCTCCAGCCGGTGCTCGCGGCGCGCAAGCCGGTCTTCATCGACAAGCCCATCGCGGGCTCGCTCGCCGATACCGTCCGCATCCTCGCAGCGGCGGAGAAGGCCAAGGTCCCACTCTTCTGCTCATCCTCGCTCCGCTTCGGTAAAGCGACGCAGGAAGTGCGCGCGGGGTCCATCGGCAAGGTGAAGAGCGCGGAGACCTTCAGCCCCATGAGCACCGAGCCGACCCATCCCGACCTCTACTGGTATGGCGTGCATGGCTGCGAAGCGCTCTTCACCGTGATGGGCACGGGCTGCCAATCCGTGAAGCGCGGCGAAACGGCCGACGGCAAGGTCGAAGTGGTCGGCACGTGGAGCGATGGGCGCACCGGGATCTTTCGCCAGGAGAATGGGCAGGACCGCAAAGGCTACGGCGGTAAAGCTGTGGGAGAAAAAGGCGAAGCAGAAGCCGGCAAGTACGAGGGCTACGACGTGCTGCTCGCGGAGATCGTGAAGATGTTTCGCACCGGTGTGCCACCTGTGAGCGCCGCGGAGACGCTCGAGCTCTACGCCTTCATGGAAGCCGCCGACGAGAGCAAGCGCCGCGGCGGTGCCGAGGTGAAGCTGGATGAAGTGATCGCGAAAGCCCGCGCGGAGGTAGCCGCCAGGCCATAGGCCTCGGTGGATGGCGCGCTCCGAGCGCCGTGACATAGTCGAACGCGGCGCAGTCGCCCGTCTGCGTATGCAGAGTATTCAGCGCGCTGCGCGCGGATCGTTTACCCATGGCGCTCGGAGCGCGCCATCCACCTTTATACTGTCGGCTCCCAGCCTTTGCGATAGACCCGCTTCCATAGCTTCTCGGCCTCGGGATTGTCGATGAGCTTGCCGGTCTTCGGATCGCAACGCACCACGGTGTTGGTGCGGTAGGCGATGTTGCCGAGGTGGCAGAGCATGGTGCTCTTCTGGCCTTCTTCGATCGGGCTGTTGAGCGTCGCCTTACCGCGGATGGTATCGAGGAAGTTTCCCATGTGCGCCCCATCGCCGCCGCCTTTGCTTTTGCCTTCACTCACTTTCACGCCCTTCTGGTCATACACCGTCCAGTCGTCGCGACCGATGGCAAAGGTGCCCTTGTCTCCATAGAAAAGTATCTCCGCCAATGGCTTCTCCGCGGCGCGCGGATGGCAGCTACTGCACACCCATTCGATGCCCACCTTGCCAAAGTCATACACCGCCGTGCCCGTATCCGGCGTCTCCTGTTTGTCGTCGAACCAGTACCGTCCGCCATTGTAAGTGACCCGCGTCGGGTAATCGACCTGCAGACCCCAGCGCAGGATGTCGAGGAAGTGGATGCCATTGTTGCCGAGCTCGCCATTGCCCCAGTGCCACAGCCAGTGCCAGTCGTAATGCATGTACGGCTTCATATCGCGTTCGTCCGGCACCGGACCCTGCCACAGATCCATGTCGATTTCGCCCGCCGGCTTCTTGCCTCCGGTGCCGATCGCCTCGCGCGCATTGTAGTAAAAGGCGCGTGCAAACCGCGTCGTTCCCACCGCCCCGCCATGCAGCGCCGCGATCGCATCCTTCATCCACGTGCGGCGCTGATTCCCCATCTGCACGATGCGCCCATACTTCTTTTGCGCGGCGACGATCATCTCCGCCTCGTGCGGATTCTGGCTGCCAGGCTTCTCCACATACACGTGCTTGCCCGCCTGCATCGCCAGCAGCGCGGCCGGAGTGTGCCAGAAGTTCGGAGTCGCGATGAAGACAGCATCGAGCGTCTTGTCCTCCAGAATCTTGCGGAAATCCTTCACGCCTTCACAGGTCGTGTCCTGCTTTGCCGCCACGTTTTTCAGACCCGTCTCCAGCCGCTTCGCATCCACCTCCGCGAGATAGGCGATCTCCACATCGGGCAAGGCGAGCAGCGCCGTCACGTGCGCCATGCCCCGGCCGAGTCCCACCACGGCGACCTTCAGTTTGCGTCCCGCGGCATCGGCGGCGCGGAGATTCGGCAGCGTGGAAAGTGCGGCGCCAGCGGTCAGTACCGCGGTGCGTTGCAGGGCGGAGCGGCGGGTGATGTTCATAAGCAGGGGGGTTGGAGTGGACGGTTACTTGCGATCGAAGCGGTGTACGCGGCCGAAGATGTTGTACTCGGAAACGAAGATGTTGCCCTTCCCGTCGAAGGCCACGCCGTGCGGCGCGGTGACGATGCCCGGACGCCATTTGTCCGGCTCGGTCTTGTTCGTGCCGACTTCGTCCGCCTTGTCGTTGGCGCCCATCTGCGCGACCACTTTCCCGGCCTTGTCGAGCACGGTCACGCGGCCCTTGATTTCGCCGATGAGCGCGAGGTCGCCCTGAATCGCGACCGCCGCGGGCATAAGCATGTCGGTGGCAATGACACCCAGCAGTTCGCCATCGAGCGAGAGATGGACGACGCGCATATTCCCGCGATCGCAGCCGATAATGCGCGGCGGGTCGAAGCGCGTGTCGATGGCGATCTTGTGCAGCGTGTTGAAGCTATAGGGCGGCTTCTTGCCTCCGAAGGACTTCAGATACTTCCCGGTTTTGTCGAAGCGGTGCACGTAGTCCGATGAGTAACCATCCGTGACAAAAAGATCCCCGTTCGGCGCGACGTCCATGGCAGTGAGTCGCACTCCCGGTTTGCCACCCTCGGGATTGGGCACCTCCTTGCCGTCCGCACCCTTTTTCGTCATCGGCGCCTTCTTCTTGAATTCATCCGGGATCGCGGTCGCAGGAATCTTCATCACCTCCCGACCATCCAGCGCGAGCTTCAGGATATCGCCCGTCCCGAGCCGTGCGCCGTAGAGGAACTCGCCCTCCGCTTCCTTGTGAATGACGAAGCCATGGAAATCGGACGGCGCATTCGGCACCAAGCGCGCAAATTTCCCATCCGGCGAAAAGACCTGCACACCGGCCTTCGGATCCATGACGCTCACATAAACCTCTCCGTTTGCACTCACGGCGACGTCGCCATGCATATTGCCGATCACCGTGCGGCCGTCGGGCAGCTTCGTCCAATCAGGCACCGCCTGATAGTCAGCAGCGAAGGCGGAAAGACTGAGGGACGCGCAGAGGAGGAGGGAGAGGAACTTGGGGAGCATGGGCGAATGTGGGGTGATGGGGTCGCCAATCACAACCGCATTTGCGGCGAAGTCTTGGGCATGGTGCTCGACAGCCCGTCGTCGGATGCGAAGTCAGGTTGCATCGTCCCGGCTAATACGACCACACTTCGCGGCATTCACGAAGATATGATCTCCCGACGCTTCCTCCTGATTCTCCTTTTCATCGGACACTGCGCCTCAGCCGAGACAGCATTCCGCGCCGGCGCTGCGACTTCCGATATCTCGCCAACGAAGTTCCCCACACCCGTCAATGGCAGCATGAAGGGCGGATTCGCTCAGGGCATCACCGATCCCCTGCTTGCCCGCTGCCTGGCGCTAAAGGAGCGAAAGTGAAAGTCTTACTCGCAGCATTGGCGATTTTCGCCTCCGGCTCCTGCGTCGCGGAGCAGTTTGATCTGCTCATTCGCAATGCGCGGATCGCCGATGGCACGGGCGCGCCGTTGGTGGAAGGCAGCATCGCGGTGAAAGATCAGCGCATCGTCGCGGTCGGCGAGGTCGCGGGCACGGCGACGACGGTGATCGACGCGCAGGGGCGGGTGGCGGCGCCGGGCTTCATCGACGTGCATACGCACTCTGAGCGCATCGCGCGCGTGCCGGCGGCGGAGAACTTTGTGCGCATGGGCGTGACGACGATCATCACCGGGAACTGCGGCGGGTCGCGGACGGATGTGGCGAAATTCTTCGACGAGATCGCCGCGGCGAATGTGGCGATCAATGTGGCGACACTCATCGGGCACAACTCGGTGCGGAAGGACGCGATGGGTGGGAACTTCAACCGCCCACCCACGGCAGAGGAACTTGAGAAGATGAAAGCGGCCGTCGCTCAGGCGATGCGGGAAGGTGCGGTCGGTCTGAGCACCGGGCTCATCTATGTGCCCGGCAGTTTTGCGAAGACGGAGGAAATCGTGGAGCTGGCGAACGTCGCGTCGGCGCACGGCGGGATCTACGCGAGCCACATGCGGGCCGAGACGGTGAAGATCTTCGACGCGCTGGAGGAACTCTTTCGCATCGCCCGCGAGGCGAAGATTCCCGCCGAGGTCTCGCACCTGAAGCTTTCCAGTCCCGCGGCGTGGGGCAATGCGGCCGATGTGCTCGCCTTGCTGGACCGTGCGCGCGCCGGAGGACTCACCATCACCCACGATGCCTACGCTTACACCGCCTCCAGCACCGGCCTCGCGCAGCTCATCCCGGATGACGCACGTGAAGGCACGCGCGACGACTACCGCGCGCGGCTCGCGTCGCCGGAGCAGAAGGCAAAGATCCTTGCCGAGATGGCGCGGTCCCGCGAGCGGCAGGGGCGGAAGGACTACAGCTACGCGGTGATCGCGAAGTTCGAGGCTGATCCTTCGCTCAACGGAAAGACGATCGCGGAAGCGGCGAAGCTGAGGCGCGGCTCGGGCTCGCTCGCGGATCAGATCGAACTCATCCTCGACCTGGAAGCGCAGGGCGGCGCGAGCGGCGTGTATCACAATATGGATGAGCCCGACTTGCAGGCTTTCCTGCGGCATCCACTGACGATGATCGCGAGCGACGGCGGCCCAACGATTCCCAGCGCGGACATGCCGCATCCGCGAAGCTACGGGAACAACGCGCGGGTCCTGGGTCGCTACGTGCGGGACCTGAAAGTGCTGACCATCCAGGACGCGGTGCGCCGCATGTTGAAGCAAGGGGGCGCCAAGCCGAGCGCCACCGAATACATGCTTCAGCAGGTCATTTTCGTCGTGCCCGCAGCCGAGCGCAAGTCGAGCCTCGGCAAGCGCAAGCGCGAGGCCGAAGCCATGCGCGCGCGCTTTTCGGGCTGCGACACCACGCAGCAATTCGCAAAGGGCCTGCTGGACGTGACCGTGCGCGATCTCGGCCGCAAGCT
>JANPIS010000159.1:0-3301 GCA_031425095.1 Chthoniobacteraceae bacterium
TCCATGACGGGACGAATCCCGAGCATCGAGGCACCGATGCCCATGCCGATGAAGCCGGCTTCGGAGATTGGCGTATCGACGACGCGCTTGTCGCCAAATTGCTTCCAAAGGCCCTTGGTCACTTTGTAGGCACCATCATACTCGGCGACTTCTTCGCCCATGATGACGACGTTTTCATCGCGCTCGATTTCTTCGGCCATGGCCTGGCGTAGGGCTTCGCGGTATTCGATCTTGGGCATGGAGTGGGAAGTGAAAGTGACGGTCGAAGAGCCGCGCTCAGTAGTTGAAGAAGTGCCGTCCGGTGCGGCCGGATTCCGTGCCGCGATCCACTTCGAAATAGACATCTTCGGTGATGCTTTCGTCGCTTGGCAGCGGGCTTTCCTCGGCGAATTTGGCCGAGGCGTCGGCTTCGGCGCGGGCGGCGAGTTCCATCTCGTCGAACTGTTCTTCCGTGAGGATGCCTTCGCTGACGAGCCGCGCCTTCCAGAGCGCGATCGGGTCGTGGTTCTGTTTGTAACGCTCGATCTCCTCTTCGTTGCGGTAGCCGCCCTTGTGTTTCGAGTCGGCCACGGAGTGGCCGTAGTAGCGATAAGTGTCGATTTCGAGCACGGTCGGCCGCGACTGGCGGTGGGCGCGTTCGAGGGCGACCTGCGTCTTGGCGCGGACTTCGTAGAGGTCCTCTCCGTTGCAGCGGTCCCAGTCGATGGCGTAGCCCTCGGCGCGCTGGGCGAGACATTCGCGGAAGGCGCTCGAGCGCTCGAGGCTCGTGCCCATGGAGTAGCCGTTGTTTTCGATGACGTAGATGATGGGGAGATCCCAGAGGGACGCGAGATTCAGCGACTCGTGATAGGCGCCCTGGTTCACCGCGCCGTCGCCCATGTAGCAGAGGGCGGCTCCGGTGATGCCCTTGTACTTCAGCCCGTAGGCGAGGCCGAGGCCGAGCGGGGTCTGGCCGCCGACGATGCCGTGGCCACCCCAGTAGTTCTTGTCCGGCGCAAAGAAATGCATCGATCCCCCTTTGCCCTTCGAGCAGCCGGTGGCCTTGCCGTAGAGTTCCGCCATGCATTCATTCATGCCCATGCCGGCGGCGAGGGCATGACCGTGGTTCCGATAGGCGGTGATGACGTGATCGTTCGGCCCGAGCAGCGAGATGGTGCCGACCGCGACGCTTTCCTGACCCGTATAGAGGTGCAGGAAGCCACCCATGCGCTCTTTCTGATACCACTTGTTCGCGACCGTCTCGAACTGCCGGATGCGCAACATGTCCCGCAGGAAGCGGTATTTCTGCTCCGGAACGAGGTCTTTATTGATCGGGGCGGCGGCGAAATCTTTCGTGGCAACGGCTGTTTCCATAATGCGGCGGCGTGAGCAGCCGGGAGATTTAAGCGGATGCCGGACCCTGCGCAACAAACAAGACGACTCCGGTCCGAAAATTCGATCCTTCTCCTCTGGCGAGCCTACTTTTCTGGCACGGCGGCGCCTTGCTGGACGAAGGTGCGCAACCGTTCCCGGATCGTTCCGAGCTGCGCCTGGAGTCCGGCAAATCGAGGATCGGCCGTCCACGCCTCGACCGTGTCCAGGGCGGCGCGATCCCGCGCGGTCAGTTCGGAGTGCGCGGGCGGATTCGTCTCGGTGAGGAGATTCCTCGAGAGCATGTAGTTCGCGTTCGGGTAAACGCTGGCAAAGGTGTGCAACTCTCGCGCGGTGTGGCTCGGGTCGAGCAGATAACCTTCGAGTAATTCTCGCTGCCGTGCGTCGCGGACATCCGCCCGGGCAAAGAGGTTTGCGCGGGTTTCTTCCCGGCCGGCCATCAATCCCGGCTCTGCGGCGAGCGGGGCCAGCATCGCGGCGGGGTCGGCCAGCGTGAGGCGGTCGAGGGTGAGGAAGGCGGCGTGCGCGACGGCGCGGTTTTCGCGATCTCGCACGAGAGCCGTGAGCTGCGGGGTGAGTTCAAAGCCGCGCGCGTGGACGATCACGTCAAAGGCTTCGAGAAAACCGGCCGAGGGGTTTCGGCTCCAGGCGGGATGCGAGATCATCTCGCGCGCTTTGCTGGTGAGGTAGCTCCGATTTTCTTCCGACGCTCCCGCCCAGGCCACATTGCGCAGACTCACCGCCCATTCGTCGGGCGAGGTGAAAGTGCTCAGGATTTCCCGTCCGACGCTCGCCGCCGCGGTGCGGTCGATCAGCCCGAGGTAATCGAGCAGGAAGACGCGCAGAGACGAGGCATCCCCGAGGGCGCCGCCGGCCTTCACGGTGAGGTCGAGTTGCGTGGGGGCGTCCTTTCGCGAAGCGAGGAAGGATCGAACTTCGCGCGCGGCGATGGCCGGAGGCAAGGCATCGAGCACGGTGCGCAGTTCAGTCAGCAGGCGTCTGCTTTCCGCGGGATCTTTTTCGGTGCTGAGGCGGAGGCGGATGGCTTCGATCCCGGCCGAAATCGGGACGGCCATCGACGAAGCGGCTGCGGGTGCGGCGGAGGAAGGGTCCGCCGGAAGCGTTGCGGGCGGAGAGGTCGCGGCGCTCGATTCCAATCCCGGCGGCGGTGAGGTGCGCACGAACCACCACACGGCGAAGAGCAGGGCTGCTGCGGACAGCGCGACGCCAAGACTACGCGCCACGCGGTCTCCTCAGGTGGCGCAGGAATGGCACGCGGTGGGTGCTCACTTCTCGTCGAGATTGATGACGCCGTCCCACGGGTCGTGTTTTCCCACACGCTCCCAGTAGTCGATCTTCCTGAGGTAAAACGTGGACGGCCCGTCGGTCCCGCCACGCTCCGCGAGAGTGCGTTCGAAGCGCTCGCGGGCCGTGGCGAGATCCCCATTCCGATACGCCGCCAGGCCCTGCGCGAATGTCGTCATGACCGCCCCCTCCGCAGCTACGCCGGCGGTCCCGAGGAGTTCATACACCTCCACCGCCCCCTTCTTCCCGACCACCCGGAAGCTGCCCACACAGCGCGCGGTGAAACGGCCCTCGACTTTCCTCCAGGTCGTCTCGGAGAGAAGCACGGCGGTGCCGAGATATTTGTTCATGCCCTCCAGCCGCGCGGCGAGGTTCACCGCGTCTCCGATCAAGGTGTAGTCGAAGCGAGAATCGGAGCCGAGATTCCCGGCCAGCGCGGGGCCGGTATTCACGCCGATGCGCGTCACCAGTTGCCGGCCATCCACATCCATCCGGCTCGCTCCCATCATCTCCAGGGCCGCCTCGACGGCACGCCGCGCATGATCCGGATCCGCCAATGGCACGCCCCAGGCAGCGAACACCGCGTCGCCGATGTATTTGATGACCGTGCCGCCCTTTTGCAGCA
>JANPIS010000160.1:0-4299 GCA_031425095.1 Chthoniobacteraceae bacterium
CTCTCCCGAAAAGGTGATGGAGCGCGCGCTATCCATCGACGATCCCACGCTACGCCGGCAGGCTTTTGACGAAGTGATGAGCTCGTGGGCCACGAACCCGAAGAAGCGCGCGAGCGCCGCGCCGTGGCTCGATGGCGCTGCGGTGCCGGAGGCGTGGAAAGCGCGGTGGCGGAACGAACTCAAGTAATGGGTGCAGCGGAATGCGGCGCCCCCTCCGAGGAATTTCGCTTGAGCGCGGGGGGCGCGGGCCTTTGTCTGGCGCGCTCCCGATCATGATCTATTCGCTCTCGCTAGAATTCGCCCTCGTCCTCACTGGGCTTTTCCTGATCGGCCTCCATGCCATCGCGCTCTTTGCACCGCAGGCGACCAAGGACTGGCTGAAGGCTCTGCCGCGCTCGAAGGTCATGGGCTGGGTGCTCTTCACGATGGTCGGCGTGTGGGCGGAGCTGCTCGTCTGGCGGGTCGATCTCGGCGAATTCACGCCCTGGCGTCCGCGGCTCCTCACCTTCATCCCGATCGCCTACATCCTGACGCTGATGTTCGTGGAGGAATTCCTCGCCGCGCGTGCTCTCGGCATGCTCGTGCTGCTCGGCGCGGAGCCTTTGCTGGAGTCCGCATTCCTGCGTCCGGAAGCGGGACGCCTGTTCCTTGTCTCGCTCGTTTACGTCTGGATCCTGCTCGCGCTTTTCTGGATCGGCATGCCTTACACCCTGCGCGATCAGGTCGGCTGGCTCACGCGCTCCGCCTCGCGCTGGCGGCTCGCCGTTATCGCCGGCGTCGCTTACGGCGCGCTTCTCCTCGGGGTTCGCGCAAGCCTGTAGCGAGGGAGATTTGGCACTGGGCGATGACGGGGCCGGCGGCTCCGGAGAAGGTCTGGTGAATTCGCGGGTTCATGTCATTCACGAGTGGCCGGGATTCGTTTCTCACTTCGCGTTCGAGACGACGTCGTTGAGTTTGAAGATCGGCAGGAACATCGCGATGACGATGCCGCCCACGATCACGCCGAGGAAGACGATGAGAAGAGGCTCGATGAGCGACGTCAGCGCGTCGAGGATCGCCTCGATCTCCTCGTCCCAGAAGTCGGCCATCTTCTCGAGCATGGCGTCGATCTTGCCGGTCGCTTCACCCGCGCTGACCATGCGGACGAGCATCGGCGGGAAGATCGGCTCCCGGGCGAGCGAGTTCGTCATGTGATCGCCCTTTTCAATGTCGGCCCGCACCCGCGTGATCGCCGTCTCGACCATATAGTTGCCGGCCGTGTCGCCGACGATGTCGAGCACCTCCAGGATCGGCACACCCGCACGGATGAGCTGCGCAAAGGTCCGCGCAAAACGCGTCATGCAGATTTTGTGAACGAGCGGTCCGAAGATCGGGAGCTTCAGCTTCCACTGATCCCAGAGCTGCCGTCCTTTCTCGGTCCGCACAAAAGTCCGAATGCCGAAGAAGATTCCGGCGATGCCGCCGACGAGGAAGTACCATTGGCTCCGAATGAAGTCGCTGAGGTCGAGCAGAAACTGCGTCGGACCGGGGAGCTGCGCGCCGAAGTCGGCAAAGATTTCGCCGAAGACCGGCACCACGCGCACGATCAGGAACGTCGTGATCGCGATGGCGATACAGACGACGATCACCGGATAGGTCATCGCGGACTTCACCTTCTTCTTCAATCGCGCCGCAGACTCGAGGAAGCTGGCCAGACGATCGAGAATTTCGGCGAGCAGACCGCCGCTTTCACCGGCCTTCACCATCGCCGTGTAGAGGCGCGGGAAGATTTTCGGGTGCTTCGAGATGGATTCAAAAAAGGAATCGCCCTGCTGGACCGTCGCGCTCACTTCGCCGACCACGCGGCGCAAGCCGGCCTGCTTCTTCGGATCAGCCTGCTCGTAGAGCGCGGTGAGGCCGGTGACGAGCGGGAGACCGGCATCGACCATCGTCGCGAGCTGCCGGGTGAAAAGCACGAGATCGGTCTCCGAGACCTTTCCGGGCTTGGAAAGCGACTTGCCACCGGCCTTCTGCGAGATGGATAGGACCATCAGGCCGCGGCCCATCAACGTATTGATGGCGTTGTCCTCGTTGATGGCTTCCTGGACGCCGGAAATGGTTTTTCCGGCCGCATCGCGGGCTTGATAGGAGAACGTCAGCATGGAAGTGCAAAAAGCACGTCAGGTGCCAGCCGGGCAGACACTCTTGCAGTAGGCGGATTCCGGCACTCGCAGTCGGACTGGGGGAGCACGATGCGCTCCTCACGTTTTCTCCCGGGCACTAACCGCACCTGCGACCTCCTTCAACACGGGCAGAAAAAGCCGAACAAACACTTGCAATGACTTTGCCCCTCACCATACTGCGCGGCTCACAAAACCCGATATGACAGAAACCACGGACATCCAGTCGCTTCGCATCCATGCCAATGACACGGGTAGCGCTGATGTACAAATCGCTCTCCTGACCGCGCGGATCAATCACTTGACCGAGCACCTGAAATCCCACGTGAAGGATCACTCCTCGCGTCGTGGCCCACTGATGCTTGTCGCCCGTCGGCGCAAGCTGCTTGATTACCTCAAGCGCACCGCTTCCGATCGCTACAAGAATGTGCTCGAGAAGTTGAGTCTGCGGAAATAGCACAGCACGAATTTTGAAACCTGTTCGCCCGCGATGTCCTCGCGGGCGAACTGTTTCAGCCCTCAGTATCCCTTTCCCTTTCCGCCCGGCATGTCGTTGAGGCGGATTGTTCAACCAACGGAAAACCAAACAGCCGGCACCCGTTCCCACTTTGGGCCTAGTCTTAGCCCCGGGCTTTCACGCTCACTTTCCTCTTCCACTTCCTTTTCGTCTGCTTCCTCCCACGGGAGGTGGCAGACGAAGGGGAAGAGCCAGAGGAGAGCTCCGAGAAGGTCCCGGGCTACGAGCTAGCCGCCCGAGCGGCCAAATGGGTGTCCGGCGCAAACCATCAGCATACCCATGATCCATCAAGTCACGGCCCAGGTCGGGCCCCACCCCATCACCATCGAAACCGGCAAGCTCGCGAATCTCGCGGACGGCGCTGTCACCGTCCGCAGCGGCGAGACCATCATGTTTGTCTCCGCCGTGTCGGCCACGAGCATCAAGGAAGGTCAGGACTGGTTCCCGCTTTCCGTCGAATATCGCGAAAAGGCGGCCGCGGTCGGCAAGTTTCCCGGCGGTTACTTCAAACGCGAAGGCCGACCGACAGAAAAAGAAGTGCTCACCTGCCGCATGACGGATCGCCCGCTGCGTCCGCTCTTCCCGAAAGGCTACCTCTACGACACCCAGATCATCGGCGTCCTGCTCAGCGCGGATGGCGAGCATGATCCGGACATCCTCATGATGAACGGCGCCAGCGCCGCGCTCATGGTCAGCGATATTCCGTTCGCCGGTCCTGTGGCCGCCGTCCGTGTCGCCCGCATCAATGGACAATTCGTCGCCAACCCCGGGCACAGCCAGCGCGAATTCAGCGACCTCGATCTCGTCTATGTCGGCACGGCCAATGACGTCATCATGATCGAAGGCGCAGCCAAAGAACTCCCGGAGGAAATCTTTGTCGAAGCCCTCAAGTTCGCCCATGCCGAAGCCGGCAAACTCATCGCCATCCAGCTCGAACTGGCTGCCAAGGCCGGCAAGCAGAAGCGCGAAGTCCCGCTCTTTACCGTTCGCGAAGAACTGATGGAAGTCGCCTACTCGGTCGCTGGCGATCGGATCGAAGGTGCGATCTACAATCCGACCAAGGTCGCCCGCTCCAAAGCCATCGGTGCGCTCAAGGAAGAAGTGACTGCAGCCATCGTCGCGAAGTTCCCGGAAGCCTCGAAGTTCGAAGTCAGCCAGGCGTTCGATTACCTGCAGAAGAAAGCCTTCCGCGTCAGCATCCTCGACAAGCACGTGCGTGCCGACGGCCGCAGCCCCGATGCGATCCGCCCGCTGAGCGCCGAAGTCGGCATGCTTCCGCGTTCGCACGGCAGCGCCATCTTCAACCGCGGTGAGACGCAAGCCGTGGCCCTCGCCACCCTCGCTCCTGCGGAAGAAGCGCAGGACCTCGACGGCTACACCGGCGGCGAGACCACGAAGCGCTTCATCCTGCACTACAACTTCCCGCCCTTCTCCGTGGGCGAGACTGGCCGCACCGGCGGCATGAACCGCCGCGAGATCGGTCACGGCGCGCTCGCCGAGCGCTCCATCGAGCCCGTCATCCCGAGCGTCACGGACTTCCCCTACGCCATCCGCGTGAGCAGCGAAGTCATGTCCTCGAATGGCTCCACCTCCATGGCCAGCGTCTGCTCCGGCATCCTCGCC
>JANPIS010000161.1:0-3175 GCA_031425095.1 Chthoniobacteraceae bacterium
GACTTGCTCACCGAGCCGCTCTGCGTGGGATTCGCGAGGGCGATCTGGTGGAGGTAGCGCGGATCGGCGAGGTCGTCCCACTGTGCGGGCGGTTGCTCGATGCCGAGCCGGCGGAGCGAATCGACGTTGTAGCTGATGCCAAAGGACGAGAGCACCGAGCCGATCCAGCGGCCTTCGGTGTCGTAGAAGTTCTCCCCGCTCAGCGTGGGCGGGATCTTCCCCGGCTCGGGGCCATAGACCTCGGGATGTTCGCGAATGTAGCCGCTATCGACGAGCCGTCCGGCGCGCGCCTGCTGCTCGAAATCGTAAGGTCCGCCGCCGAAAAAAAGGTCGAGCTTACTGCTGACGTTTGACACGAGGAAAGCGCGCCGGGCTTCCTGCTCTGGCGTGTCATCTTCCGGCGTGTCGTCCGGGACGATCTTCGGATTGTCGAAGCTCGATTCGACCGCGCGGCTCCACTTCCGGCCGAGCGTGCGGGTCCAATAGTTTTGAAACGCGGCGAAGTACTCCGACGCGATGTAGCGCGCGATCTCACTGGTGCCGCCGGGCGTGCGGTAGTCCAGGTGCACGCGTTCGCCGGTGTGCTCGAAGTGATGTCTTTTGAAAGCGCGCGCAAACTCGTAGCGGATCGACTCGATGTGCGGCGTGACGATCACGACCGAGCGCTCGCCCGCCTTCGGCTTCGCATCGCCCTCCGGCCGAAAGATCAACGGCCCGATCAGGACCGCGAGCAGCACGGCGCCGATGAAGATGTTTTTCATCCCGGCAGGACAATCACGTCTTCCGGAGCGGCGCTGGCGAAGACTTCGCGTTCCGGGCTCAGCTCCACGAATTTCGGATTCAGCTCGAAGATCTTCAGACGCTGTGGCCCGACGGTGAACTGATACTGCGCCATCTCGCCGAGATAGACGCGGTCGTGGATGCGGCCGGCCACGGAATTTTGCGCGCCATCGGCGGTCGAGAGCCGCCAGCTTTCGGGCCGAATCGAGAGAGTGCAGGCGTCGCCCGTTTTGGGCTGCCAGCCATGGCCGCCGAGGGCGGTGTCGAAGATCCGCAGCGCCGTTTCGACGCGGACCGCACCTCCGTCCACGGTGAGCACTTTGCCCGGCAGGAAATTCGTCTCTCCCATGAAGTCCGCGACGAACTGCGAATGCGGATGCCGATACACCTCCGCCGGTGTGCCCGTCTGGCGGATGTGTCCGCTCTCGAGGACGGCCATGCGATCGGCGATCGAGAGCGCTTCCTTCTGATCGTGCGTCACATAGATGGCGGTGAGGCCGAATTCCTTGCAGATCCGCCGGATCTCCGCGCGCATCTCGAGGCGGAGCCGTGTGTCGAGATTCGAGAGCGGCTCATCGAGCAGCAGGCAGCGTGGCCGGATGACCAGTGCGCGGGCCAGCGCGACCCGCTGCTGCTGGCCGCCGGAGAGCTGATGAATCTTCCGATCGCCAGACTTCCCCCTCTTCACCTGCTCCAGCGCCTGCGCGACCCGCTGCGTGATTTCGGCGGCCGGCACCTTTCGCTCCTCGAGTCCGAACGCGACATTGCGCGCGACCGTGAGATGCGGCCAGAGCGCGTAGCTTTGGAACATCATGCCGGTATTGCGGAGATGCGGCGGCAGGCGGCTCACGTCGTCTTCGCCAAAAAGGATGCGCCCTTCCTCGGGAAGGTAGAACCCGGCCACGGAGCGCAGCAGCGTCGTCTTGCCGCACCCGCTCGGCCCGAGCAGGAAAAAAATCTCACCGGCGCCGATGCGCAGATTGATGCGATCCAGCGCGACTGTTTCGCCGAAGCGCTTGGTGAGATTTTCGATCGTCAGGACAATCATGCGCGGCGACTGCAGCCTAGGGTTGCGAAGGTGAATGTGGAAAGTGCAATGGCGACCGCAGAATCGGGCGGATGCCTTCCACTTTTTCCTCGCGGAGACATGGGCCTTGCCGGTATCTGACCGCGAAATGATTCGCCGCGACTACCTTATCGTTGGAGCCGGGATCGCCGGACTCGGTGCGTGTGAAGGAATCCGCGAGCACGACAAAAAGGGCAGCATCATGCTCGTGGGCAACGAGACGCTGCTCCCTTACCACCGTCCGCAGCTCCTGAAGTCGCACCTCGGCAAGGGCTCGCCGCCGGCGCCGGAGAAGCTGGTCGCGCAGGACGCGGCCTGGTTTGCGAAGCAGAAGATCGACGTGCGGCTCGACACTCTCGTCACGCAGCTCAACATCGAGCGGCACATCGCGGTGCTCGGGAATGGCCAAGCGGTCGAGTTTCGCAAGGCGTGCGTGGCGACCGGAAGCCGTGCGCGGCGCCTGCCCATGGCCGGGGCGAATCTGGGCAATGTTTTCTATCTCCGCTCGATCCGCGACCTGCAGGCGCTCCGCGAAGTGGTCGATCTCGATCACAATATCGTGGTCATTGGCGGCGGTGTGCTGGCGGCGGAGACCGCGGCGCTGCTGAGTCAGTTGCCCAAGGCGCACGTGCTGCTCATGCATCGCGGGGCGCACCTCTGGGGTCGCACGATCGAACCGGAGACCGCGGAGTGGCTCACCGGCTACTTTGCGAAAAATGGGGTCAAGCTCCTGATGGGCGAGACGCTCAATGGCTTTGAAGGCCGCACCGTCCTCCGCAATGTGCAGACGAAAAGTGGGCAGCGTTTCCCCGCCGGGCTCGCCGTGGTCGCGCTCGGCGCGGAGATGAACAACGCGCTTTTCCTGAACACCCCGCTCCATTACCCGAACGGCACTCCGGTGAACGACTATCTCGAGACCGACGAGAAAGGCATCTTCGCCGCCGGGGATATCGCGCTCTATCCGGACCACATCTTCGGCGGCGTGCGGCGCATCGATCACTACGACTCGGCGCTCGCGCAGGGCCGGATCGCCGGCGCCAATATGACGGGCAAGAAGCGGATCAAGTGGGATTGGATGCCGCACTACACGAGCCATGTGTTCGATCTGCGGTTCGACTTTGTCGGTGATTTTTCGCGCCAGGTGACGCGCTCCGAGATTGAGGGCGATCGCACGAAGAAGAAGTTCATCGTCCGGCAGTATCACCTCAGCGCGCTGATGGGTGTCGTGCTGTGCAATCAGACGCCGGAGAAGATCGAGGCCGCGAAGACGCAGGTGCGGGAGTGGAAGCGGGAGATCAAAAAGCACGAGCCCGCGTAGCGCGGGGAAAA
>JANPIS010000162.1:0-4226 GCA_031425095.1 Chthoniobacteraceae bacterium
CGGCTTCGAGCTGTTTGGCTTCATCTTCGAGTTGCGCGATCGCTTCGCCCATCGTGCGCACTTCAGTCTCGATCGCGGTGGTGTCCTCGCCCTTTCCCTTCTTCGCACCGATCTCCTTGCTGATGCGCTTGCGATCGGCCTGGAGCTGCTGAAAGCGCGTCTCGGCGGTGCGCCGGCGCTGGTCGCAGCCGAGGATCTCATCCACGGCGGAGACGAGCCGGGGATCGCGGGTCGCGAGGCGCTGTTTCACGAGATCGGGGTTTTCGCGGATGAGGCGGATATCGAGCATGGGGCGGCGAAGCTAGGGGCTCGGTGGGCGGGCGGCAAGCCAGCGGCGGAAGCGAGGCTTGCCACGGTGCCCGGCGCGCCATAAGCCAACTGCCATCGGAGCGTCTGCTCCGGTCGCACTTGGATCGCCTGTCCCCCCGTTACTGCCATGAAAAAACTCCTCGTTCTGCTCGTCCTGTCGCTCGTGTGGTCTCCCGGCGTCTTTGCCCAGGGCTTCCGCAGTAACATCGATTTCACCCCGGCGGAAAAGGCGGCGCACGATCGCCACATCGGCACGATCAAGAAAGTGGCGCGGGAGTATCTCGAGGACACGATGAAGGAGCACCTCGCCTTTTTCCGGAGGCACGGGGTATCGAAGTTTTACGGCGACCGGAATCTGTCGCTCAATACGCGGGCCAAGCGGGTGGCGGCACTCCGGGAGGCGGGGGCGTCTGCGGCGCTGGTGGATCAGCTCGAGCCGACGAGCTGCATCGGGCTCACGCTGAATGCGCTCGGGGCGGGATTTCGCGCACCGGGGGATGCAGCGCTGGCCGGGGCGTGGACGAAAATCCAGGCCTACGCGCGGGCGAACGATCTGGATGGCTGCTCGCTGCTGAATGCCTTGCAGAAGCTCGGGTGGCGGATCGCGTACTGGAATCCCGCGCCGCAAAACAACGCGCTCTGGGATCGCCAGGACGGCACGCGCAAAAGCCGCGGCTGGCATGCCTATCGGTACTCCACGGTGATGAATCGCAACACGTACTACTTCAACAAGGTGGAGGACAAATCGCTGCTCGTCGGTTTCGGCACCACGGTGCCGAGCGCTTTCCGCAGCGTGCCGTTTTTCGTCGGCGTGGTGCACACCGGGTATCACGTTTTTCCGGGCTTCAAAGGCGACGTGATCGAGGCGCATTCGACGCGCCGGCTCGACTCGGTGAATAATTTGGAAGAGAGCCCTTTCAACCCGCTGGCCAACGGCGGTGGACCGCGCTGGACGGCCACGGAGCTGTATCGATCCGGGCTGGTCGGCATTCCGCCGAAGTAGTTCGCTGCTGGTTCAGCGACCGGCGGCCATCGCGCGTTCGAGCAGGAGTGTGGCGAGGCGCTGGGTGGCTTCGTCGAGGGCGGCGTTGGCTTGTTTCAGTGGCTGCGCGGCGCCGGCGGCGAGGGCGCTCTCTACGGCTTTCACGCGTTCGGCGATGAGCACGCGCTCGGTGTCGTCGAGGGCGGCGCCGACTTGTTCGAGCGCTTTGCGGACGGCGGGGAGGAGTTCGTCGGACTTCAGTTTGGCCTCGATGAAGATGCGGTCATTCACGTCTTCGAAAGCGTGCTCAAGCGATTCTTCGAGCATCTTCTCCACCGCCTCGTCACTCACATCGATCGCGCTGGTCATGGGCATGATCTTCTCCCGGCCGGTGCCCGTGTCACGGGCGAGCACGTGCAGGATGCCGCTCGCATCGATCTCGAATTGCACGCCGACGCGGGCCTTCCCTTTCGGTGCGGGATCGAACTCGAGTTCGAACTGCCCGAGCGGCCAGTTGTCGCGCGCGAGTTCGCGTTCGCCTTGGAGCACCTTGATGAGCATCGCGCGCTGGCCGGCGACGGCGTTCGTGAACATCTCGCCGCCCTTGAGCGGGATCGTCGAATTGCGCGGGATGATCACGTTCATGAGTCCGCCAAAGGTCTCGATGCCGAGCGAAAGCGGCGTCACGTCGAGGAGCACGACATTCTGTACGGAGCCGTCGAGGATGCCGGCCTGGATAGTCGCGCCGAGGGCGACGGCTTCGTCGGGGTTTTGCGAAATGTTCGGCTCGCGGCCAAAGATCGCGGCGACGATTTCGCGCACGAGCGGCATGCGCGTCTGGCCACCGACGAGGATCACTTCGTCGAGCTCGGCCGGCGAGAGTTTGGCATCGGCGAGGGCGCGGCGGCAGTGCTCGCGCGTGCGTTCGACGATCGGTCGCGTGAGCCGCTCCAGTTCGGCGCGGGTGAGGCGATAGGTGAGGCTTTCGCCATCGGCGGCAAAGGGCAGGGGAATCTCCACGGCGTCCTCGGTCGAGAGGCGATGCTTGGCTTCCACGACGACGTCGCGCTTCTGCCAATCGGAGATCGGCAATTGGCAATCGGCGATCAGCGCTCGATCGATGTCGTCGCCGCCGAGGCGCGTGTTGCCATTCGTCGCGAGCACCTGGAAGACGCCCTGGTTCAGTTCGAGGATCGAGATATCGAAGGTGCCGCCGCCGAGGTCGAAGACGGCGATGCGGGAGCGGTCGCGGAGTTTGTCGAGGCCGTAGGCGAGCGCGGCGGCGGTGGGTTCGTTGACGATGCGCTCGACGGTGAGGCCCGCAAGTTCGCCGGCGCGCTTCGTGGCGCTGCGCTGCGCGTCATTGAAATAGGCGGGCACGGTGATGACGGCGCGCATGACTTCGGTGCCGAGCGCGCGTCCGGCGTCGGCTTTGAGTTTGCCGAGGACGAGCGCGGAGATTTCCTCGGGGGCAAATTCACGATCGCGCACGCGGATGCGGACGGGTTCGCCGCGCGCGCCGGCGAGCGGGTAGCTGACATCGTCGGATTCCTCGCCGACCCGGCGCCCGATGAAGCGCTTCACCGAATAGACGGTGTGCGCCGGGTCCAGCGCTCGCATCCGCTCGGCGGCGCGTCCGATCAGCGGCTCGCCGCTCGCGGGGAAGTGCACGACGGAAGGCGTGAGCCGCTCGCCCGCGGCGTCGGTGATGAGGATGGGAAAGCCCGCGTCCATCGCGCCGATGAGCGAATTGGTGGTGCCGAGGTCGATGCCGAGAATCATGGGAGAGGATGAAGGACGCGGGAGCTATGCGCCGAGTTTGAAGAGTGCTTCGCGGAGTTGGTCGCTCCACTTTCCGCTGAAGGCGAGGGACTGCTGCAAATCCGCGAGGCGCGCGAGCTTGGCGGCGTCGCGGTTTGACCAAACGGCGTCAATGGCGCGCACTTCTTCGAGGGTTTGGGTGTTGCTTTCTCCGAGACGCGTGAGCGCCTGGCGGAGATTCCGTTCGAGGCTCGCGCGCTCTCCGGCGAGCAGCGCTTTGGCCAGCGCACCGGTGGCGGCGGCATCCTTCTGGAGGAAGTCTTCGAGCCCACGGCGGAGCGCGGCGATGCTCATGAAAGTGTCGGCGAGGGTGGGGGGAATCTGTGCGGAGCTGGCCGGTGACGCGCCTTCGAGTTCGAGCAGGTGGCGCAGCCGCTGGGCGGGATCGCGGAGCACCTGCCACGCGGTATTCACTGCCGCGAAGGCGTCGCCATTTCCTCCCGCGGCATCCGGATGATGCGCGGAGCCCAGCCGATGAAACGCGTCTTTCAACATCTCTGGATCAATCCACGGTCGGGCGGGGACTTCGAGGATGGCAAAGTGATTCGGCACGCCGGGCGGTATAGGCGCGTGTGAGGCAACCGACAACGGCGCGCTTTCCGCTCTTGCAACGCGCCCGCACTCGGTTACCGACTCCCACCGTCGCTCACCTGCCTATGAAATCCGCATCCTTTTTCCCGGCGCTTCTGGCCCTTGTGTTCGCGGCTTTCCTTTTCGCTGGCTGCGAAAAGATCACCGATGCGGATAAGGTCGCGGCGGTCGAGACGGTGCACGCGAATCTCGCAGCGATGAAGTCGCGCAATGTGGAGGCCATCGGCGAGACCGTGCACCCGAACAGCCCGCACTTTGAGACGACGAAGGCTTTCGCCCAACAGCAGGCGGAGCGGTACACGCTGCTCTACGACCTGAAGAGCGCGGAGTTTGACTCGGCAAAGAACGGCGAGATCCGCGTGCGCTTTGTGCAAGAGACGCGAAAGGTGCTCGGGCCGGACGACCTGAAAGACAACCGCGTCACGGGCGTGCACATCCTCCGGCGGGATGGAGCGAAGTGGAAACTGTGGGGCACGGAGGTGCAGAAAACGGAGGATCTGGCGCCGGTGACGGGCCCGCAGCC
>JANPIS010000163.1:0-2536 GCA_031425095.1 Chthoniobacteraceae bacterium
GTCTTCGACGACAACGACACCGCGCTTGAGGCGTGCGAGGATCGGATGCTCGCCCGGCTTCTTCCGGGAGAAACGGCTGACCACACCGTCGATCCGCGTGACTACGAACTGCTCCAGGGCCTCAGCGCGGAAGAGATCGCCGCCGTCGGGAAACTGTTCCAGCGCCGCACCCAAGCGGTTGGCGACGTCATCATCCGCGCTGGCGACGAAGCCCACGAACTCTTCCTGCTCGCGAGCGGCAAGGTGAGTGTGATCGTCACGCTCCCGACCGGCCGCCGCAAACGCCTCGCCACTTTCTCGCCCGGCATGGCCTTCGGCGAAATGGCCATCCTCGATCGCGCCCCGCGCTCGGCAATGATCGTCGCGGATACCGACGTCACCTGCGACGTGCTGCCCCTGCGCGACTTCGAGGCGCTCGGCGCGACGCATCCGTCGATCAAGATCCGGATGCTCGAAAACCTCGCCCGCGGCCTCTCCCGCAAACTGCGAAAGGCGAATCGCGAACTGACGGTGCTGGAATAAGGGTGGATGTCGCGCTCCGAGCGACATGACAAGACTCCGCGCGCCAGCGCCCGCCTTCATTCAGCGGCCTCCGTCCGGGGCGGTACGCATGGCGCTCGGAGCGCGCCATCCACCGAACTCACCGCCGCTCGTGCCGAGTGCTATGTGGGCCGCTTCATCTCGAAGCGGTCGCGCGTCCGGCAATACCAATGCGGCGAGGCCATGCGGCCGATGAGGTGGAGCTGCTCGCCACGGACACGCCGGGTCGCGGGGTCGAAGAGTTCATCGCGCAGATGCACGCGCTTGATGAGGCCGATGATGAGCCGGTTGTCGCCGATCTGGAGCGTGCCCCACTCGGTGCATTCGAGGCTCACCGGGGATTCCGCGATCCGCGGCGGGCGCACGACGGACGAAGGCCGCGTGGTCAGCCCCGCGTGTGCGAGTTCGCTGGCGCCGTAGGGCAGCGAGGAGGCCGTGAGATTCATCGCCTCGGCCAGCGGCTCATCCACCAGATTCACGACGAACTCGTGCATCAGCCGAACGTTGCGCGCGGTGTCCTTCGGCGTCCCATCGTCGCGGTCGCCGGGGCAGAAGCCGAGGATCGGCGGTTCGGCCCCGAGCAGGTTGAAGAAGCTGAAAGGCGCCGCATTCACCGCGCCGTCCGGGCTGATCGTCGTGACCCACGCGATCGGGCGCGGGGTGACGAGTGAAGCGAGGATGGGATAAGCGCGGTCAGCGTATTCGCCTTCGAGATCGAGTTCCATGCGGTGGAGTACTCGCCGCTCTGAACCCACAAGCGAGAAAAAGACTCCCGGACGCGAGAAACAACCGCCGTGCAGCTTGCGCCAAGCGAGGACGAGCGTGCGCGCACCGGACCAGGCAGCCTGTCGCCACTCTCAACACCCTATGAAACGCAACGAACCTGTCTCCAAAATCATGAGCACCAATCTCGTCACCGTGCATCACGGCGAGCCGGTCTCCAAAGTCCGCCAGCTCATCCGGGAGCACGGCATCCACCACATCCCCGTGGTGAGCGGGCAAAAGCTCGTCGGCATCATCAGCAACTCCGACGTGCTCCGCGTGAGCTTCGGAGATGCCTTCCAGGCGGACGAACGGGCCGTGGATGCGACGCTCGATCACACCATGACGCTCGAGCAGCTCATGAAGAAAGATCCCGTCGCGGTGCGGGAAAACGCGCCCATTCGGGAAGCCGCGCAGCTCCTCGTGCAAGGCAACTACCACTCCCTCCCGGTCGTCAGCGACGGCCAAAAACTCGTTGGATTGGTCACCTCCACGGACCTGATCCGCTACCTGCTGGAGCAGTTCTAGCGGGGCGCGGACGGAGTGCGCTGGCCGCGCGTCACGCCCCGGCGAGCCAACCGGCGAGCTTCGGACCGAAGACGCAGGCACCGATGATCGCCGCCCCGATCGCGGCGACCAGCACCGCACCCGCGGCGGCATCCTTCGCCTTTCCGGCGAGCGGATGCTGCTCTGGTGACGCGAGGTCCACCGCCGCTTCGATCGCCGTATTCACGGCCTCGGCCGTCCAGACGAGCGCGATGGCCGCGACGATCAGCGCCCACTCAATGCGGGTGTCCGAAGGAAAAGCCCGCGCCCGCCACGACGATCGTCCGCGGCCCGGACGGCGATCGGGAGATCGACGAACTCAAGCGCCGCGGCAGCTCCTAAACCCCCGATGCGACGTGGCGATTCGTGCGGGCCTGGCTCGACGAGCACGCGCTCTCGGCGTGACGCCGAGGTCAGTGCGACGGCGGCGACGGGCCGGCCATGGGAGCAGGGTCATCAGTCGCTACTCTGCGGAATCCCTCGGGCGGTCCAGGCTTTCGAGACCCGCGTCACGATCTCGTCCAGCGTCTCGCCTGCAACGTTACTGGCGGCAGAAGCGGCGACTTGAAGAACGAGGCTTTCGTTCACCTCCGCGAAGATCTCGCCGAACTCCGGATGCCCGATGAGGCCCCAGGAACGTCCGCCCATCGTGGGTGCGACGTCGAACGTCGCGGCGCCGATCTTCACC
>JANPIS010000164.1:0-2385 GCA_031425095.1 Chthoniobacteraceae bacterium
CCCGGCATCGGCCGCGAGTTCATCCCGCCGCTCGACGAAGGTTCCTTTCTCTACATGCCCTCGCTGCTGCCGCAGGCCGGCCTCGGCCCGGCCATCGAGGTGAATGCGAAGCAGGACATGGCCATCGCCAGCGTGCCGGAGGTCGAGAGCGTCGTCGGCAAACTCGGCCGCGCCGAGAGCGCGCTCGACCCCGCGCCCATCGGGATGATGGAGAGCATCATCATCCTCAAGCCCGAGAGCGACTGGCGGCACCTCCCGGTGAAGCGCTGGTTTTCCGAATGGCCGGGCTGGCTCAAAAAACCGCTCGCCTTCTTCGCGCCGGAACATCGCCAGATCACGAAAGGCGAAATCCTCACCGAGCTTCAGGAGAAGACCGCGATCCCCGGCGTGCTGCCCACTTTCCTCCAGCCGATCCAGACGCGCCTCGTCATGCTCCAGACCGGCTTCCGCGCGATGATGGGCGTGAAGATTTACGGCAGCGACTTGAAAGAGATCGAACGCATCGGCCTGCAAATCGAATCACTCGTCAAGGAAGTGCCCGGCGCTACCGACATCGTCGCCGATCGGATCGTTGGGAAGCCGTATTTGGAGTTCGAGATCGATCGCGACCGCATCGCGCGCTACGGCGTCAGCATCCGCGATGTGCAGGACGTGATCGAGATCGCCATCGGCGGCATGAATATCATGGAGTCGGTCGAAGGCCGCGAGCGTTACCCCATCCGCGTGCGCTACCTGCGCGAGTTTCGGGAAGACATTCCCGAGCTGGAAAAGATCCTCCTGCCCACCAGCACCGGCGCGCAGGTGCCCCTCGCGCAAGTGCTCACCATCAAGAGCGTCCTCGGGCCGCAGGAGATCAAAGGCGAGCGCGGCCTGCTCGTCGGCTACGTCACCATGAACACGCGCGACCGCGACGAAGTGAGCGTGGTCGAAGACGCCGAGCGCCTGCTGCAAGCCGCGCTCAAGGATGGTCGGCTCAAACTCCCCGCCGGCTATTTCTGGGAATGGAGCGGGCAATTTGAAAACCAGGTGCGAGCCACCAAGCGGATGCAAATCCTCGTGCCCGCCTGCATCGCGTTGATGTTTCTTTCGCTCTACCTTGGCTTCCGGCGAAAGTGGATCGCGCCGATCATTTTCCTCGATGTCGCCGTCTCGCTCTCCGCGGGATTTCTGCTGCTGCCAATCTGGGGCGTGAACCTCTCCGTGGCCGTGTGGGTAGGCTTCCTCGTCCTCCTCGGTGTCGTCGATGACGACAGCGTCGTGCTCTCCACCTACCTCGAAGACATTTTCGATCACAGCAAACCGGGAAGCATCGCCGAGATCCGCGAGGCCGTGGTTCAAGCCGGGTTGAAGCGCATCCGCGCCAACCTCATGACCGTCTGCACCACCGTCTTCGGTCTGCTCCCCGTCTTCTGGGCCACCGGCCGCGGCGCCGACGTGATGAAACCGATCGCGCTGCCATCCCTCGGCGGCATGGCCGTGAGCGTCATCACCATGTTCATCGTCCCCTGCCTCTTCTCCGCCATCGAGGAGTGGAAATGGAAACGCGCTCAGCGAGTCGTCTTAACCGCGCCCGATAACTCACCCCTCTCACTATCTACCTCATGAACACTAAAGCCCGAATACCAACGACCACCGTCTGCGCAGCATTATGTGCTGCTCTCATCGTAACCTGCTCTCATCGCAACCTGCTCCCAAGCCTCCGCCCGACCTCCGCGATCCCGCGCCGAGAGCGGAACAATCGAGACGATTGAGCAGAATGGCCGCACCATTCGGGTCCAATGCTGCATTGGAGCCATCGAGACGATTGACCGGGATGCCCGCATCCTGCGCATCCAACGCCAAGGTGAGGCAACTCCGCTGACTCTGGTTTGGAATATCCGCACCATCTTCGTCGAAGGCGCCCGCTCTGTCACCGCCGCCAAGCTGACAAAAGGCGCACGAGTGACGACCTGGTATCGCACCCCGTTTTTTGGAAAACGCTTCGCGACGACGATTGTGATCGAGCGCAGTGCGGTGCGTCCGAAGCAGCAGCGCCCGTATCGCTCAGTCACACCAAGGCCATGAAAGCGACACGTCGATGCCCGGATTGCTGCCGCATCGTCCTCACGGGCGGCCCCGGCGGTGGGAAGACGACCGCTGCCGACCTGTTCCGACGGGAGATCGGCGACCGCGTCATCATCGTGCCGGAGGCCGCGACGATTCTTTTCCAAGGTGGCTTCCCGCGCTCACGCGAGCCGCACGCATCACGCTTCGCACAGACGAGCATCTACCATGTGCAGCGGAATCTCGAAGACGTGCAAGCGGCGCTGTATCCAGGCCGCACGCTGCTTTGCGACCGCGGCACGGTGGATGGCGCGGCTTACTGGCCGGGCGCGACTCGCGACT
>JANPIS010000165.1:0-1803 GCA_031425095.1 Chthoniobacteraceae bacterium
AGTCGACGGAATGGGTGAGCCATGCAGAACTTTCTTCGGCCGCCAGCAATTCGTCGAGATTTCCGATCACCGCGTAGTCCGGACTCGCACTCACGTGCTCGGCCATCGCCACGACAGAAACCGCTGGTTCGGGACGGGGCACGAGTGTGACACCGGCAAATACGAGAGCGCAAGCTGCCGCCGCCGCGATCGGCCAGCGTCGCAAAAGCCAGACAAGGAGGCCTCCCGGGGCGGACTCCTCGGCCCGAAGCTTTCGGAGCACGTCGCGCGCGAAAAAGGGTGAAACCTTCGGCTCGCGGGCGCGGCCCAACAGTTCCCATAGATTGTCGCGTTCGTCGTGATTCATCACGCTAGAAGAAACGCACCGCCAAGGGGGAAGTTGCGCCCCAATTGACCTTAAACGCCGTCAACCGGCCTTTATGCCTGCTGGGCTTCGAGGAAACCTTCGAGCTGCCGGATCCGGGTCGGGTGGCGCATCTTACGCAGCGCCTTCGCTTCGATCTGACGGATGCGCTCACGGGTGACGCGGAACTGCCGGCCGACTTCCTCCAGGGTGCGGCTATAGCCGTCCACGAGGCCGAATCGCTGCTCGAGCACTTGGCGCTCACGTTCGGTGAGGGTGTCCAGCACGTCGCGGATCTTCTCCTTCAGCAAGGTGATTGCCGTCACGTCACTCGGGTCTTCCGCAGAGACATCGGGGATAAAGTCGCCGAAACTCGTGTCGTCGCTCTCGCCGACGGGCGATTGCAACGAGATCGGCTGCTGCGCCATCTTGAGCACCGCGCGGACGCGCTCGACGGGGAGCTGAATCTCATCCGCCACTTCCTCCGGAGTGGGCTCCCGGCCATAGTCCTGCACGAGCTGCTTCTGCACGCGCATCAGCTTGTTGATCGTCTCGATCATGTGCACCGGGATGCGGATCGTGCGTGCCTGGTCGGCGATCGAGCGGGTGATCGCCTGGCGAATCCACCACGTGGCGTAAGTCGAGAACTTGTATCCGCGGCGGTATTCGAACTTCTCCACCGCCTTCATCAGGCCCATGTTGCCCTCCTGGATCAGGTCGAGGAACGACAGCCCGCGATTCGTGTACTTCTTGGCGATGGAAATGACGAGGCGCAGGTTCGCCTCGACCATCTCGGTCTTCGCCTTGAGCGCTTTCTTCAGCCACGCCTTCAGCTCCTGATACTCCGCCATGAATTCCTCTGGCCCCATCCACATGCGCAGGGTCTGGTCCTTGATCTTCGCCGCGTAGTCGATCGGCTGATGACCGTGCGCACGGGCCTGCTGCTTCTTGGGCTTGGCGAGTTCATTTTGCCAGAGCACGAGTTGCCGGTGCGCTTCGTCCGCAAGATGCACGAATTCTTCGGTGACCTTCTGCTTGAAGAAAAATTTCGGGTAAAGGCGCTGAATCGAAGCGTGGGTCTTCTCGAAGTCGTGAAAGGATTTCGTGTCGTGGTTCTTTCCGCCGTGCGCGACGTAGTTGCGGTAGGTCGTGGAGCAATTTTCTGCGGCCTGCTGGAGCTGCTGCATCTGCCGGGGCAACGTCTTCATGTAGCGCTCGCGGCTTTCGATTTTCTTATCGAGGATCACGCGATCAAAACGCTCGCGGCCTTCCATAAGCTTCTGGGCGAGGTCAAGGTAGGCGCGGGCGATGAATCCAAAGCGATTGATGTGCTTCTGGACGTTGATCTCGGCTTCTTCGATCCGTTTTGAAATCTCGACCTCCTGCTCACGCGTGAGCAGTGGGACCTGCCCCATCTGCTTCAGATACATCCGCACCGGGTCATCGAGAATATCGAGCTT
>JANPIS010000166.1:0-2656 GCA_031425095.1 Chthoniobacteraceae bacterium
TGCGCTGCCTCGCTCGGCACGCGCGTCGGCGGACGGCTCACCGGTACCTTCGGGGATGCTGCATTTTTCAGCTTCGACTCCACCAAGCTCATCAATGTGCCGCTCAAGGCCGGCTTCGTGATCGCACGCACGCCGGAGCTCCTCACGCGCATCTGCGCGGGCTACGAAGCGGAGATCGAACCCATGCCGCCCAGCCACGAGCGGCGGCTCTTTGCACTCGGCGTCGCTTACGTGCTGCTCACGAATCCGTGGCTGTATCGCCTTTACCACACCTGCGCGCTGCGTCGTCGCTACACCGCCGAGACCAGCGCACTCGAACCTGCGCGCACGGCCTTCTATCGCTACGACGTGACCGAGTGGCAGGCCGCCATCGCCGCGCCGCAACTCGCCCGTCTCGACGCGATCGTCGCGCGGCGCCGCTCGCTCCACGCGAAGTATCGGGAGCAACTCGCCGGCGCCCGCCACTTCGCACTGCCACCGGGCGATCGAGACGGCGAGTGGGCGTGCATCCGTTTCCCCATCCGCGTGCAGGTCGACAAGCTCGCCTGGTATCGCGCCGCCAACGCCCGCGGCGTGGACTTCGCCTTCAGCTTCACGCACATCGCGTGTCCGCCGACTTTCACCCGCGCCCATGCCCTCGGGCGCGCCGTACTCGATCTGCCCTACTACGACAAGCTCACCGACGCCGAACTTCAGTCTACAGTGCAAACACTGCGCGCGCTCGATCAGGCGGCCTGACCTTTTTCCGCCCATGCCTAGTCTCGCGAAAATGCTCCAGGATCGGCGCCGCCGGCACGAAGTGTACAGTCGGCCGGAGTTCTGGAACGACAAGGCCAGCCACCTCGAAGACGAAGCCGTCTCGATGTGGCGAAACAATTCTCTGAATCGGCTCTACCAGACGGACCAGCTCGCCGTGATCGATGCGGAGCTCGGCGACGTCACCGGCCGCGATGTGCTCGACCTCGGCTGCGGCACCGGGCGGATTTCCCGGCATCTCGCCAGCCGCGGCGCGCGAGTCGTGGGATTGGATTTTGCGGAAAAGGCGGTCGCCATCGCGCGGCGGGTGGCCACCGGCGCCAACCCGCGCTACGAAGTCGGCTCGATGTTTGAACTCGAAGGCGCGCACCTCTACGACGCGGTCGTCTCGTGGGGTTCGGTGGCCATCGCCTCGCGCAGCGCCGCCGATCTCCGGGAGCTCGCCCTGCGCCTCCATCGCGCGCTGCGCCCAGGCGGAAAGTTGCTCCTGCTCGAACCCGTGCACCGCGGCTTTCTCCACCGCGTGCTGGACATGGATGTCGGGGAGTTCACACGCATCTTTGCGGACGCTGGCTTCCGCGATCTGCGGGTGCGGGAGATGCACTTCTGGCCGGTGCGTCTCGCGCTGGCTTATGTACAATGGCCGCGCTGGATCACGGCCCCGCTGCACAATGTCGGCCAATGGATGCTCGAGCGCTTTGGCGAAGGTTGGGGCGGTGACTACAAAGCGATCAGCGCCGTTCGTCCATAGCGCGCCGGAGGGCCCGGCGGCACGTGGCACGCCATTGGCTATGCAGACGCGGTTGTTCAACCACCAACCTATGTCCGACTCGATCGCCCTGACCCTCGCGTCCCCGCCTGTTTCTGCACCAGTCGCGCCTCCTCGCGAGGCTGCCGCCACCACCAGCCCCAGCGGCACGCCGCTCCGCACCTGGCTCGCGCTCGCCGCGATCCTCGCCATCGGTATCACCCTGCGCTGCATCCCGTGGCATGGCTTCCAGTGGGTCGGCTTCGACGAAAATCTCTACAAAGCCTACGTCGAGCAGGTCGATACCGTCGGCGTCGCCGCTTATCCCGAAATTGCGCAGCAGTACGTCGTGCGCCAGCGCGCCACCGAGAAGGCCTTCCTGCCGCCGACACGCTTCCTCTACATCTTCTGCGCGGCCACGTGGCGGGCGGCCTTCTACGGCGACGCGCCTTACACGAAGGTCGAGACACTCGAAGACGTGGACCGCAATCCCACCCTGCGGTCGCTGCGCGGAGTCTCCGCACTTTTCACCTGCCTCACGCTGCTCGTCGCCGCGGTCTTCGCCCGCCGCATTGCCGGCGATCGCGCGATGCTCGCCGTCACCGCGCTCATGGCCTGCGCGCCGACGCAACTCCACATGTCTCAGCATGGGCTGATCGACGGCTTCTTCGCCTTCTGGGCGCTGACCGCACTCTGGCTCCTGTGGGAAAATCTCCAGGCACCGAGCGATGCACGCTGGCTCGCGGCATACACCGTCACGCTCGGGCTCATGGTGCTGACGAAGGAGAACTCGGCCTTCGTCACCGCGGCACTCTGCGGGACCATCGCTGCGGCGCATTGGGCAAAGTGGGGACGCGTCACTGGCAAGCTCATGGTCTGCACGATCGTCGGGCCTGCGGTCGGTCTTGCCGTGCTGGTCACGCTCGCGGGTGGACCGGAAGTTTTCATCGCCACGTATCAGCTCCTCGTCGTGAAAGCGCAGGGGCTCCGCTATGCCATCGCAACGGGCGACGGTCCCTGGTATCGCTACCTTGTCGATCTGCTGCTCGCGAGTCCGCTCATCCTCCTGCTCGCCGTGGCCGCCGTGCTGAACGTGAAGCGCGAACAACAAGCGCTCCTCTATCTCTTTGCCTTCATCGCCGGCAGCTACCT
>JANPIS010000167.1:0-8388 GCA_031425095.1 Chthoniobacteraceae bacterium
CCGCAAACTGCGCCGCGAGCCGCTCGTGCGCGAAATCGTTCTTCGCGGCGACGAGGCAGCCGCTCGTGTCCTTGTCCAGCCGATGCACGATGCCGGGACGCCGCTCGCCGCCGATGCCGGAGAGATCGCGGCAGTGATGGAGCAGCGCATTGACGAGCGTGCCGTCCCAATTGCCCGCTGCCGGATGCACGACCATGCCCACCGGCTTATCGATCACGATCAGGTCGGCGTCTTCGTAGAGAATCGAGAGCGCAATTTCCTCCGGCAACGTCTCGGTCGGCCGCAGGGGCGGCTCTTCCAGCACGACGCGATCACCGGCTTGCAAACGTGCGCTGGCCTTGCTCGGCGCGCCGTTGCGCGTGACGTGCCCTTCCGCGATCAGAGCCTGCAACCGCGAGCGCGAGAGCGCCGGCGCCGCCGCCGCGAGGTAGCGGTCGAGCCGTTCACCCGCGGCTTCCGGGGCGACGATGTATTCTGCGGAGAGCATGGGAAGGTGGAGAGTGAAGGTGGAGAGGGGAAGGGCGGGCGAGCCCAATTCACGCCGCGCCGGTGCCCTTGCCGCTCGCACTTTCCACGACGGACGTCCGGCTCCGGGTTGACGGATGTGAGGCTGTGCTGGAGAAAGATGCGATAAACACACGCGCAACCCGCCTCGCGCCTTCGATAATCATCCTCCGTGGACGAACCAACTCCCCAGCAATTGCAGCCCTGTGCGGGCTGCGGCGCGATGCTCGACGTCTCCGACGAAGAGCCGCTGGCCGAGGTGAGTTGCCCGGCGTGCCACACGCTCAATGCGGTGGGCGGGATGATCGGGCCCTTTGAGCTGATCGAAGTGTTGGGCCACGGCGGCATGGGCGTCGTCTATAAGGCGCGCGATGTGAGCCTGGATCGGCCGGTCGCGCTGAAGCTCCTACACCGCGAGGAATCCGAAGATCCCGCGCAGATCGAAAAGCTCGCCGCCGAGGCGTCGATCACCGCGTCGATCAATCACCCGAATGTGGTGAAGGTGTACACCACCGGCTACGATCGCGATCGCTTCTACATCGCCATGGAGCTGGTGGACAAAGGCACGCTCGACAGCCTGATCACCCTGCAGGAGCGGGTCGCGGAAGCGCAGGCGCTCGACATCGGCATCCAGATCGCCAAGGGCCTGCGCGCCGCGCTGCAGCACGGCTTGATTCATCGCGATATCAAGCCCGGCAATATTCTCTTCGCCGACGCGCACACCGCAAAGATCGTGGACTTCGGCCTCGCCATGCTCGCCGTCGATGCTGCCGCGGCGCGCGGCGAAGTGTGGGGCACGCCTTACTACGTCGCGCCGGAGAAGCTCGATCAAAAGCCTGAGGATTTCCGCAGCGACATGTATTCGCTCGGCGCGACGCTTTTCCACGCGATCGCAGGCCGCCCGCCCTTCGAGGCGGAGAATGCCTCGCTCGTCGCTCTGAAACACCTGAAGAGCGAAGCCGTAAGCCTCCAGGCCTTCGCGCCCTGGGTCTCCGGCTCCACCGCCTTCGTCATCAATCGCACGCTCAGCAAGGACCCCGACCAGCGCTACCAGAGCTACGACGAACTGATCGCCCACCTCGAATACGCCAGGCGCGAGATCGACGAAAAAGCGGCGCAACCCGTGGAGAAACCGAAGCGCGTGATCGTCGAATCTGCCGCGCAGCAGAAGGCCATGAGCTGGCTCGTGCTCGGCCTGCTCGCCTTGATGGTGCTCAGCGGCGGCGGCTTCCTCGCTTACCGGATTTTTGGCGGCGGAAAGCCTCCGCCGGTCTCGATCGTGGGCGCAACGAGGGGATCGAAGCACGATGCGGCGTATGAAAGTGCGCGGCAGGAACTTTTCCGCGGCGACGCAGCCAGCGCGGCGCAGGCCTTCGCAAAGCTCGGCGAGGCCAAGCTCGCGCGGCCAATGGTGGACTGGGTGAACCTGCACGAAGCGCTCTCCCATTTCCGCGCCGGGACTTTCGACGAAGGCCAGACCGCCCTGCGGAAGATCGAGACGCGCGGCCGGGAGACGGACCCCGCGACGCGCAAGGTGATCGAGTTCCTCGTGGATACGGCCTCCGCCGCCGCGGGCAGCAAGCCAGTGCCGATGAATGTGGTGGGGCGGCTCGATCTGAAGAATCACGAGTCGCTCGCGCTGCTGATCTTCGGCCTGCAAAACTGGTACCTCCAGCGCTTCGCGGAAGCGGACTTCTTCCTCCGCAAATTCGACGAGACACAGGCGATCGGCTCCGAGTGGGTGGCCGCTTACAAACCTCTCATCACCGATCACCTCAGTGACCTCCGGCAGTATCGGGACGCGACCACCGCGGTGAAGATGGCCACGACGCCGGAGATGAAGCGCTTGGCCGTCACCGTGCTCGACGAGGCGAAGAAAAATCTGAAGGCGAGCGGCGGCATGCGGGCCAAGCTCGACGCGCTGCGCAAAAGCCTCGGCCCGATCCCGCCACCGCCGCCACCCGGGAAGCCCGCCGGAAAGCCGCCACAAAAACCGCCGCCTCCGAAGACTGTCCCCCGTGTCCCGACATCCGCGACGCCTCCGCCGCCGCCCGCGATTCCACCGCGACCGTAGCGCCGGTCCATGGGCACTGGGCAATCCTTGCCGGGCTCACCTTCCGTGATACGCTCGCGTCCGAGCCATGGCGGATAGCTCTGACGATATCACTTTTCACTCCTGCGAAGGTTGCGGCGCTCCGATGGACGTATCGGATCTTCCTCCGCTAACGACGGTCATCTGCGGCGAGTGCAATCACCCGAACGTGGTGAATACGCACTTTCACCACTTCAAACTGATCGAAATCATTGGCTCGGGCGGAATGGGCGCAGTCTATCGGGCTCTCGACGAAAGCCTGAACCGCACGGTCGCGCTGAAGCTGCTCCGCACGGAGCACATGACGGATGAGTCGCTCGTCATGCAGTTTGAGAAAGAGGCCGCGATCACCGCGGCGATTAATCATCCGAACGTCGTGAGTGTCTTCTCCGCCGGTTCGGACCGCGGTATTGTGTACATGGTCATGGAGCTGGTGGACAAAGGCTCGCTGGACGACCTCATCAATCTGCAGGGCAGCGTCGCCGAGGTGCAGGTGCTCGATGTCGGCATCCAGATCGCCCGCGGGTTGCAGGCCGCGTGGCGCAACGGCCTGCTCCATCGCGACGTGAAGCCGGGCAACATGCTCTTCAAGGATGCGCATACGGCGAAGATCGTGGACTTCGGCCTCGCGGCGCTCGCCGACGAGTCGGGCCACATCGGCGGCGAAGTGTGGGGCACACCGTACTACGTGGCGCCGGAGAAGCTCGATTCGCCGCCACAGGAGGATTTTCGTAGCGACATTTACTCGCTCGGCTCGGCGCTCTTTCACGCGATGGCAGGTCGGCCGCCCTATGAGGCGGAGGACGCCTCGATCGTTGTGCTCAAGACTTTGAAGAGTCAGCCGGTGAGCCTGCAAAGCTTCGCGCCCGATGTCTCGAATTCCACGAACTTCGTGATCAACCGCATGCTGCGGAAAAATCCGGACGAGCGTTACCAGAGCTACGAGGAACTCATCGAGCATCTGCAGTATGCGCGCACCGCGATCACCGAAGGGCAGGCGCCGCCACCGAGGAGTGCGCCGCCCGCCAAGCGCACGCCGTGGGTAAAGCTTTGCGTCGCCGCCATCGCGATCGGCGCGAGCATCTATTTCTACCAGCAGCATCTCGCCCATCGCACACCGAAGCTGGCGCCCGTCGTCGCACCGAAGATCGTGATGATGGCCGACGCCGCGGAGCGCTCGGCGGAGGCCCGCAAGCTCCTCGCGGCTGGCGATTCCGCATTCGCGAGGCAGGCAGTCGAAGCGTTCCGAAAGCTCGACGTGGAGACCGTGCCGCAGCCGCTCCGGAGCTGGAATGCACTGCAAGTCGTCCTCGCCCAATTTCTCGCCGGACAGCCCGCCGACGCCGTCGCGAGCGCCGCGGAGATCGCGCAGCGTGCGCCGCTCACGTCCACTGCGCCGACCGAAGCCCCGGGGAAATTCTTCGCCGACACGGCGACTCTCGCAGCCGCGGGAACGGCGCCCGCCGCCGCGCTCACGGAAAAACTCGATCCCGCGAATCACGAAGCGTTCGGGCTGTTGCTGGCTGGAGTGAAAAACTGGACCGCCGGCAACCACCCAGACGCGGTGAGTTACTTCACGCGCTTCCAATCGGCGACGCCCGCGGATCCACACGCGTGGATCGCGGAGTATCAGCCGCTCGCCGCGTCGTTCATCGACGACTACCGGGCCTTCACGCGCGGCACGGAGGCCGAACAGGCGGCCAAAGTGCCGGAAAAAAAGAAAGCCGCGCTCGAAGCCGTCCGCGACGCGCGCACGCAACTCAAACATCCGGGCCCGCTGGCGGAGCAACTCACCACACTCGAAACGCGGCTCGCGACGGAAGTCGCGGCTTATGAAGCCGAGCAGGCCGCGAAGATGGCGGCCCTCGACGCCGCCGACGCTGCGCTCCTCGGCGGGCTCCAGCCCCGCCTCGACGACCTGATCCGCCAGCTCCGTTGCAAGGAGGCGCGTGATCTTGTGGCCACCGTGAACCTGCGCGGGCAAAGCAACGGGGCACAGTTGAAACTGATGCAACAGCGCACCGATTGGATGGCGACATTCAAGAGCGAGTTCTTCAGCGATCTCCGCAGAGCCAACTACCAGGTCGAAGTGCTGACGATCACCAAGGCGAAGCTCGGCCCCGGCGTTTGGATCCCGACGGAGGCCGAGCTCAAAGTCATGACTCCGCGCGGACCATTCGAGACGCCTTGGAGCAACGTCCATCCGCGGGCGATCGTCGGCGCCGTGCAAGCGGTCCTTCGCCCGCCCCTCACCGCAGCTCAGATCGCCGATCGGAAATGGGGACTTGGTCTCTATTTGCTCGCCCACCGCATGAATGCGGAGGCCCGCTCGTATCTCACCGAGGCGAGCTCGGCGCGCAGAGAGTATCGCGAGGCGCTGGCCCAACTCGGTCTGCCCGAGAAGTGACCCACACGCGGCGCACTCCGCACCGCGCTTCGCATCCTCCATGGAAATCGCCCCGCCCCCTTGAAGACCGCCGACGTCCGCACGGTCTCCCTGCTCACGGCCACCTGCATCGTCGTCGCCGACATGATCGGGACGGGCGTCTTCACGAGCCTCGGCTTCCAGGTCGGCGATTTGCCGTCGGGCTTTGCCATCCTCGTGCTCTGGGCGGTCGGCGGCGTGTGCGCGCTCTGCGGTGCGCTGTGCTACGGCGAGCTCGCTGCGGCGCTGCCCCGCTCCGGCGGCGAGTATCACTTTCTCGGACGCATCTATCACCCCGCCGCCGGCTTTCTCGCGGGCTGGATCTCCGCGACCGTCGGCTTTGCCGCGCCGGTCGCGCTCGCGGCCATGGCCTTCGGCAGATACCTCGCTCCGCTCGCGCCCGGCGCGAGCCCGGTGTGGCTTTCGCTCGTGGTGTTGTGGTTGCCGACGGTCCTGCTGCTCAGCGGCGCCCGACTCAGCAGTGCATTCATGAATGTGGCCACCTTGCTGAAGGTCGCGCTGATCCTGGCCGTCGTGGCTGCGGCATTCCTGGCGGGGCAGTCGCAGCCGATTTCCTTTCTGCCGGTCGCTGGCGACGGGCGGCTCATCGCCAGCAGCCCTTTCGCCGTGAGCCTCGTGTATGTGATGTATGCCTACTCGGGCTGGAACGGCTCCGTGTACATCGTCGGTGAAGTGCGCAATCCCTCGCGCAATCTCCCGCTCTCGCTCGGCCTCGGCACCGCGCTGGTGATGGCCCTGTATCTCGCACTGAACGCGGCCTTCCTCCGCAGCACACCGATTGCGGAGCTGGCCGGCAAAGTGGAGATCGGACTGATCGCCGGGAATCACATCTTCGGCATCGGGGGCGCGAAGGTGATGTCCATCCTGATCTGTGCAGGGTTGGTCTCCGCGATCGCCGCGATGATGTGGACCGGACCGCGCGTGACGATGACGATGGGCGAAGACTGGCGCGCGCTCCGCTGGCTGGCGCCGAAGAATGCACGCGGACTGCCGGCCCGCGCGATCTTCACGCAAGCGGTGATCGCGACCGCACTGCTGCTCACGGGCAGCTTCGAGAAGGTGCTGACTTACGTGCAGTTCAGCCTCATCTGCTGTTCGTTCGCGACGGTGCTCGGCGTCATCGTCCTTCGTCGCACGCAGCCCGCACTCCCGCGGCCTTATCGCACGTGGGGTTACCCATTCACGCCGCTCGTCTTCCTCGCGATCTCTGCCTGGATGATGGCGCACGTGGTGCGCTCGAATCCGATGGAGTCGCTGGCCGGAATGGCGACGATGGCGCTCGGACTGGCCGTTTATTTTTTGTCGCCCGGCAATCAGGAGCGTGCGAATCCGAGCGCATGACCAAGGTCGTTCGCCATTTTCTCCGCGCCGTCTGCGTTGCGCTGCTGTGGTTGCCCGCAGTCGCCGTGGCGCAAAGCGCGAGCGCGAACGATACGGCGCTCTTTCTCGCGGGAGTTCCGGTGCGCGGCACCGCGCTGGAGCCGCTGAGTCGCGATGAATCGTGGGTGACGCACGCGACGGAGTTCGACACGGCGTGGCGCGATCTGGAGTCGCGACAGCTCTCGAAGATCCGCACGTGGGCCGAGATGTTCATGCCCACGGCCTTTGCCGCACATGGGCCAATGTTTTATTTCTTCAGCGGACCGGACGCACTCTACGCGCACACCTTCTACCCGAACGCCTCGACCTACGTGCTCGCCGGACTAGAGCCCATCGGCCCCCTGCCCGACGTCGCGCGCCTTGCTCCGCAAGACCTCGCCGCGTCACTCGCCAATCTCCGCAAGTCGCTGAACTCCGTCCTGCGTTTCTCCTTCTTCATCACGAAGGACATGAAGGTCGATCTCACCCACACGCAACTCAGCGGCACACTGCCGGTGCTCTACGTTTTCCTCGCGCGAGCAGGCTGCCGCATCGAGCGCACGGAGTTCGTCGGCCTCGACAAGAACGGCGCGCTCACCACTGGGAAAGCGGGCATCAATGGTGCGCGGATCACGTTCACCGGACCGAGCGGGCGCGAGCAGACACTGTACTATTTCACGACCGATCTCTCCGACAGCGGCATCAGGGCGAACCCGGGCTTCGTGAAATTTTGCGATCAACTCGGGAGCGGAGTCACCCTCATCAAAGCCGCGTCGTATCTCATGCACTCCGACGGTTTCTCCTCCGCGCGCAATTTCCTGCTCTCGCACTGTCGCACCATCGTCGCGGACGACTCCGGCATCCCGCTCCGCCACTACGATCC
The DNA here is from genome assembly GCA_031425095.1 of Chthoniobacteraceae bacterium. Taxonomy (GTDB): domain Bacteria; phylum Verrucomicrobiota; class Verrucomicrobiia; order Chthoniobacterales; family Chthoniobacteraceae; genus JANNXQ01. The sequence continues at coordinate 7,285 of JANPIS010000167.1, forward strand.
CGCGCAGTGGACACTGCGCCTCTTCGGAACCTATCCAGGACCGATCGAGCTTTTTGCCGAATACCAGCAGCCGCAGTTGGGAGATCTCTTCGCGAAGGTGAATGCTGCGCCGCTCAGCTTCGGCTTTGGCTACCGCTGGCAGCCCAGCGAATCGACCCTGATCCTCGCCACGCCCAAGCTGGGCAAGTGAGCGGCGCTCAGGCCCGCACGCCGAGGCCGAGCTTCTCGCGGAGAAAGGCGATGGAGCGCGTGATCTCACCCTTCTGATACTCCTGCTCCGCCGCTTTCTTCCCGTCGCCAGCGGGCGCCTTGAAGGGCGGGATGGCGTGACCTTTTTTTGCGAGCTTCTCGAAGTTCGCGAGCGCGGCGGGGCGCTTGTCGTAGTGCTGCCAGAAATCGTCAGTCTTGTAGGGGAAATTTCGCGCAAAGCCGGAGATCGTCTCGATGATGATCGGAGTCGCGGGGCACAGCTCCCGCCAGCGCGCGACGTAGCGCGGCCAGTCGATGAGCCCCTCGCCGGCCGCGGTCCATTGCACCGTCGCGCCATCGGGTGTCTCCCAGATCATGTCGTCGCGCAGGCTCGAGCAGATCGTGTATTTGCCGAGGTTCTCGAGCACATCATGCGGATCTTCGAGTGTCCAGGCGCCGTTCCCGGAGTCGATGTTCGCCCCGACGAAGTCCGGCCCTGCGGCTTCAATGAGGTCCACGAGTTCCCACGAGTGCATGTCGCCGGAGTGGTTCTCGACCGCGATCTTCACCCCCGCATCGAGCGCATCCTGCCGGGATGCCTTCAGCACCTGCACCGTGTCCGCGATCCGCGCGCGGATACCGCCCTCGGACTTCCGATCGTCCGACGCTCCGAGGATCACGCGGAAAACGGGCGAGCCGAGCGTCTTTGCGCAGCGCAACCCGAGGCGCACGTGCTCCTCAGCCGTGCCCCAGTCTTTCTTAAACCGCACGGATGTCGGGCAGATGCTCCATGAGCCGAGAAAGATCTCCAGCCCGAGCCCGTCCGCCTTCGCCTTCACCTCTCGCAGATAGCCTTCGTCGAGGCTCTCAAAAGACGGCAGATCGGAAATGAGGATCGTGTCGCACTTCAGACTC
>JANPIS010000168.1:0-2793 GCA_031425095.1 Chthoniobacteraceae bacterium
CACCGCGGCGGAGGTCATCGCGGCAGTGAAGCTCGATCAACGCGTCATCGGCACCGGCAAGCCTGGGGAGATCACCCAGCGCGTGATCGCACGCTTCCGTGAACTCACGCAGACCACGGGCACGCCGGTCTATACGTGACGACTGCAAGTGGCAGGTGACATCGGGGCTCGGTCGTTGCAAAGTGTGAGCAAGAGCGGGAATCTTTTCCGCGATCCCAACCACCAGTCACACCCATGACCTGCGACGTCTGTAAGCACAATCAAGCCACCGTTTTCCTGACGCAAATTGTCGATGGGAAGATGCAGAAGGTAAACCTCTGCGAATCGTGCTCGAAGGAGAAGGGCGTGACGGACCCGACGGGCTTTGCGCTCGCGGATTTGCTGCTTGGGCTCGGGGCCGCGCAGGCGATGGAGGGGGGCAACTCGGTGCAGAAGTGCCCGGTCTGCGGGTTCAGCCAGCAGGATTTCAAGAAGACCGGGCGACTCGGCTGCGCGAGTTGCTATGAGACCTTCGCCGACGGTCTGCAGGGGCTGCTCAAGGGGATGCACAAAGGCACGGCGCACATCGGGAAATTCCCCGCGCGCATGCGGCGAAACATCGAGCGGGAGCAGGAGATGAAGACTCTGATTCGCGATCTCCGGCGCGCGGTGGCCGAGGAAAATTACGAATCTGCCGCGAAAATCCGCGATGAGATCAAGCAACGCGAAGTGGAATCCTGATCATGGCCATCCACAATATCCTCACGAACTCCGGCGAGTGGCTCCGCAGCGAAGGTCCGCATCATCAGATCGTCGTCTCGAGCCGCGTTCGGCTCGCGCGCAATATTCGCAATCACTCCTTCCCTGGCTGGGCGAAGAAGACCGAGCGCCTGCAGATCCTCGAGACGGTGAAGCCCGCGGTCGAGAGCCTGCCGGAGATGGCGGACGCGCATTCTGTGTACTCGCAGGATCTCTCCGCGCTGGAGAAGCAGGTGCTCGTCGAGCGCCATCTCATTTCCCGCGAACACGCGGCGAAGGGTGTCGGCAGTGCCGTGGTCATGAACAAAAAGCAGACGCTCTCGATCATGATCAACGAAGAGGATCACCTCCGGATGCAGGGCATCCGCAGCGGGCTCCAGCTCAAGCCCGTCTTCAAGATGATCGACAAGGTGGACAGTGAGCTCGAGGAGCGGCTCGAGTTCGCCTTTCACCCGCAGCTCGGCTACCTCACCGCGTGTCCGACGAACGTGGGCACCGGCATGCGCGCCTCGGCGATGGTGCATCTGCCGGCGCTCGTGCTTAGCGAACAGATCAATCAGATCATCCAGGCCGTGAACAAAATCGGACTCGCGGTGCGCGGCCTCTACGGGGAGGGGACGGAGGCGCTGGGGAACCTTTTCCAGGTCTCGAATCAGACCACGCTTGGCGAGAAGGAGGACGAGATCATCGAGCGCTTGAACAAGGTCATCCTGCAAATCATCGAGCACGAACAGAACGCCCGCGCGACCCTCCTCCAGAAAAAGCCGGTCACGCTCTTCGATCACATTGGCCGCAGCTACGGCATCCTGCGGCACGCGCATTCGATGAGCAGCAAGGAGGCGCTCAACCTCGTGAGCCACATCAAGCTCGGCATCGACCTCGGCTTCTTTCCCGAGGAGTGCCGGCATCCGATCGACGAACTCTTCATGGAGACGCAGCCCGCGCATTTGCAGAAGGGCTCGCAGCAGAAGCTCGCGGCGGAAGAGCGCGACACGCTCCGCGCGGACATCATCCGGGCGAAGGTCGGGACGTTTCCGGTGCCGGAGATTCCGAAGACGGCCGGTGGCGATGCCGCGACGAGCGGCGAAGCGTCGTCGTAGCGGTTACTCCACGCCGACTTTCAGGAAACGCCGCGTCGAATCGACGGGCAGCGTGAGTTCGGTGAACGGCGCCGCGCCGGTGATGCCGATCGAGAGCGGGAGCCAGGTCGCGTCGCGCAGGTCGAATTTCGTGAGCACGGTGTAGCGCTTGCCGGCCACGGAGTTCCAGTGCAGGCGGACGTCGCCGTTGAGGGCGCGATCGAGCCGCAGCGCAAGGCGGGAGGCGGCGTCGGTGGGCGTGGTCGCGGCGAGGAATTCGTCGCGGTCGCTGAAGCCGTCCTTGTCGAAGTCCGACGCGGGCGCGGCGGAAGCGATGCCGGTGTTTCCGAAATGCGTGATCTCCCACGCGTCGCGCATTCCGTCGCCGTCGGCATCGACGGAAGGCGAGAGGCGATAGCTGGCGGTGACGGTCGTGTCTTGTGGATCGGTGGCGATGTAGGTATCCGCCGCAAAGATGTTCCCGACGCGCGTCGTCGCGCCGGTCCAGCGGTCGAAGACGTAGTCTGTCGGCGGCGCTTCGGCGGAGATGGCGATGATGCTGTCGGCGGCGTACTGTCCATCGCCCGTGCCTTTGGCGACGGTGAGCAGCCACTCGGGACCCGTGGTGCGCTTCGCACTCCCGGCCGGGCCGAGGTCCGTGCCCGGAAGCGTGAAGGTCGGGTTGGTGGTGAGGATAATCTTGTCCACCACGCAGCCATCTTCGCGCATCCAGACGTGGAAGGTATGCACGCCAGGCACCGTGATATTCAGCGTCGCGGTGGTGGTCCGCCACCGCCACGAACCGGTGGTGTTGCCGAGGTTGCTGGCGACCTGAACACCATCGAGGCCGATATTCACCGAGTCGTCGGAGCCCGGGAGCGTAGGCAGGTGCAGATGGACGTAGAAGGTGCCGGGTGTCCGAAAGTCCACTTTGTAGTCGAGCCGCGGTGCAGCGCCGCCGCTGTCGCCGACACCC
>JANPIS010000169.1:0-9922 GCA_031425095.1 Chthoniobacteraceae bacterium
TGCTGTCATCGACTACACGAGCCTGGGGATTCCCAACAATACCGTCACCGTCGGCCAGAGCGTGGCGCTCGACCCCAGCAGCGGCAATCTGAGTACCTTGCCCAACGCAATCGCGACCGTTACCGCCGCCACGGCGACCACATTCACCGTGAATTACGGCACCAGTTTCACGACCGGTCCCGGCAACGTCGTTATCATTGCGCCCTTCAGTGGGTTGGTCGATCCGGCCATCACCACAGCCTTTACCGTCAATTTTGAGGCGGCCAAGTATGCCAACGCTAGCATTGGCACTATGAACGTGGAGGTCATCAATAAGCCGCTGAAAGAATGGTCCTCGATGGGCAATGAGCGTTACGTGCGCATCCCTGTCGTCGGCGGCACTCGGTATGACATTCAGCTCGATACGTATGAGAATACTAGCTATGCTCGAGCCATTCTTTATTGGTACAGCCCCAGCCAGACGAAACAGGTCATCCCGACGGAGCGTCTGTATCCCACCTCAGTGCCCCAGGCTCCGGCGGCACATGCCGGCGCGACCGAGGCAGCCGCAGTCGTCGGTTCGGCCTTCAACTATCTGGTGGGCGGAACCAATGGCAGCTCGGTCACCGTCTCCGGGCTTCCCGCCGGGCTGACCTACAACGCCGGGCTCATCAGTGGCACGGCGACAACCGCAGGCGATTATCAAATCCTGCTCACGATCACGAACGGTGCGGGCACGAGTACCTCGGTCCTCAATTTGCATGTGGAAGCGCCGGCCGGCTCCATCGTGCGCGAACATTGGAACGGCGTCGCGGGAACGGCAGTGGCGAATCTTTCCACGGTCATTGCGGCTGGCACATCGCCGACGGGCACGACGAACCTTAGCTCTTTGGAAGGACCGACCGACTTCGGCGACAATTATGGCGCTCGCATTCGCGGTTACCTCACCGCGCCGGCCACCGGCAATTACTACTTCTGGATCGCTGCCAGCAATGCCGCCGAGCTTTGGATTTCAAATGATGACGAGCCTGTCAGTGCGCTCAAGCGGGCTTCGGTGGCGACTGGCAACACGACGGCACGCACGTGGAGTGGCGAAGCCAAACAGAAATCGCCGTGGCTCGCCTTGGAGGCCGGGCAGAGGTATTACGTCGAAATCCTGCACAAGGCCGGAACAGGCGCAGGCGACAACCTTGCGGTCGGCTGGCTCAAGCCGGGCGAGATTGGCACCGCGCCGAGCGAAGTCGTGCCTGGGAATGTGCTCTCTCCGTATGTGGCACCGGCACCGGGCTCGACCCCTGGTACCCTTTACGTAGCCACGATGCTCGCGCAGAACGGCGCGGTGACCAAGGGCGTGGGAGTGGCCACTTTCCGCCTGAGCGATGATGACAATGTGGCCTACATCAAGTTTGACCGGCAGGGATTCCTGAACCCGCCTTATAATGGCCTGACTGGAATAATGACGGATTGGCACGTGCATAACGACCCGTATCTCACCCGCCCTTCGAGCATCATGTTCGATCCGAATGCCCCGCCCGCCGACAGTGGCTTGCAGCCGGACGGCAGCTTTAAGTGGACGATACCCAACCTGGTTGGAACGATTCCCAAGGCCGAAGTCGTGGAACTGATCAAGCAGGGTAAGGCTTACATCAATATCCATACTACGGCTTATCTGAATGGAGAAATCCGGGGCAACTTCACCTTGGCCAGCGGCACCCGCACATTCACCCCGCCGCCGGTGCCGCCAGCGTGGACCGACGACAGCAGCACTAATGACGGAGCTTCCCGCTTCCTTGCGCAGGCTTCCTTTGGGGCCAACATCGCCGACATTACCGCTTTGAAGGCACTGGCAGCGACTGGAGCGGTTCCCGCTGCGGGGATCCCTGCCAGCCGCTACGACAAGTGGATCGACAATCAGTTCCTCGTTGGCGCTACCCAGCATCTGCCGGAAGTTCTGGCGCGTGAGTATGGGAATGTCTTCGGTCCGTTTGACGTCTCGTTGAGTTTCAACGCTTGGTGGAAGGCATCGATGACCGCCCCGGACCAGCTCCGGCAGCGCGTGGCTTTCGCGTTGAGCGAGATCCACGTGGTCTCCGGTCAGGGGCCACTGGAGGATAACGCGCGCGCCATTTCGGACTTTTACGACACGCTGGCTACCAATGCCTTCGGCAACTTCCGGGACATCGTGGTCGGCACCACCCTCACTCCGGGAATGGGTCGCTATCTGGATATGCTCCGCAACGACAAGCCCGATATCTCGGTCGGACGCAGCCCCAATGAAAACTACGCCCGCGAGATCAAACAGCTTTTCACCATCGGACTATACGAGATGTGGCCGGATGGCAGCTTGAAGCTCACCTCCAAGGATGCACCGATCGATACCTACACCCAGCGGGAGATTGTCGGCCTTTCGCATGTCTTCACCGGATGGGACTACGCGTACGACGGTGCTTACCGCACGGCGTTCGGTGCTGCGGCGGACTGGACTCGGCCGATGCGCGAGATTCCCGCCCGGCACTTCACGGGTGAGAAGCGCGTCTTGAACAACGAGGTGCTGCCGGGGCTTTCTACGGTGGGGGGCCAGCCGTTGGATCCGAATGCGACCCATATCACCACGCATTTCAACGACCCCGCGTATCAGGCGCTCGCCGCGCAGGAACTCGCCGCCGTGCATGAGATGCTTTTCAATCATCCGAACACCGGTCCGTTCATCTGCCGCCAGCTCATTCAGCGCCTGGTGACCGCTAATCCGTCCCGGGATTACCTCTACCGTGTGGTGCAGAAGTTCAACGACAATGGGTCCGGCGTGCGCGGCGACATGAAGGCCGTGATCAAAGCCATTCTTCTGGACTACGAAGCTCGGAGCACCGCGCAATTCGCGATCCCGGCCTACGGCAAACAGCGTGAGCCCATCATGCGCGTCGCTCAAGCGGCCCGGGCGCTCCGGCCGAACAACGTGACTGGAACGTATATTCAGAATAACTCGAACCTGATCACCATCACCACGAGCACTCCGCATCTGCTTACCGATGGGGAAAGCGTCTTCCTGGAGTTCACCGATGCCACGGCGGCTGGAGCGCAACCCGCGCCGACCACTGGCTCGTACATTGTGAACGTCATCAATTCGACTTCTTACACCATAGACGCTCCAGGCTGGATGGTCGGAACCTACAGCCAGACTGCGGGCTCCAGCGTGATGACGATCACGATGGCTGGGCACTATTTGCCAGGGAATAATGTCAACGTGATCCCGGCGGCGCAGGTATTGCCGGGTACAAACAAAGGACAGGCCTATTTCGACTTTACCACCGGCACGGCCAATGGCCTGGCTGGTTTCGACCAAACGGTCCAAACGGTCGCCACTTCGACTTCATACGATATTCCCAGCGCGGTCGGAAACTCGGCAACGCCGCCCAGCATCAATGGCAATTCGTCCGGCACTACTTTCACGATCACCGCGCCGGATACTACCGCGCGCAGTGGAAGTCTGAGAATCTCGCGCTTCCCCAGTAGCTACCAGAGTACGGGTCGGGCTGGAGTCATCACGATCGACACGTCGTATGGTGGGGCCGGTGCGTTCGGACAGCAGGCCGATCATGGACTATCCGTTGGGGACACAGTGTTCCTCAATTTCTACGGTTCGCGCGATACGACTTCCTTCAATGAAACCTCCACGGAGAACGATCTCGTTTATACCGTCGCCAGCGTTCCTGATGCGAATACCTTCACGGTCGCGGCCCGGGATGCAGCCAATGCGGCGATGAACAGCGGCAACGAGGTCATTGCTTTCCCGCTCAAGGCGCAGCCTTTGGTCCGCAATGGGACGATTTCCGCGCGTCCCTCCACCTTTGCGATGAGCAACACGGACGGGGACCTCCAGCAGACGCCACTGAACTCGACGACGGTATTCAACTTCTTCCTGCCCGACTACAAGTACGCCGGAACGCTGGCTTCGCAGGGCATCACCACTCCGGAGTTCCAGATCACGTCAGAGACCACAGCCATGCGTCAGGCAAACTTCCTCTTCAATGGTGTTTTCAATCCTTCAGGGAGCACCACCGGGGTCAGTAGCTTTAAGTCCGGAACTCACGCGTTGGTGATGGACCTGAGCCGTTGGATGAACGGCAACGCGGCAAACCTGGGCCTCGGCGCCCCAACCAATACCGGGGTGCCGTGGACGCAGAATCAGAATATCTCCGTCCTCATCGAACAGCTTAACACGCTGCTGTTGGCCGGGCGATTGCCTCTCGCGGCCAAAGACATCATCAAGAACTTCATCGCCACGCCGATCGCATCCATCGGGACCGGCAATCCGTGCTTAGTGACGACGACTGTTCCTCACGGGTTGAAGTCCCTCGACACGGTTCTCATCAGTGGTGTCGCGGACGGAGCATTTTCGTCGACGCTAAATAACACTAACACTACTCGCGTCGTCACTGTGACTGGAGCCACGGATGGCACATCCACCACGTTTACGCTCCCGGTCAATTGCACGGGTTCGCCGAGTGCGTCTCCAGGACTGACCAACGCCCATGTCTCGGTGATCCCCTACAATCAGGGTGACACGACTCCTAACGTCACAGACAAGCTCGGTCGCTTGCGCTCCATCATCCACCTTATCCTCACCAGCCCTGATTACACCATCCAGCGATAGCCCGTATGAGAACCGACCAAGATCCTAAACTTACGAATCGCAGAGACTTCCTCCGGCAAGCCTCCTGTGCCGCAGTCGGCTCGCTGGCGCTCAAGAGCACCATCCGGGATTTGCGCCTGATCAATTCCGCGCTCGCTGTGCAGCCGGCGTTGACCGGCTACAAGGCGCTGGTCTGCGTGTTTCTCAGTGGGGGGAATGACTCGAACAACTGGATCGTCCCGACTGATCCCACGACGTTCGCGGATTACACCTCGATCCGCGGAAATCTCGCGCTCCCGCAGTCGTCGTTGCTCCCCTTGTGGGCGAATACAGCTGGTTCGATACCCTACACCGATCCTGCCGGTCACACGTATGGCTTCCATCCCAGCTGCCCGGAACTTCAAACCCTCTTCAAGGAAGACAAGCTGGCCGTGGTTCTCAACGTGGGAACCATCGTGCGACCGACTACTCGTGCGCAATACCTCTCCGGTCTTCAAGCGTATCGGCCGCCGCAGCTATTTTCGCACAGTGATCAGGTCACGCAGTGGCAGACCTCGATTCCCGACCAACCGCCGAGCACCGGCTGGGGTGGCCGCGTTGCGGATCTCGTCAATGCCGCGGCATCGAATCCGTCGAATAGCATCTCGATGTCGGTTTCCGTCAGCGGTGCCAATACCTTCGAGATCGGAAACTTGATCTCACAGTACCAAGTGTCCACCACCGGCGCGGTGGTCCTGACTGGAGATACGCTGATGACGAGCGGCGGTCCGCGGTCGCGTGCTTTCCAGGCGATCGCCCGTCTTTCCGACATCAATCTGCAGCGGACGGCAGTGGCCGATGTGACCAAGAATGCGATCGCGAAGGGCGATCTGCTGAACGCCAATATTTCTGACACGGCGCTCGATACGTATTGGAATGTTCGATTCCCCGATACCACCCTCGGCAATGAATTGAAGATGGTCGCCCGCCTGATCCAGGCGCGCGGATCGACGAAGTTCAACATGAAGCGTCAGATCTTCTTCACCTCGGTGGGCGGTTACGACACGCATACTTCGCAGGTCTCGGTGAACGGAACCGACCAGCCAACGAGCCCGCAGGGCGCACACTACCGGCTCTTGGATGAGGTGAGTTCTTGTATGTTCGCGTTCCAGCGCGCGATGGAACAACTCGGCGAGTCGAACAATGTCACGAGCTTCACGGCCAGCGATTTTGCCCGCACTCTGCCGACCAACAGCCAGGGCAGCGATCATGGCTGGGGCGGTCATCACATCATCGTGGGTGGCGCAGGCGGCGTTACAGGCGCGGTGAAGGGCGGTCAGACTTACGGCCAACTGCCCGTGTTGGCGATCAATGGCCCGAATGACACTGGCTTGGGCCGCTGGATCCCGACCATTGCGGTCGATCAGCATGCGGCCACGCTGGCCAAATGGTTCGGCGTGGATTCCTCCGAGATGGATGCCATTTTCCCGAACCTTGGACGCTTCGCGTCCAGAGATTTGGGCTTTATGCTCTGAGCGGGCAAAGAGTCCCGCTGAAGAGATCATCCGGAGTTGCGCTCTTGCGATCACGTGGGGTTGGGAATCGCGGAGAACATCCGCGCGATCTTTGGCTCGGAAATCTCGCGCAGCGCACGCTGGCAAAGCTCCGACGCCTGCGTCATCTTACTTTCTCCGAATGAACAAGAAATTTCTCATCCCTCTTTTGGTGCTCGCGGTCGTGGTTGTCGCCACCCTCATGAAGCGACCGCCCTCCGGCGAGGCGCCCGGACCTGCGATATCGCCAACTGCTGAGACGCAGCCAGCTCCCGCACCCGAACCTGTCCCCGAAGTGACGGCGACGGAAACGATTCTGCCTGGTGCGCTGCCACCCGGCGTTCCAATGCCACAGCCGCCGCCGTCCGCGCCGGGTGATCGTTTTCCCCGGCCATCGCTCGAAAAGTCCACCGATCCTGACTTGGATATCGCGCGCAATGACGCGGAAAACATCGGCCTGATGCTGCGAGATTTCCGGACTGTGATTGGTGAAAATCCAACCGGTACCAATGCAGAGATCATGAAAGCCGTGATGGGTGGGAACAAGAAAGGGGCGCAACTTGGACCTCCGACAGGCATGGCGCTCAACGGCGAAGGCGAGCTCGTGGATCGGTGGGGGACAGCGGTCTTTTTCCATCAGATGTCCGGCAACGAGATGGAGATCCGCAGTGCCGGTCCTGATCGCAAGCTCTACACCAGCGACGACATTCTCACGAAGTAAGGGCTCTCGGCGCGGACTGCGCGGCGTTGCTCTCCGGCGGCGAACCTGCAAGCCTTGCGGGATGCCTCGCCGATCCCCCCTTTCGAAGAAAATCGCTCTCGTCGCCGCACCCGCGACTGTGCAGCCCGTGCCGCTCCGCGAGCGCCGGCTGAGCTTTGGCACGAAGTGGACTTACGCGCCTGCGCCGGAGAGCGTGCCGGTGCAGATCGCACCGCGCTATGAGCTCTTCATCGAGGGAAAGTTCGTCGCCCCGCGTGGCGGATACTTCCCGTCCATCAACCCGGCGACGGAGAAACCGCTCGCGGAGATCGCGTCGGCGACGGCGGCGGATGTGGATCGCGCCGTGGGTGCTGCCCGGCGCGCATTCAAGAGCTGGAGCCAGTTGCCGGGCCGCGAGCGTGGGAAGTATCTCTACCGCATCGCGCGCATCCTCCAGGAAAAGGCGCGCGAACTTGCCATCGTCGAGACCATGGATGGCGGCAAGCCGATCAAGGAATCGCGCGACTTCGATTTGCCGCAGGTCGCCGCCCATTTCTTCTACTACGCGGGTTGGGCGGACAAGCTCGACTACGCCTTCCCCGGCCGGAAAGCCGCGCCCGTCGGGGTCTGCGGGCAGATCATTCCGTGGAATTTTCCCCTCCTCATGGCCGCTTGGAAACTCGCGCCCGCCCTTGCTGCCGGCAATACGTGCGTGCTCAAGCCCGCCGAGACCACGAGCATCACCGCGCTTCATCTCGCGCAGATTTTGCAGGAAGCTGAGCTGCCGCCTGGCGTGGTGAACATCATCACCGGTGCGGGTGAAACGGGCCGCGCGCTCGTCGAGCATGGCGACGTGGACAAGATCGCCTTCACTGGCTCGACCGATGTCGGCAAGCTCATCGCAAAATCCACCGCCAGTTCGCCCAAGAAACTCACGCTCGAACTCGGTGGCAAAGCGGCGCACCTCGTCTTTGAAGACGCGCCGATCGACCAGGCGGTCGAGGGCATCGTTGGGGGCATCTTCTTCAACCAAGGCCACGTCTGCTGCGCGGGCTCGCGGCTGCTCGTGCAGGAAGGCATCTACCGCACCGTGCTGCGCAAGCTGCGCGACCGCATCGCCACGCTGCGCGTCGGCGATCCGCTGGACAAGAACACGGACATCGGCGCGATCAATTCACGTCCGCAGCTCGAGAAGATCCAGTCGCTCGTGGATGCCGGCGTCGCCGAGGGCGGCGAACTCATCCAGCCGAGAGCATGTGCGCTACCGAAGCGTGGCTACTGGTTTCCCCCGAGCCTCATCACCGGCGTCACCGCGAGCCATCGCATCGCGCAGGAGGAAATCTTCGGCCCCGTGCTGAGCGTGATGACTTTCCGCACGCCCGAGGAAGCCATCGAGCGGGCGAACAACACGCCCTACGGCCTGAGCGCCGGCGTGTGGACCGACAAGGGGAGCAAGATTTTTAAGATGGTCTCCAAGCTCCGCGCCGGCGTGGTCTGGGCGAACACCTACAACAAGTTCGATCCCACGAGCCCTTTCGGCGGCTACAAGGAAAGCGGCTTCGGCCGCGAAGGCGGCGTGCATGGGCTGCTGTCCTACGTGCGGCTCGGGTAGCGGGAGAGGGAGGCAGCCTCGGGCGCCACTTAGCGCGGCGTGAAGATGACCGGCCCGTTCCCGAGCGGATGCACATCTGTGCCGACGGCGCGCCGCTGGGCGTGAAAGACGACGCCGCTAAAGGTGTGCGGCAGCCCGTCGGCGTCCACCCATGAGCCGCTGAAAGTGCCGGTGCCCCGACCGATCTTGACGCGCAGATTCATGGCCGTAGGCGAGAGGCTCGTCGCGACATCGCTCGGAGAGACCGCGATTTCGCCGGTCGCTCCAAGGAGGTCGAGCCGGGCCGTCGCGCCAGTGAGAGCCGGCGCTTCGCCGAAGGCGATGGTCCGTTCGCCGGGTGCGGACTTGTAGAAGTAGTCCCCGATGACCGTGAGCGTGGCGCTCAGAGCGGGCTTCCCCTTCTGCGCCGGAATCTCCCAACGGAACAGACCGTCAACGTAGCTCGCGGGACGAGTGCTGCTTCCGGCGCCGGCGCCATGATAACGCGTGAACAATTCTCCCGCGCGAAAGGCCAGCGTGCCGAAGAGCCGGCCTGTTGGACGGCCCGCGATGGGGACGAGTAGTGGCAGCGTGCGATCCCGCCGCACTCTTGCGCTCGTGGAGAAAGGCGTGCCATCCCCCACGCGCCCTGCGACCGAGCAAAGTCCTGACGCCCGCACCGTCATCACCGCCCAGCCGTGGCCGCGGGGTGTCGCCGCATCGTCGCTCGCTGGGAGCAGCAGCGTCCATTGGGACACCAGATCTTCGTCCGCTGTCCCCAGGCCCGCGTCGGCCGCGATCGTGTAATTCACTCCACCCAGAACCAGCGTGCCGGAAAGGTGCTCCGGATCGCCCGGAGCCAGCGTGAGCGTGAGCGTGCCGGTCCGTGCGCCGATCCTGATCGGCGTGGTGAATGAGCCATTCACCCCGAGCCGTCCGCGAATGGCCACCTTCCGGCCCACCCACAGCGTTGCGGAAAAGACGCCCGTCCTGCTGAGGGTCAGGCCAAATCTGCCCGCGGGAGTGCCGGCCGCGTCCAGGATCCACGACGGGAAATTGCCGTGCGGGACGAAAAACGGATTGCGCACCTGGACCGTCGCCGTGGCCGTCGCGCCACGCCCGTCGGAGATCGTGTAGGTGAAGCGGTCGGTGGCCACGAATTTCCTCCCCGGCACGTAGGTGATTGCATTTCCCGCCACCGCCACGGAACCGAGCGCTCCCTGCGTCACCGCCGTCACCGTTAGCGGATCGCCATTGTAGTCCCGGTCATTGGCGAGGACGGCGATCGGCACCGGGCGATCCACCGTGAGCGCCTCATCGTCCAGCGCTACCGGTGGCACCTGCCGGATCGTGGGCGTGCGAAAGATCGTGCCGCCACCTTCGCGTCCGCCGCCCTGTGCAGCGCCGAGCAGCGTGCCATCCGCGGCGAGGGTGAGACCGTCGCGCGGCGCATAGCCGCTCTGCGCATCGAAGGTCGCGAACACGCGGAA
>JANPIS010000170.1:0-10888 GCA_031425095.1 Chthoniobacteraceae bacterium
CTCACGCCGACGGCGGCGGACAAGGCGGCGAGTTGGTTTTACAGCCACGCGCGCGGCGGCGGGTCACTGCTCGATTACGCGGGCTACGGCTCGACGCTCGGCACGTGGTATCAAGGTGGACGCAAGCCGCTCGAAGTCACATGCGTCGTGGACGAACCCGCGGGGCTCGAAGTGGACGAGCACAGCATCACCATCTGCCGCTACGCGCACGGCCTCTCGAAGATCGAGACGCGCTGGGGCACCTTCACCGATCCGTGGACGCATCAGCCGACGCCGGCGTGCGGCTTCCAGCTCGTGGGAACGGACGGGACGATCGCCGCGTTTGATTACGAGGAACGCCTGCGCGTCCAGACGCGGAAACAGCCGGAAGGCTATGACGTGCCAGTCGTTGAACTGCGCGCGCCTTTCGAGGACCCCGTGCAATTCCTCCTCCACGTGCTCGAAGGCGGCGAGTGGCAGGGCGACCCGCTGCATCCGGAGATCTCCCGCATCGGCCAGCAGATCGTGGACAGCGCCGCGCTCAGTGCGCGGGAAAAGCGCACGGTTGCCCTGCTTACCTAAAACTAAGCAGCAGTCGGACGGAAAATCTTCGTCGCACCAGTCACCGGGTCGATTTGCACGGTGAAGAAGTTGTCCGGTGGTCCGACCTTCCCGTCCTTGGTCGATTGTCGATCGTTGATGCCGTGGATGGTCAGAAACCACAGGGTCGTGGGACCGAGCGTGGTCGAGCCGTCCGGCATGAAGCGGAAGGAAACAAAATCGTACTGCTTCTTGATCCCCTTCGGCAGTTCCGGGAGCGACACGTGATACGAATCCTTCTTCGCAAAGTCGTCGGAGGTTTTCAGCGGCCCCTTGTCGAGCAGCGAAGAAATCCCGGAGTCCGGAGCCTCGCGATTGGCCGAAAGCATGATGGAGTTCGGAAACTCATTGAATTTGCTCGCGGGCAAGGCCGCACCCGACGGGATCACCTCAAAGAGCTGCATCGCGCGGAACTTTCCGGCCTTCGGATTGGTCACGTCTTCCCCCGGTGAATCCGGATCTGAATACCGGTAGAAGCGCACCTCGATGATCGTGTTCTTACTCAACGCGAGCTGCCGTGCGAGGTTCAACTGATCGACCAGAAGCTGCGAAGACTGCGTGAGACTCGACCCCTTCAGCATCGACGTGACTGCGGGCACCGAGAACGCCGCGATGATCGCCAAAACGGAGATGACGACGACGAGTTCGATGAGGGAAAAAGCGCGGGTGCGGATGGAGGGCGTGGGCATTTGGACGGGAGGATGAAGAAGTGGAGCATCTTTACAATGTATTGGCAAACGCGGCGATCAAACTGGCGGGAATATTGCACTTCCGAGCCGTCGGCGACTGCTTCACATTCCCGGGCCGTGGAACTCCTCACCATCGCGACTCTCAAACGCGCCGCTGCCTCCGGCAAGGTCGAGGCCCGTCTGCACGCACAGATCGACACGCTGACCCGCAAGGAAACGAAGGACGGGAAGCCATACTGGGAGCTCGTCGCGGCCGACGGTGAGGGAAAAATCACGCTGCGGGCTTGGAGCGATGGGCCGGCGTATGCCGTGTGCGAACACCTCAGTCCGAGCACGTTCATCGAGGTGGCGGGGGAGTTTGCGACGAGCCAGGGATTTGGCGTCGATGCGCGGCGGTGGACGGCGCGCGAGCTGACGCTGGAGGAACGGGACGCGGTGCTCGGCGGCTCGGCGGAAGTGCGCGCGAAGCAGACGGCGGACTTTGAACACATCTGCGCGGTGGCCGCAGGCCTGGGCGATCCGCGGCTGCGAGCCCTGGCGGCGCTTTTTCTCGAGGAATACGGGGAGCGATTCCGTCGGGCGGCGGCGGCGCGCGGGAATCATCACGCGCGACGCGGTGGACTCGTCGAACACGTCGCGCAGATGATGCGCAGTGCGGACGCGATCGCGGGCGCCTACCCGGCGCTGCATCGCGATGTGCTGCTCGCCGGCGTGCTTTTCCACGACTGTGGCAAACTCTGGGAGAACGGATTGCCCGCGGATGGATTCGTGATGCCTTTTGACGAGCTCGGCGAGTTGCTCGGACACATCACGATCGGGATCGAAGTCGTCAACAAACTCTGGACGCGGCTGCAGGCGAGCCAGCAGGCGGCGGAGTGGAAGGCTCTTGTGCCGCGGAGCGAAGATGTGCGGCTGCACCTCCTCCATCTGCTCGCCGCGCATCACGGAGAGTTGCAGTTCGGCTCGCCGGTCCCGCCGAAGACGCCGGAGGCCTGGGTGTTGCACTACGTGGACAATCTCGATGCAAAGCTGGAGATGATGGCGGCGGCGTATGCAAATTCCAAAGCTCTCGCTCCGCGCATCCGGGAGCGCGCCTGGCCGCTGCCGGGCAATCTCGTGCTGCCCCTCACACGCTTCGAAGAGCCAACTTAGCGCACCGGCGGGATTGCACGCGGGCACTGCGATGCATGCGTCCGAGGCGCGCCGCGGTTCGTTTCCCGGATTGAAAATTTTCCGCTCTCTGGCAGCTTCCCTCTGCTTTTCCGGACTCGTCTCCATGCGTCCTCTCCCGGGTGTTCAATATCGTGGTATCGCCGCGCTCCTTTGCGTGGGTGTGGGCCTCAGCTTCGCGCTTTCCGTCGCGCGCAGTGAGCCTCCGAGCTTGTCCGCGATCCTCAAGCAGGATCGCGCCCGTGCGCGGCTGGATCTTTTAGGCTGGGAACCGAGTTCGGACCGGTTCCTCGTCGCTCTGGCCTCCGGCCACCGGCCGCTCATCAATCTCTATCTCGATGCAGGTTCACCCGTGGATCTCACCGATGCCGAGGGCCGCACGCCGCTCCTCCTCGCGCTGCTGCGGAAAGACTGGACGCTGGCCCGGCGGCTCGTGAACTCCGACGCAAATGTCGCGCTCGCCGACGCGAATGGGACGACGCCTGCGATGGCGGCGGCACTCGGTGGCCAGGTGGAGCTTCTCTCCGCCATCATCAAGCGCGGCGCGCGGCTCGACGTCGCCGACTCCCAAGGCCATCTCCCGCTGCATTACGCGATCGTCGGGCGCCAGCGTGAAACCTTCGAGCAACTCATGCATGCGGGCCCGATCCCCGCGACGACCTGTGGCGACGGCTGCGGACTGCTCGGCCACGCACTGCAGATCGCCGATTGGACGATGATCGAGAAGCTGCTCGCGCAGATCGACGGCAAGGTGGAGTGGAATGAGTGGTCGCTCGCCGCGCTGCTCGACGCCGTTTCCGGGGGAGATCGCCCACGCGCGCGGCGCCTCATCGAAAAGCACGCCGCACCGCCGCCGGGCACTCCAGGCGGACAGCCGCTGCTCGCCTACGCCATCGCGCGCAACGACCTCACCCAGCTCCGCACACTGCTCGATTGCGGACTCGACCCGAACACCACTTTGCAGACCGAGCCCGATCCCGCGCTCCTCGATCTCGTGAGCTCGAGCTTTGTGCGCTACTACGTGGACAAGGAGCCCGGCTTCACCGCCCTGATGCTGGCGGCCGCGCTGAAACGCGAGGAATGCCTGAATCTGCTGCTCGAGAAAGGCGCAAACAAGGGCGCCTACACGCGCGGCAAATCCAAGCTCATCGCGCTCTACTTCGCCGCATGGGCCGACAGTCCGGAATGCGTGCAACTGCTCCTCGGCGATGCTCCCGCGCGTGATTCGCTGCGCATCGAAATCTCGCTCGATGAGCAAAAGGCGGAATTGCTCCGTGACGGCATACCAGTCTTCACCGCGCCGATCTCCAGCGGCCGCAAGGGCTTCGCGACGCCCACCGGGGACTTCGTGGTCACGGACAAAAAGCGCGACCACACTTCGTCCATCTACAAGGAGGCGAAGATGCCGTTCTTCATGCGCCTGAGCTGCCGCGACTTCGGCCTCCATGAAGGCGCTCTGCCCGGCCGCCCGGCATCACACGGCTGCATCCGCCTGCCCGGCACAGCCGCGCGCAAGCTCTTCAAGGAAATCCCGATCGGGACTTGGGTGACGATCCGGCGCTAGCTAAGCCCAGGCCCCCCAGGAGCGTCGCGCTACCGCGCTGCAAGCGTCCGCCCTGCCGGAGTGCGCTCGACGAAGCACGCCGCAAAATCGATCACGCACATCGTCCCGTATTCCGTATGCGGACCGTAGGCCACACCGGCCATCGCAAACGCGGGGCTCAGGATGTTCTTCCGATGCCCGCGGCTAAAGACACCCGTATCGATCAGTTGCATGACCACGATCGAGCGCGGATCGCGCGGACCGTAGCAAATGTTCTCCGCAGCCGTGCCGTAGCGGCGTCCGAACCGATCCATGCGATCCCACGGGGAAGAAAATCCCGAGCCACGATGCCCACGCGCCCCTCGTGGACCGGCGTCGGCGACATGCAAAGCGGCCGCCGCACTCAAGCCCGCCGAGCCCTTGAGCGGCGGCAGCGGATCCATCTTTTCCAAATGTCGCACCACCTCTTCCGCCGCACTCCGGCCAGCAGCGGTGCGCTGCCGCGGGATCGCTTCGGCGATGATCCGCGCATAAGCCCGCGGCTGGGTGCGGGCGAGATTGATCTCGGCGAGCACCTGCTCCGCGGTCGTCTCGGCAGCGAAGCCGGACCACGCAGCGAGCAAGAGGAATAGAAAGGTGAGGGCACGACTCACGCGTCCTGCTCAAGCAACGCCGGTGCCAGACTTTGCGCAGCCGGGCGCCGCCGCCTCGACTTCTGATTTGCCCGCACCGCGACCGACCGCTATCTCTCCCGCCCGCCCATGCGCCCACTTGCCCTCCTTCTCGTGTGGTTGCTCCTCCCCGGCCCGATCTTCGGCGCGCCGCAGAAGCCTCGCGTCATCGTGCTCGCGAATATCAGCAGCTTTCGCACGGATCGCCCGGACCCTGACGCCGCGCAGTCCCTCATGCGCCTGCTGCTCTACAGCAACATGCTCGACCTCGAAGTGATCGTGGCGTCCTCCGGACTCGAGCACGCGCAGGCCATCCGGCCAGAGATGATCCGCGCGGCGATCGGTTCATTTGCGAAGGTGCGGCGCAATCTCCTCCTCCACGCGCCGGACTATCCGGCCCCCGAGCGCCTGCTGCGCGCGGTGAAAAGTGGCCAACCGTACGCGAGCACCAAGCTCCGGGTGAATGACTCCATCGGCCGCAGCCACGACACCGAAGCCTCCGCGGCGATCATCGCCGCAGGCGACGACGCGGACCCCCGCCCGATCTGGGTCTGTGCCTGGGGCGGCACCGCCGACATCGCGCAGGCGCTGTGGAAAGTGCGCGCGACCCGCACCGAGGGCGACATGATCGCCTTCGCCAACAAGTTCCGCATTCACATGATCGGCGAACAGGATTCCACCGGTGCGTGGCTCCGCGACAATTTTCCCACCGTGCGCATCGTCCGCCGGGAGGTGGCCAACCGGGGAATGTACCGCGGCGGAGACCCGGATCTCGTCAGCCCGGAGTGGCTGACGAAGAACGTGCGCACCGGGCACGGCGAGTTCGGATCCTTTTACCCGGAGTATCAGGGCGAGGACTCATTCGGTCCGGTGCGCGGCGTGAAGGAAAGTGCGTCCGTGACTTTCCTCTCGCTCCTGCCGAATGGCCTGAACGATCCCGAGCACATCGAACACAGCAGTTGGGGCGGCCGGCTCGAAGGGCCCGAGCTCCGGCCTCTGGAGTCGGGCGCGGAGGGCGCCGAGTCGGGGGAGAGTGACCCGCGCTTTTCCTCCGTGAATCGCTGGCGTCCAGCGGTGCAGGCGGACTTCGCCGCGCGGCTCGACTGGTGTATCCAGCCATATCGCAAAGCGAACCACGCGCCTGAAGGCCGCATCGCCGGCGAAGCCACCCGCACCGCCAAACCCGGCGAGACTCTCGAACTGGACGGTGCCGCCTCGCAGGATCCCGACGAACACCAACTCACCTACGAGTGGCGCATCGACCTCCCGCCCGGCGAGGAGTACGGCTGCACCTTTGCTTCCACGGATCGTGCGACGACGACGCTTTCCATCCCGGCGACAGCGCGTCCCGGCAGTCTTCCCATCCTGCTCATCGTCCGCGACAACGGAACGCCTGCGCTCGAAGGTTACTCGCGAGTGACTTTCAACATCACCCGATGAGCGTCTGTCCATTGCACTTCATGAAACATCATCCTCCCGCCACGCGCCGGCCCTCCTTCTTCGACTCGCGGCGGATGCGCGCGCTCTGGCTCGCGATCGGCACGGCACTCCTGCTCCCCGGCTGCTCCTCTCCGCAGACCTCAAACCAATACACCGCCGTCCGCGTGAGCACCTATCGCGGCGAGATCATCGCGGAGTACATCGCGCGTGGATCAGTCGTGCCGGTGGAAGGCGGGGTGAAGATCCACGCCGTCGAGCGGCGGAGCGGCCCGCCGTTTTCGCAAGTGTCACGTTACCCCTACGGCTGGGACACCACCGTCGTGGGTCCGAGAATTCATCATTGGCCGACCCGCCAGCCCTCGTGGCTCGACGGAGGCGACGAGATCGATTCGTTCGCAAAGTAATCCACTGTCCGCCGCACAAGCCTCACCGCCCGCTCCCGTCCGGGATTCCCGACATCTTCCCCCACCCGCATGCCGTCTCCGCGAACCGCCGCGCTGCTCGCCCTCCTCACCACTCCCGCCCTCACTCCTGCCGCCGTGCTCGACGCCGTGCTCGTCACCGCTACCCAGCGTGAGGAAACCACCTTCGAAGCACCCTACACCGCGCACGTGATCGACGGCGCGCGCTTTCGCGATGAACGCATGGTGCGCACTTTGCCGGATGCGCTCGCAGAGACGCCGGGCGTGCTGCTCCAGCGCACGGGGTACGGCCAGACGTCGCCGTTCATCCGAGGCTTCACCGGCTTTCGCACGCTCATGCTCATCGACGGCATCCGGCTGAACAACGCCGTCTTCCGCGAAGGCCCGAATCAATACTGGGGCACGATCGATGCACTCACGATCGATCGGCTCGACGTGGTGAAAGGGCCGAGCAGCGTGCTCTACGGGAGCGACGCGATCGGCGGCACGGTGAACGCCATCACCCGCGGACCGGAGATGCTGCCGTGGCCGACGGCGCCGGACGGCAAAGGCAAGACGCTGCTCGCATCTCCGGCGAGCTTCGCCTTTCACCCCGGCGCCTATTACCGCTACGCCAGCGCCGAGGAGTCACACATCACGCGGGCCGATTTCTCGCTCGCAGTCTCGCCGCACGTCGGCATCTACGGCGGCTTTTCCTGGAAAGATTTCGGTGACCTACGCGGCGGCGACATCATCGGCGAGCAGCCAAACTCCGGCTACACGGAGGCCGACGGCGACGTGAAGCTCGTGGTGCGCCCAAACAAAGACGTGGACATCACCGCGGCGTTTCAGCGCGTGGAGCAGAACAACGCGCCGCGCACGCACTCCACGATCTTTGCGAAGAGCTTCGATGGCACGACGATCGGCACGGATCTCCGGCGCGACTTCGATCAGCTCCGCGAACTCGCCTACGTGCAGCTCGAAGCGCGTGATCCCGCGCCTTGGCTCGAGCGGGTGAAACTGAGCCTCTCGTGGCAGCGCCAGGAGGAGCGTCAGGATCGGATCCGCGACACCGGCCGGCGCGACCTGAGCGAGTTCACCGATCAGACCTTCGGCGCCTTCCTCACACTCGTGAGTCCGAGTCCGATCGGCATGTTGACCTATGGCTTGGAATACTATCACGACGAAGTGGACTCCGCGGCGCGCAGCTTTAATGCAGACGGCAGCTTGCGCTCGATCGCGGCGCGCGGCCCCTTGGCCAACGACGCGAGCTACGACACGCTCGGCATTTTCTTGCAGGATGAGTTCAAGCTCGCGGAGCCGCTCACGGTCATTGCCGGCGTGCGCTACAGCTCCGCACGCGCGCAGGCGGACACCGTCGATCCCACGCCGACGGATGCGGTCGATCTCGATGCGATCGATGAGTCCTTCGACGCCTTCACCGCGAGCCTGCGCCTGCGCTGGGATGTGACGCCTGGCTGGAATTTCTTCGGTGGCGTGTCCCAGGGCTTCCGCGCGCCAAATCTCTCGGACCTTACGAGCTTCGACATCGCGCGCTCCGGCGAACTCGAGACCCCATCGCCCGGGCTCGATCCCGAGCAGTACGTCTCCTTCGAGATCGGGACGAAGGCCCGCATCGAGTCGCTCCGCGCGCAACTTTACGCGGCGTATTTCTACACGCTCATCGACGATCAGATCGCGCGCTTCCCCACCGGCCGCATCGTGGATGGCTCGCCGGAAGTGAATCGTCGCAACGTCGGCGACGGATACATCCACGGCGTCGAACTCGGCGCCGAGTGGAACTTCGCGCCCGGCTTCACCCTCTGCGGCAACTTCGCGTGGACCGAAGGCGAACTCGACACCTTCGTCGGGAGCCAGATCGAGGCGCGTCCGGCTTCGCGCATCGCGCCGCTCACCGGCTCGGTCGGACTGCGGTGGAATTCCGGGGACGGAAAATGGTTCCTCGAAGGCGCAGCCACACTCGCGCGTCATCAGGATCGGCTCTCGCCCGGCGACGCTGCCGACACGCAGCGCATCCCACCCGGCGGTACCCGCGGCTATCAGGTCTTCACCGTGCGCGGCGGATGGAATCCGAGCACCAACGTGAAGATCTTCGCCGCGTGCGAAAACATTACCGACGAGGACTACCGCTATCTTGGCTCAGGCATCAACGAACCCGGCACGAACTTGATCGTCGGCACGCAGATTTGCTTCTAGCGCGAGCCGCGATCGAAAACTGCCGCTCGCCCTGCGCCATCGAGTTCGCGCCAGTGCCCGGGGGCAAGATCACGAAGCTCGAACGCTCCGATCTTTACGCGCATGAGCCGCAGCGTCGGATGTCCGACGGCAGCAGTCATCTTGCGCACCTGATGGTTTTTGCCTTCGACAAGTTCGAGGGCGATCCAGCATTCGGGGACGTTCTTGCGGAAGCGAATCGGCGGATCGCGGGGCGGCATCGCGGGCTGTGGATCGAGCAACCACGCGCCGCACGGCAGCGTCTTGCGACCGCCAATCACCACACCGCGCGCCAGTCGCTGCAGCCCTTCTGCGGAAGGAATGCGCTCCACTTGCGCCCAGTAGGTCCGCACGTGTCCGCGCGTCGGGTGCAGGAGCCTCTGATTCAGCGCCGCCTCATCGCTGAGCAGGAGCAAACCTTCACTTTCCGCATCGAGCCGGCCGATCGGATACACCCCCGCCGGAAAACGAAACTCTGCGAGCGGTCGATGCCGGGAGCCATCGGGCGTGAATTGCGAGAGAACGCCGTAGGGTTTGTGGAAGGCGAGGAGCACGATCCGGGAAACATCCAACACTCAACATCCAACATCCAACATCCAATGGTGCCGCCGACCGTCCGTCAGGTTCATTGAATGTTGGATGTTGAATGTTGGATGTTGGATGTTCGCCTCCCTTGCCCGCCACCGACCTCCCGATCTACGAACTCCAATCAGCGATCGTCGCCTCGCTGCGGGCGCACTCCCGCCTCGTGCTGCAGGCGCCCACGGGCTCGGGAAAATCCACGCAGGTGCCGCAGATGCTGCTCGATCAAGGCCTCGCGGGGGATGGCGAGATCGTTGTACTCCAGCCGCGCCGACTCGCCACGCGGATGCTCGCGGCGCGCGTCGCGCAGGAGCGGAAGGTGAAGCTCGGCGAGGAAGTGGGTTACCAGATCCGACTCGATAAGGTGTGCTCGTCACGGACGCGGATCCGCTTCGTCACCGAAGGAGTGCTGCTGCGGCAGATGCTTTTTGATCCGGAGCTGCGCGGCGTGAGCGCGATCCTCTTCGATGAGTTCCACGAGCGGCATCTCTATGGCGACATCACGCTCGCCCGTGCGCTGGATCTGCAGGAGACGCTGCGGCCCGACCTGAAGCTCATCGTGATGTCCGCGACGCTCGACGGCGCGGCACTTGAGAAGTATCTCGCCCCTTGCGAGACGCTCACCTCGCGCGGCCGCACTTTTCCGGTGGAGATCGAGTACCTCGGTCGCTCGACGGGCGACATGCCGGTGTGGGACGCGGCGGCAGATGCGTTCGAACGCATCGCGAAGACGACCGACGGCGACGTGCTCATCTTCATGCCGGGCAGCTACGAGATCAGCCGGACGATCAACGCTATTTCGCAGACGCGCGCGGGTCGGAGCTGTCTCGTGCTGCCGCTGCACGGCGAACTCCAGCCGCGCGATCAGGACGCCGCGGTCGCGCGCTACGAGCAGCGCAAGGTGATCGTCTCCACGAATGTTGCGGAGACTTCGCTGACCATCGACGGCGTGCGCGTGGTCATCGACGGCGGGCAGGCGAAGATCGCGCGCTTCGACCCGTATCGCGGAATCAACACGCTGCTCGTCGAGCGCATCTCCCGCGCGAGCGCCGATCAAAGAGCAGGCCGCTCCGGGCGCACCGCGCCGGGCATTTGTGTGCGACTCTGGACCGAGCGCGAGCACCAGGATCGCGCCAAGCAGGAGTTGCCGGAGGTGAAGCGGCTCGATCTCGCCGAAGTCGTGCTCACGCTCAAAGCGAGCGGCGTGGAGGATGTCGCGAAATTCCGCTGGCTCGAAGCGCCGGACGCACGGTCACTCGACCGCGCGCTCACTTTGCTCACCGATCTGGGCGCGCTGAGCCCCGCTGGCGCCATCACCCCGCTCGGTCGGCGCATGCTCGCCTTCCCCGCGCACCCGCGTTACGCACGCATGCTCCTCGCGGCGCATGATCTCGGCTGCGTCCGCGCCGTGGCGCTGATCGCGGCGCTCACTCAGGGCCGCCATCTCCTCCAGCGCGGCGGCGGCAAGCAGATGCAGCAGGATCGCGACGATCACCTCGGCGAGAAGGCCGAGAGCGACTTCTTCCTCCTCATGCGCGCGCACCGCTTCGCCGAGCAGCGCAACTTCAATCCCGGCCC
>JANPIS010000171.1:0-5620 GCA_031425095.1 Chthoniobacteraceae bacterium
GTAATCCGCTCACGTCAAACCCGCCTTCCTCGCTGCCCGCTGTCTTCCGCAATGGCGCGACTCTGGAATACACCTACACCCGCAGCATTAGCGCAATGAGCCAGCTAACCCACACTGTCAATGGAGTGACACGCTCACTGCGGCAAGCTGGAGCAGCGCGGGCGTCACCGAGCAAATCCTCAGCAACAACGGCATCGTGCAGCAAGTCAAAGCCAGCGTCCCACTCGGCGGCAACAACCGCCGTTTTGTTCGTCTCAAAGTCCAGTAGCCTCGCCGCCCATTCGTGTCCGTTTCCATTTGTCTCAAGTGATGAACCCATTCTCTCCTTCCTATTTGCCGGTCTGCTTTCTCGCAGTTCCCGTCGCGGTTGAGACCCAGCAGCCCAACATCATCTTCATCCTCGCCGACGACGCTGCATCATCTGCAGCGGAACTTATTATGACGGATTCAGCCCCACCGACAACGAATGCGTTTTATCGTGTCGAGATCACTTTGCCTTAACGCGCTTTCCACTGCTTCACCGTGCGCTTCCTCTTTTACTCTCTGATTGCCCTCGTCTTGCTATCGCTGCCCAAGGCCCGCGCCGTGGAGATCGTCGCGGCGGGGTCGGGGACTTGGTCGAACACGGCGACTTGGATTGGCGGGGTGCTGCCGGGTGTTGAAGACGATGTGAAAATCCCGACTGGCGTCACCGTGACGCTCAATGCAAACGTCGAGTGCGGCGGGATCATCGTGGAGGGCAAGCTCACTGTGGAGCGCGCTAACAGGACGCTGCTGTGCGATTATCTTTTGGTGCAAACGACGGGTGCCGTCTTTGAGGTGGGGACAAGCGCGAGCCGGTTTTTGCAAAACTTCACGCTTACACTGAAGGGGCTGTCCACGGAGAGCCCGCTGCCTTCAATGGGCGCTAAACTGCTCGGAGCGCACAATGGCGGAACGCTGGAGATTCATGGCAGGGACCGCATCGAGTGGACGCATCTCGGTGTGAATGCGGCGGCGGGGGCGACTTCGCTGACGTTGAGCGAGCCGGTGGATTGGGTGGCGGGGGATTCCATTTTGGTCACGTCTAGCCGGGCGAGCTGGAATGAGGCGGAGACGCGCACGATCACGGCGGTGAGTCCGGACATGCTGACGGTTTCGTTCACGACGGCGCTGGCTTATCTGCACAACGGCAGCACGATCACGAAGACGCGCAGCACGGACGCGAAATCATGGACGGGCGATCTACGCGCGGAGGTCGGCTTGCTCAGTCGCAATGTGAAGATCGTGGGGGATGCGACCTCGGAGACGGCGGGCTTTGGCGGCCACATCATGGTGATGAATGGCGGCACGACTTGCTGCGTGACGAACGGCAGGGCTTTCATCGAGGGCGTGGAGCTTTACCGCATGGGACAAAAGAGCATCAAGGGCCGTTACCCGATGCACTGGCACATGGTGGCCGAGGGCGGCGTGGGACAATACTTCCGCGACAGCGTGGT
The DNA here is from genome assembly GCA_031425095.1 of Chthoniobacteraceae bacterium. GTDB lineage: Bacteria > Verrucomicrobiota > Verrucomicrobiia > Chthoniobacterales > Chthoniobacteraceae > JANNXQ01. The sequence goes on from JANPIS010000171.1 coordinate 1,479, forward strand.
GCGGCGCTCCTTCAACCGCGCGATCACGATTCACGGCACGGAGTCCACCTTGGTGGAGAACAACTTTTGCTACGACCACATCGGCCACGGCATTTTCTTGGAGGATGGCTCGGAGCGCTTCAATGTCATCCGCAAGAACGTCGTGGCGCTGAGCAAGAAGCCCGTGGCAGGCGAGGAAATCCTGGAAACGGACAATGGCTTCAACGCACCGCAGAATCGCTCGCCATCGAGCTACTGGATCACTAATCCGAACAACACCTTCACCGACAATGTAGCGGCGGGAACGGAGGGCACGGGCTTTTGGTTCGCGCTCCCGCAGAAGCCTCTCGGGCCTTCTCTGACGCATCCGCGCTTTCTGACGCTGGAGCCTTACAAGCAGCCGCTCGGCGCCTTTGATCGCAACACCGCGCACAGCAGCATGATGGGACTCGACATCAATGACCAAGTCTCTGCCACTGACACGCTCGTCATCAATGGCGAGTGGGCTAACAACGGGCCGTTTTATTTCAACGACTGCACCTGGTACTGCAACAACAACGCCATCTACGCGGGCATCGGAGGCGAGCGGAAGAACGTGGTGTATCGCAACAACGTTTTTTCCGACAACGAGATCAATCTCTTCCTCGCCACCTACCAGCTCTGCGAGGAGTCGCTCATGATCGCGGACTCCGGGTTCGGCCTGCAACCCTCCACCACCAACCGCGTCGTCTATGCCGTGTATGATGGCGCGGGCCGCATGAAGAAGAATCACCTCGTCGGCTACGATGCGAGCAACGCGCGCTTCCTGCAAAACATCGGCGCGGCGACGAAGCATCCGAATCATTACTTTGAGAGCCTCACCTTCGATCCCGCCACGCCGCCGCGCTCGGTGCTCACGGATTACAATCTCATCCCGCCTGCGAACATTGGCGCGAATGATCCCGGCCATCCGCGCATCTGGGCCTCGGTCATCGTGGATGTGGATGGCTCGATCTCCGGCATCGCGAACAGCTCCATCGTGAGCAATCAGCCCTGGATGCTGACTGGCGGCGAGACACGGCCATCGGTGTGGACGAACACTTACCGCAGCAGCCATCGCTTTGCGCAGTGCAGGCTCAATTACGGACAGGACACCTCGCTATATCCCAACATCAGCGTCGTGCGCACGAAGGCCGGCACACCGACCGTCGGCGTCTATTACATCAACGGCTTCAAGGAGCAGCAGCAGCTCCCGTTCATCGTCCGCGAGGACTATCTCTACACTTACCACTACGAGTCGCTGCCGACGACGAAGAAGGTCATCATCGACCTCGATGATGCCGTGGTGGGCGATCACTTCGTGGCGTGCTTCAAAGACTTCGGCAAGCTCGCAGGCGTCGCAGTGACAGGCATGACCTCGCAGACGTCGCTCACTGCGTTGAAGGCCGCGGCGACGTCGGGCTTCTTCAAGGAAACCAACGGCGATTTCTATATTCGCCCCGTAGCCGCCGCGACCGCGCACACTTACACCCTGACGTGGACAACGAACATCACGATGCCAGTCGTCGATTCCGATGCCGACGGCGTGAGCGATGGCGCCGAAGCCGCAGCGGGCACCGATCCCTTCCGCACGCTGACGGGCACCGATCCGTTTGTGAACACCGAGTTTGATGTGGCGGGCAATTTCGAGGATTGGGCCGGCTTCTCCGCCATCGGCAGCGAGACCGTGACCGGCGGCACCTTCGCCGCGACATCGACGACCGCCGATCCGCGCATGATCGTGTCCAATCTCCGCGTCTCCGGCACCGCCGTGCCTTACCTGCTCGTGAGGATGAAGGCATCGCAAAATGGCAACGCCAATTTTTGGTGGGAGCGTCTCGGCGGCACCGGCTACACGACCGGGCGCAGCGTCACGGTGAACTACAACGGCGGCAATCAATGGCGCGTGCTGGCCTTTCCCATGTCGGGCAATGCCGAGTGGGTGAATCAAGTCATCACCACGCTGCGCTTCGATCCCACAAGCTCATCGGCCGTGAACTTCGAAATCGACTGGATTCGCGCATCGGATGGCAACTTCATCAGCACCGCCGCCACGCAGACCACAGCGGAAGAAACCGCCACCGCCGCCATTCCCGTGACTCTCGCCGACGACATCGCCGATGCGTCCTTCATCGTCACCGGCAGTTCCTCCAACACCGCGCTGGTGCCGAATGCAGGCATCGTTTTCGGCGGCAGCGGCACAGCGCGCACCGTGATCGTCACGCCCGCGCCAAACATGAACGGCACCGCCACCATCACAGCGACGGTGAGCGACGGCACATTGACAAGCAGCACCAACTTTGTGCTCACCGTCACCGGTGTGGCTGACGACAACATCAAAGCCGCCACCGGCAGCACGCTCAACCTCGCGTCTGCATGGACGAGCGCCTTTGTTCCCATCAATCCCGACACCGCGACGTGGAACGCCACCTCCTTCGCCGGCGCGATGACACTCGGCAGCAATCTGAACTGGGCCGGGCTCGTCGTCACGAATCCCGCCGCACCGCTCGTTTTCAATGGCGCAGACTCGCTCACGCTCGGCGCTCTCGGCATCAACCTGTCCGCCGCCACGGTGGACGTGACTTTGAATCACCCGGTCATCCTCGACGTGAATCAATCCTGGAATGTCACGTCTGGCCGCACACTCACCGCCAGCAATCAAATCTCCGGCCCGCGCGCTCTCACCAAGAGCGGCGCAGGCACCATGATCTTGTCCGGCATTAACACCTTCACCGGCACAGTCACCGTCTCGGCAGGTCCATTGAAGATCACGAACTCCGCCGCCCTCGGCAGCGGCACGAAAGTAATCAACGTCAGCAATGGCAGCGCAGGAGCCTGCGAGCTGCATCTCGATGGCAGCAGCGGAGCCATCGCCTTGCCAACAACGATGAGCTTCAACACCAGCCGGCAAACCGGCAACGGCGCGATCATCAACGATGCCGGCAGCAACAGCATCGCAGGTCCGATCAGCATGGTCGGCGGCGGCGGCAACACCATCGTGAGCGTGCTCGGCGGCAGTCTCACGCTCAATGGCAACATCACCTCGAACGTCGCAACCGGGCGCACTCTTGTGCTGGCTGGCACCGGCACGAACAGTGTAAACGGCATCATTCAGGATGGCTCGGGCTCCGCGTCACTCGCCGTGCAGGGCGGCACCTGGACGCTCTCCAATACTCACACGTTCACCGGTGGGACGACGGTCAGCGGCGGCGCGCTCCAACTCATCGGTTCGCTGGCCAGCGCGGTGACGGTGAACGGCGGAGCTTTCGCCCCGCGCGGCGCACCCAGCTCCGTCGGCGATATCACGTTTGGCAGCGGCGGCACTTACCGGGTGCGTATCAATGGCGCAATCGTCGGCACGGAATACGATCAACTTACCTGCGGAGGCAACGTGACTCTCAACGGTGCGCTCGACCTCGTCGCCGCTCCGGGCCTTGCACCGGGGACCAGCTTTACCCTCCTTAACAAGACCAGCTCCGGGGCCATCACCGGCATACTGACCGGCAAGCCCGAAGGCAGCGCCTTCACCGACGACGGCTACACCTGGATCGTTACTTACCTCGGCGGCAATGGAAACGATGCAGCGCTCACCATTGCCTCGCCGCTGCAATCGTGGCGCTTCGCAAATTTCGGCACCGTCACCAACACCGGCAACGCCGCCGACCTCGCCGATCCCAACCACGACGGCGAAATCAACTTCCTCGAATTCGCCACCGGACAAAACGCGAATGCAGCCACCGCCACTGCCACCCCGCTCGTCCGAAATGGCAACATCATCGAGTTCATCTACACGCGCAGCCTCGCAGCGATGGACGCCAATGTAGCCTTTACCGTCGAGTGGAGCGACACGCTCACTGCGGCAAGCTGGAGCAGCGCGGGCGTCACCGAGCAAATCCTCAGCAACAACGGCATCGTGCAGCAACTCAAAGCCAGCGTCCCACTCGGCGGCAACAACCGCCGTTTCGTTCGTCTCAAAGTCCAGTAGCCTCGCCGCCCTTCCACGTCCGTCCAGTGCCCCGCAGCTTTCCGCCTTCCATGCCGATCCCCCTTCACGTCGCCAAGCTGCTCACCATTCTCCTGGCGCTTTTCGGCGTCGCCGCCTCCGCCCTTGGCCAGACGCATCTCGACAATCAGACGCAGTATTC
>JANPIS010000172.1:0-1900 GCA_031425095.1 Chthoniobacteraceae bacterium
GCATCGTGAAGGTGATCTCGAACGCGGCGATGTTGCCGACCATTTCCGTGGCCCACGTTTGCGAGGCGATTTTGGCGCGCTCTTTCTCCAGCCATTTCTCCAGATCTTCGGGCGAAATCTTCGACTCGCGCCAGAATTCGATGCGATCGACGGGAAGTTCGCGGAAGCGCGGGACGACGAACCCTACATCCAGGAACGCGAGCAGATTGCCGGCTTTCGGGCCGGCTTCGCGATCGAGGAGCACGCGGTAGATGGCCTTGAAAGCGACGGGTTGTTCAATGGGCGTGAGGCGCGCGATCTCGAAGACCTTCGATTGCAGCGCGTCATCGGTCCACGGCGTCTCGGGCAGTGCGTCGGCGAGCTTGTGGAGGAAGGCGCGTTGGGTCTCGGTGAGCGTCTGCGCGCGGCCGGGGAGCGTCGGTTGGAGGTGCGTTTTCTCTTCTTCGCTGGCGTAGTCCTGCACCCAGAGCTTGGCCGAGGCGATGCGCTGGCGGAGGTGCTTCAGCTCGAGCTCGGTGAGCGGACGACCGGCGCGCTTGGCGATCTCCTTTTCGGTGTCGAGATGCGGCATCTGCACGAGCGCGCTCACGAGCTGGAAATTCGCGGTCTGATACGCGCCCTGCGGTTCGAGTTCGGCGAGGCGGAAGACCGTCGCTTCATCCGGCGTGGCCTGGCCAGTCGCGGCGCGGAGTTGGTAGCGGTCGAACTCATTGAAGAGCTTCACGATGCCTTCTTCGCCGGCTTCGAAATTCACCGGCGAATTCGGCTTCGTGCGGATCATCAGGAACCGCAGCACGTCGGGTGGGAGCAGATTCGCCATGTCGCGTGCGCTGGCGCCGACGCCGCGGGACGACGACATCTTCGCACCGCCGACGAGGAAAAATTCATACGGCACGCGCATCGGTGGCGGGAGCTCCGGATAGATCGCGCGCAGACACGCCTCGCTCACATCGCGCGAACCGCCCTTCGTCGAGTGATCCTTGCCCGCGCCTTCGATGGTCACTGGAAACTTCACCCACTTCGCCACCCACTCGAGCTTCCACGGCAGTTTCCCGCGTCCGTCGAACGGCGACACTTTTCCCTCGTGCCCGCAACCGCGGCCGAGGTTGAGCTTCGTGTTCACGCACTTGTCGGGGCGACAGCGATACGTCACGAGCGTGCCGTCGTAGTCGGACACCTCCGTGGTGCCGATGCACCCGCACTTTTCACAGATCACCTGAAAGGGATACCAGTGCGCGGGGCGGTCGCTGTTCGACACTTCTTTGTACACGCGGCGCACCTTGTCGGCATTGCGCAGGATGGTGTCGATCGGCTCGTTGAACTGCCCCGTACGATAGATGTCGCGCATCCGGTAGCGCTCCACCTTCACGCCGAGATCCGCGAAGACCTGCCAGAACTCCGCCATGAAATGCTCCGCCATATCCGGCGCGCTGGAGCCCGTCGGCGCGGGTGTGTTGCAGAGCGGCCAGCCGATGTATTTCCCGAAGTGCGCGTCCTCGCCCTTGGGGATTTCGTCCACCGGATCGTAGTCATCGACGCCGAACAGGTAGCGCGCCTCGATGCCTTTCTCCTTCAGCGTGCGGAAAATGGCGTCGTGAATGAGCACCCCGCGCAACGCGCCGACATGGACGCGCCCACTCGGGGTCTTCGAGTCATTGATGATCTGCGCTCCAGTGCAGCGGGCGGCGATGTCTTCGGTCCAAAACATGGGAGGGGGAGGAAAAAGCACCAAGTTCCAAAACCCAAGCACCAAAGAGGTGGCGTGAAGCTCGTATCGTCCTCGTCCCATGTTTTGGACTGAAGACATCGCCGCCCGCTGCACTGGAGCGCAGATCATCAATGACTCGAAGACCCCGAGCGGGCGCGTCCATGTCGGTGCCCTGCGCGGGGTGCTCATTCA
>JANPIS010000173.1:0-10545 GCA_031425095.1 Chthoniobacteraceae bacterium
TTCCACGCCGATCCTCAATCCTCCCCAGAGCGGCATCCTCGGGATGCACAAGATCCAGGAACGCCCGATCGCGGAGAAGGGACAGGTCGTCATCCGCCCGATGATGTATCTCGCGATGAGCTACGATCACCGCGTGGTGGACGGGAAAGAAGCCGTGACCTTCCTCGCACGAGTCAAGGAAGGCATCGAGCAGCCGGGGCGGCTCCTGCTCGACATCTAGCGCGGCGCGCTAGCGAGTCTGGCTTTCCTTGATCGCGTGATCGAGAGGCGCGTAGAGCTCGCGCTTCCGGTTCACGCCGCGGCGAAGCACAGGCTTCAGGTTCGCGGCGTCCGAGACATTCATCACGAGATCGACGCTGTGCTGAAAGGCCTGCATCTCGTCATTCGTCTGGAAGCTCGAGCCCATCACCGTGACGAACTGCTTTCGCCGCTGCGCGAGCGGCATTTCCACAGCCGCGGCGATGACGGCGTTCGATTCGAGATCCGCGCCATTGAATTGCTCGGAGACGATGACGACGTCGTAAACGTGAGCTCTGAGCTTGAGCAGGATGTCCTCGACGAAGAGTCCAGTGTGAATCTTGTAGTTCAGGTCACCGAGTTGATCGACCACGAGACGCTGGATCTCCGGGGCGTCCACGCAGACGAGGGAGGTCAGGTCGCCGGGTTCGAAGAAATCAAGGCGGTTTTCGGGCGAGTTGTTCATCAGAGTCGGAGTGAAGCGAAGGTGGAGGCGGCGGAGCCACTGGACGTGGACTCCGTGTCAAGGCGGAGTCCGGTGGATTGTTCCTGATCGACACCGCGCTCTTTCTTCACGCCATCGATGTAGCGTGTGATGCGGGCCTTGTTGGTCGCGTAAAGATTCGCGGTTTCTTCGGTGATGAGGCCAGCCTTGTAAGCGCGGAGGAGCGACTGGTCGAAGGTCGTCCAGCCGAACGTCGCGTTCGATTCGATGATCTCGTAAAAGGAGCGGCCGTCCTGTTCGCCGAGTGCGATCGACTCGCGCGTGCTGAGATTCGAACCCATGACTTCGTTCACGAGCAGCCGACCACCGCGCACTTTCGGGACGAGCCGCTGGCTCACGACCCAGCGCAGCGTCTCACTCAGGCGCAGGCGGAGCTGCGTTTCCTCGGCGAGTTCGAACATACCGAGCATACGATTGACCGACTGTCCGGCATTGATCGTGTGAATCGTGCTGAGCACGAGATGGCCCGTCTCCGCAGCGGTGATCGCGATCTCGACCGTGGCGCGGTCGCGCATTTCGCCGACGAGAATCACTTTCGGGGCCTGACGGAGCGCGGCACGCAGTCCGTTCGGATAGGTGTCGAAATCGTTGCCGAGTTCGCGCTGGTTAAATGTCGCCCGCTTGTGGTGATGCACAAATTCGATCGGATCTTCGAGCGTTACCACGTGCACGGAGTGGTTCTCGTTGATCTCATTCAAGATAGCCGCCAGCGTTGTCGTCTTACCACTACCCGTGGCACCGGTGACCAGGATGAGGCCGTTCTTTTCTTTCGCGACATCGTGGAAAATCGGCTGCAGGCCGAGCGACGCGATCGTCGGCATTTCGCTCTGCGCTTTCCGCATGACAATGGAGAAGGCGCCGCGCTGGCGGAATACATTCACGCGGAAACGGGTGTGATCGCCGAGCGAGTAACTGCAGTCGCAGGCCCCGTGCGTCATCAAGTGTCCGAGCAGGTGGCGCTGGTCGCCGATGATGTTGAGCGCAATCTGTTCGGTCTGGTAGGAGGTGAGCACTTTCACCGCTGGCTGAATGCGCGCTTCCTTGAGTTCACCATAGCTCTCGACCTGGAAGGGGCGGTTGACGGTGAAGAGGAGATCGGAAATGCCCGGATGCGCGTCGAGCATCGCGGTGAGGATCGTGTCGAGTTCGGTCTGTTTCATGGGCGTGGGGCGCGCGGCTATTCGTCGAGATCGTCCGGCGGAGTCTTGAGGAAGACGCGGAATTTTTTCCGATCCTGGCACTTCTCGTAGGCTTCCTCCGGCGCGATGCGAGCGGCGCGCAGGTGTTCCATGATGGCGTCGTCGAGCGGCTGATTGCCCTTCTTCTTGCCGACTTGCATCATGCCGGGAATCTGGTGGGTCTTGCCTTCGCGGATGTGGTTTGCGATCGGCGTATCGACGACGAGGACCTCGAGCGCGGCGACGCGGCCCGGCTTGTCGATGCGCTTGAAAAGATTCTGTGCGACGACCCCCTTGAGCGATTCGGAAAGTCCGGCACGCACCTGGTTCTGCTGGCCGGCGGGAAAGACGTCGATGATTCGGTCGATGGTCTTTGGCGCGCTCGGCGTGTGGAGGGTGCCGAAGACAAGGTGCCCCGTGGCGGCGGCCGTGAGCGCGAGTTCGATGGTTTCCAAGTCGCGCATTTCCCCGACCAGAATAATGTCCGGATCTTCACGCAGGGCGCCGCGGAGTGCGGAGGCAAAGCCCTTCGTGTGCACGCCGACTTCGCGGTGGTTCACGAGGCACTGCTGGCTGCGATGGACAAACTCGATCGGGTCCTCGACCGTGATGATGTGGTCCTTCCGCTGCAGATTTGCGTAGTCGAGCATCGCGGCGAGCGTCGTGGACTTGCCGGATCCCGTCGGGCCGGTGACGAGCACGAGGCCTTTTTTGAGCAGAGAAAACTTCTTGAGCACTGGCGGCAATCCGAGTTCGTCGGCCGTGAGCACTTTGCTCGGGATGAGACGGAACACCGCAGCGATCCCGGACTTCTGGTTGAAGAAGTTCGCGCGGTAGCGGGCGAATCCGGGATACTCGTAGCCGAAGTCCACGTCGCCGGTTTCCTCGAAGACCTTGATCTTGTGCTCCGGCGCGATCTCATAGACGAGCGCCTTGAGGTCGTCGTTTTCCATCGGCGACATGTCCACGCGGACGAGTTCGCCATGGATGCGGAGCATCGGAGGATTGCCAGTGGAGAGGTGAAGGTCAGAGGCGCTCTGCTCCTTCATGAACTTAAAGAACGAATCAATGCGGGCCATAGGTGAAGCCTGCAAAAGCTAAATGCGGGCCACGGACTCCGCAGCCGAAGGGGGAATTTCGGTGCGCCGAAGCGCCCAAGTTCACCACGCCAAGGCGGGTGAGTGCGCCGCGTGCGTGCGTTGCTTCTGCGCAGATTCCGACTGCTGGAAATCTCTTTCGAGACTCGGGAGTCCGAGCGTCGATCTTCCTGCTTACAGCACGCGGCGCTGGCCGCTGCGCTCCGACTGCAGGGTGTCGAGGACCGACCGCACCTGCTCCAATAGTTTTTTCTGCGTGTAAGGCTTCGGGATGAAGCCCCGCAACCCGCGAGCGAGCATCGCGCGGATGCTCTCCTGCTCGGCAAATCCGCTGCTCAGCACCACGGGCACACGTGGGTTGATCGCGAGCAGCTCGTTGAAAACGTCCGAGCCATCCATGACGGGCATGGTGAAATCGAGGATCACCAGCGAGAGGTGATCGCGCAGCTTGCGGTAGAGCTCGAGTGCCTGAAAGCCGTCCTTGGCGGTGACCACGCGATAACCTTCGTCCGTCAGGACGCGTTGGGCGAGCAAGGTCACGAAGTCCTCGTCGTCCACGATCATCACCAGTTCGCGAGCTCCGGTCGGATTGTTGACTTTTACGTCGCCCGGAATCGCGGAGACGATGGTGGCGCTGGGGGCCGGAGTGGTGGCGGGCCGTGCCGGGACGGAGGAGGGCACTGAAGGCGTCGTCGGGCGGGCCAATGCGGCGATCGTCGGGCTGGGAGATTGCACCGCTGGCGTGGTCACGCTCGGCATGGAAACCGAGGGGCCCGTGTTGTATCCACCCACACGGGTGATCATGATCTGGGTGACCCGAGCGGCGCGCTCGACGCCGTTGCGGAGGATGGCGAAGTATTTGTCCGTGTCCGGAGCGTTGCCGCAGAGATTCTCGATGACCTGGCTCGACTCCGAAATGACCTGGAGCAGGTTGTTGAGTTCGTTCGCCGTGGATTTTACCCAGCGGATTTCTTCCTGATCGAGCATGGCTTTAGGGTAGCACAGAAGCCATTAGACGCGCTCGTCGCGACAAGCCCACCAGACAGTTCCGGCGAAAACGGCGATCACGAAGAGAAGCATCCCAAGACTCAACATAGTGCGGTTGGATTAGCGACATGTGCAAACTTGGGTCAACATGATTCATGCCGCTCGCCTAGAATTTCCGGCCGAAGAAGTCCGCGAAGACCGCGCGGTAAACGTCGCGCTTCATTTCGGGCAGCCAGTCGATGCGAAACTCCTCCGGAGGGATCCACCGGAAGGCCTGAAACTCCGGGTGCTCGGTGGCGATGTCGATCCGCTCATCGGGCGCGTGAAAATCGCACAGGAAATAGGTCTGCACCTTGCCGTGATGCCCGCGCTTCTTTTTGCCTTCACCGAAGAGGTAACGATACGGTCCCCGGGACTCCACGATGAGGTAGTCGTCGGGCTGGACGCCGACCTCTTCGCGCAGCTCGCGGCGGAGGGCCTGCTCGTCGGTTTCGCCCTCGTCCACGCCTCCCTGCGGGAACTGCCAGGCGCCGGGAACTCCCAGGCGCTCGCAGATCAGAATCAGCCCGCGTGGATTGCGCAGAATCGCCGCGACATTCGTCTTCAGTTTCAATTCAGTGTCGTTCATGGATCTGAAAAAAGTCGTACTTGGGCTGGCTGCGGGGCTGGTCGCGATGAGCCTCTGGCTGGTCTGGCTCTGGCAGCCCGAGCGGCAAGTGAGGCTGCATCAAAAGCATTTTTTGCAGGCCGTCGAGCGGCGAAATTGGCGTTCCGTGGAGAATTTTCTCGCCGAGGGATACAGCGACCGTTGGGGTCACGACAAAGCGTTTGTCCTCTCCGCATCGCAGGAAGTCTTCCGCCAGTTCCTCTTCCTCACCGTCGAGCAGCGGATCGATGATTGCATCGTAGAGGGCAAGGCCGGAACGGCCCGGGTGCTGGTCAAAATCACCGGCTCCGGCGGGCCGGTCGCACAGTATGTCGTGAGCACCGTCAATGCGCTGCGGGATCCGTTTGTTTTCTCGTGGGAACGCGTCGGCCGCTGGCCGTGGGAGTGGGGGCTTGTGCGCTTCGAGCAGCGTGAACTGCGGCTGGATCGGCCGGTGTTTTGAAAAAGAGCATTGGTGTAGAGAGCTGGATGGCGTGCAGAGTGAGCGCATGAAGCCGTTTCTCCTCCTGCTTGCTTTCGCCGTTGTCGTGCTGGCCCAAGAAACTCCGCCTCCCGCCCAGCCGCCCGCGCCTGGCGGCGATAAAACGAATCAAGCGCTGTTTCGTGCCACGCTGCCGGGTGGGACTTACGAAGTGGCGGTGCGCGCCATCGTCGCGGTCGCGAGCCACGAATACCTCGTGGACGGAATCGCCCGCGTCACGGAGGTGAACATCGACACAACCGGCGCGCTGGTGGCGCGCTTTTACTACATCGAGCCGGCGATCCCGACTGCGCCAGCTTCGATCGGGGCGGCGACCGTCGAAAAGGCGCAGCAACTCTTCAAGGAGGCGGCGGACCGCTCCGGGCAGGACGTGTGGAAGAAGGTCGTGAAAAATTATCCGACGACGACGCACGCGCGGACCGTCGAGTATCGCGTGGCGGAAAAGGAGCAGCTCAACCGCATCTTCGCCGGTGCGGAAGAGGCCTTCCGGCTCGGCAAGACGGTGATGATCAAGATCGACTGACGGGCGGAATCTTCGCCCGGGTGAGCTGCCGTTTGGCACTCCAGCGGGCGGGTGCGGGTCGCGCCTGACTCGTCCAGGGCATGCCTGCCTTGATCCAGCGTTTTCGCCACTCCGCGTCCGTGCTGCCCTCGTCGTCGTCGCTCACGCCGAATTGAAATCCGCAGCACGCACAAATCTCGAACGAGCCGCCGCCGCTCGCCGAGCGCGGAGCTTCGGTGAGGCCGGGCCAGCCGCAGACGGGGCACGTGTGTTTCTTTCGAGCGCTCATGGCGGAGGGAGATCGCGCGGTTTCACGGGCTTGCCGGGCTGTCGGGTGAAGTAGTCGCGGCTGCCGGGCTTGAAGTAGGTCTTGGTCGTGCCGTCACGGTTGTAGGCGGCGAAGGCGCCCGTCGCCGGATCGAAGACGCGCAAAGAGCCGTCTGTATCGAGCTTCATCGGAAGACTGGCGGCGTAGGCGTGCTGGCGGAAGAGCCAGGCCTGCCGCGCGTAGTCCTCGGCATCGCGCGACTGGAAATCCGGCCCGTGGCGGACGAAGTGATCTTCGAGCGAGCCGTAGTTGCCCCAGGTGACCCGAGCGGGCGGAGCCTTCTGCACCGGCGTGCGTGCGGGTTTGGCGACGGGCGAGCTGCGCTCCGGTGAAGCAGATCGCGCGGGGGAGGTGTCCGGCTTCGTGGGCGGCGAACTCGACGGGCTCGCCGACATGGTGAAGGTGCCGTTGGTCAGCTTCTTCCGGGCGGTGCCGACGGTGAAGTGGTAGTGCTGGCCCGGCGTGAGGTCGGTGAGTGTGACGCGATGCTCCGCGGTGACGCCACCCTCGGCATTCTTTGTCATTGCGTCGGGCGCAGTCCCGTAGGTCACGCGGGTGCCGCACTCCACGTCGGTGCGCCATTGGACGATCACCGACGTGGCACTCGCCGCCTCGACCTTTACCTCACCGACGATCTCTGCAGCGCGGAGGAAGGCTGGCCAGAAAAGCGCGAGCAGGACCGAAATCAGCCGCATCATGGTCAAGCGAGGCAGGCCATTCGCGGCGCCTGCGGCACCAGATCGAGCTCCGCGAGGAGCTGCTGATCGTCGTCCACGCCGGGGTTGGCCGCGGTCAGCAGTTTGTCGCCGTAGAAGATGGAGTTGGCGCCCGCAAAGAAACACAGTGCCTGACCTTCCCGCGAAAGCCGGGTGCGGCCGGCGCTCAGGCGCACTTTTGCTTTCGGCAGTGCGAGCCGCGTGGTCGCGATGAGGCGCACGAGTTCAAAGACATCGACGGGCGGCTGCTCCTCGAGCGGGGTGCCGGGCATGGCCATCAGGCAATTGATCGGCACGCTCTCGGGCGCCGGATCAAAGCCCGTGAGCACTTCGAGCATGCGCAGGCGATCCTGGACCGTCTCGCCCAGGCCGATGATGCCACCGCAACACACGTCCATGCCGGCGTGCTGGACAGCCTCGATCGTATTCAGGCGATCCTGAAAAGTGTGCGTCGTCACGATCTCCGGGTAGTACTCGGGGGATGTGTCGAGGTTGTGATTGTAGGCGGTGACGCCTGCGTCCTTGAGCTTGCGCGCTTCGGTGAGCGAGAGCTGGCCGAGCGTGACGCAGACTTCCATGCCGAGCTTGGAGACTTCGCGGATCGTCCCCAGCACTTGCTCAAAGCGTGGGTCGCCATCGCGCACGCCTTTCCACGCCGCGCCCATGCAAAAGCGCGTCGAACCATTCTCCCGCGCCCGCCGTGCGACCGCGAGCACGTCTTCCGTGGCCATGAGCCGCTCCGCCTTCACCCCGGTATCGTAACGCGCGCTCTGAGCGCAGTAGCCGCAGTCCTCGGAGCAGCCGCCGGTCTTGATCGAGAGCAGGGTGCAAAGTTGCACTTCATTTTTCTCGCCCCAGTGCTCCAGATACGCGGCGCGCGCACGGCCGATGAGGTCGAAGAAGGGGGAATCGTAGGTGGCTTGCAGCTCGGCTAGTTTCACGGCGCGGGAGTCTTGGGAGTGATCTGCGGGGTGTCGAGCGTGGAGTGGCATCCGCAGGCGTTCACTTCCGCCACGCGTGCCATGCGTGCTTCATGCGACGGGCAAAGTCCCCGGCTTTTTCCGCATAGAGCTTGCGACCGAGAGCGTCGGCCGTGCGGCGCAGGAAGGTGCGCCGCTTGTCGATGAGATCGATGACGCCATCGAAGGCCGCCGGCGAACGGTGCCTCCGGCCATGCTGAGCAAGGTGCTGACGCAACGTCGCGAGGTCGTGCTCGATGCCGAGGGTCTCGCCAAGCGCCGCGAGTTTCGCCTCAAGGGTGCCGAGTTTCTTCGGCTGGCAGCCGTGAAGCAGCCGGACGTGATACCAGAGAAGTTTCACCCGTGTGCGCCACTGGTGGCGGTTCTCGGGAGACGGATCGCCGAGTCCTTTCTCGAAGCTCCTCCGCCCGCGGCGATAGGTGCGCGTGAGCCCGGGGCCGAGAGCGTCCCAGCCTTTACGATCGAGCTGGAGAGCGAGCAGTCGCTCCTGCCCCGTGCGGACCAAGGCCGCGACATCGCGCAGGTCGGCGGGGGTGAGTGAGAGTCGGCGCGCGGAGGCCGCCTGGGCCTGGAGCAGGCTGCGGGCGCCGGCGAAACGCTGCGGACTCCGCGCGCCTGCGCCGGTGAGCAACCCTTCGAGCGTCTGCAATCTCACCTCCGCGTCGCGGACGGGCGCGAGCGCCCGGGCGATTTTTTCGAGCGACTCATCAGCCTTCGCGCAGGCCCGCTTCTCGGCGGCGCCGTCGAGCAATTCCAGCAGCGCACGCAGCATCTTGCAGCGCTTGCGGGCCGCGTGGACGCCATCGTTTCCGGTGGCCTTCAAGGCCGCGATCAGCGCCGCCGCCTCTTCATCCACGATGCGCCGAAACGCGTCGGCGACGGATTCGCGGCGTTTGAAGCGGTAGGCCATGTGATCGGATTACCGCAGTGGCGTCGTGCCGCGCCAGCGTCGGATTGTGAAATCGCCAGCCTGCATTCCATCGCACCGCTTCAAGCTTCCCTCGGCATGGCATGCAGTTATCGTCTTCTTTACCGCTGGTCCGATGCCTGCCCCACACAACGCCATCTCTCGCATTCTCCTCATCGAGGACAATCCAGGGGACGTGCTGCTCCTGCGGGAGTTGCTCGCCGAGGAGCCTGGCGGCGGTTTTCGGATCGTGGCGGATACCGGCACGCTGGAGCGTGGACTCGCGCTCATCGCTTCGCTCGAAGTGGATCTCGTCCTCCTCGACCTGAATCTGCCCGACAGCCGCGGCATCGAGACGTTCACGGCCGCCCAACGTGCGGCGCCCGGATTGCCGATCATCGTTCTCACCGGCCAGAGCGACAGCGAGCTGGCGCTTCACGCCGTACACCTCGGCGCCGAGGAGTATCTGGTGAAAGGCGCGATGGACGCGCGATTGCTCGTCCGCACGCTGCGCTATGCGCTCGAGCGGTCGCATTACCAGCAAGCGCTCGCCCGCGAGCGGGAGTTCTTCACCACACTGCTCGATAACATTCCCGATCGGATTTACTTCAAGGACGACAAGAGTCGCTTCATCCGAATCAATCGCGCGCTGACGCGGCTCTTCCAGCTCCAACGTCCCGAAGAAGCCTACGGCAAGACCGACTCGGATTTCTATGGCGAGGAACACGCGCGTGACGCTCTCGCGGATGAAAAGCGTGTCATGGAAACCGGCGAACCGCTCCTGAACAAGGTGGAGAACGAGACCCTGCAAAATGGTTCCCGGGTCTGGTCGCTGACGACGAAGCTCCCGCTCCGCGATCGGAAGGGCTTGATCGTGGGCACCTGCGGGATCTCGCGTGAAATCACCGAGCTCAAGGAAATGGAGAGCGCGCTGCTCGCCGAGCGCAACCTGCTCCGCGCCGTCATCGACAACGTGCCCGATCACATCTTCCTCAAGGACGCCGAAGGGCGCTACCTGCTCGACAATGCTGCGCACATGCGGTGGCTCGGTGCTTCGCACCGCTCCGAGATCGTGGGCCGAACGCCCTTCGACTTCTTCCCCGAAGACGTCGCACGGCACTACCACGAGGCGGATTTGCCGGTGCTGCAGAGCGGGCGGCCGGTCGTGAACCAGGAGGAGAAATCGGTCGATGCGTTTGGCAACACCCACTGGGCTCTGCTCACGAAGGTGCCGTGGATCACCGAGGATGGGCAGGTGCACGGCATGGTCTGCGTGAAGCGCGACATCTCCGAACAGAAGCTCGCGGAAGAGCACCTTCGTCAGGCGAACGCCGAGCTCGCCGCGAGCCGGGAGGAGTTACTCTCCGCGATGGCGAATCTCCAGGCCGCCCACACGGAGCTTCGCGACGTGCAGCTCCAGCTCATCGAAGCGGAAAAGATGAAGCTCATCGGCCGCCTCGCCGCCGGTGTCGCTCACGAGGTGAAGAACCCGCTGGCCATTCTCAAGATGGGCATGGACTTCCTCCGCCAGTCGCCGCCCGCCGACGAGACCGTGGCGATCATCATGAAGGAAATGGAAGAAGCGGTGCAGCGCGCCGACTCCGTGATTCGAGGGCTCCTCGACTTTTCGCGACCGAAACAGCTCGAGAAGAAGCGGGTCAATGTGAACGCACTGATCGAAGACGCGTTGAAACTTGTGAAGGTGGAGATGAAAGGCGCTTTCGACGTGGTCCGCGAACTCGACCCGAAGTTGCCGCAGGTCGCGCTCGATGCGGACAAGATCAGCCACGTCTTCGTCAATCTGCTGACCAATGCGATCCACGCCATGGGGGTGGGAGGCACCCTCACCGTGCGCACTTACACGAAGCAACTCACCGGGGTCGGGGAGAACATCGCGGGTAGCGCGAGCGAGAGCTTCCGCGTCGGCCAGGGCATCGTGATGGTGGAGATCGACGACACC
>JANPIS010000174.1:0-1992 GCA_031425095.1 Chthoniobacteraceae bacterium
TTCGTCCACGCTGTGAATGACGAGCGCCTCGCGCCCGTCCCTGGACACTGCGAGATCCGTCGGTCGCCGACCGAGGGTGATCGAGGTGATCGGCGTATTGTCGATCGGCTCGATGACGACGAACGCGCCCGCGCCGGTCGCTGGCTGGTGCAGGCCATACGTGCGCGATCGGATGGGATCGTCCACCAATTGCACGATATTGAGCGGTGCCAGCGTGCCGCGGACGACGAAGGTATCGGTGGTACCGCTGGCGGTGACCGCGATCGTCGCCGTGTTCGAGCCGTTGAGAAGGTTGGCCGTCTGGAAAGTGAGCACGATATCCCGCGACCCTGCGCTCACGGCGGGCACGACCCACGCGGCATCCGAGGTCACCGTGAGGCTGCCGAAATCGAACCCACCCGCGGTGCCGGTGATGGGCACGCGGATCTGGGCGTGGTTGAAGCCGGGAACCAGGGTGATTTCGACCTGTGTCGGGACGATTTGAAATGCCTGCGCCTGCAGCTTCTGGGCGCGCATGAGGCAGCAAAGCGTCATTACACCAAGAAGGATTCGTGGGAACATAGCCATGCTCTGAAGGATGAGGGACACTGGGGCAGCTTCGGGACACTTCACGTTTCCCCGAAAACCTGCGTGAGCAGACAGTCTGCCTCAGCCGAAGCTCCATTGACAAGCTCGCAGCCAGCGATCAGCCCAACCATGCCAGCACCTTTGGACCGAAGATGCACGCGCCGATGATCACCGCCCCGCTTGCGGCGACCAGCACCGCACCGGCGGCGGCATCCTTCGCCTTTCCGGCGAGCGAATGCTGCTCTGGTGACGCGAGGTCCACCGCCGCTTCGATCGCCGTATTCACGGCCTCGGCCGTCCAGACGAGCGCGATGGCCGCGACGATCAGCGCCCACTCGATGGCCGCGAGGCGGAAGAAAAAACCCGCGCCCACGACGACGAACGTCGCAGCGGCGTGAATCTGCGCATTCGTCTGCGAACGCAGCACGTGCGCAAGGCCTGCGGCGGCATCTGCAAAAGACCGAAGACGCGCCCGCCCCCAACCACGATGGGCGA
The DNA here is from genome assembly GCA_031425095.1 of Chthoniobacteraceae bacterium. Lineage (GTDB taxonomy): Bacteria > Verrucomicrobiota > Verrucomicrobiia > Chthoniobacterales > Chthoniobacteraceae > JANNXQ01. Next base: position 1,063 of record JANPIS010000174.1, read on the forward strand.
AAGGGCGCTCGCTCATGAGATCAACGCGCGCCAGACTGGGGCGGCGCAGGCCAGGCCACAGCGGCGAGCGTGCTGCCCCCAGTTTCAGGCCGAGCACCCTGCTTCTTCTCTCCGCGATACTCTTCAGGAAGATCCTCTGCCTTGTGCTTCTCACAAGCGTTGAGAGTGATGAGGGCGGCGAAGAGCGCGAGCAGACGTGTCATAAGCGGGCGGAGGCTAGCCAGCACGCCGGCCCTTGCCAATCGCGGAATCGGCGGGCGCTACTCACCACGATAGCTGCAGCGCGCCGTGGGCGTCTCGTGGATCACGATCTCGCACAGGCCCGGGCACTGCGGAGCGAGCTGGCGCCAGAACCACGCGGCCATGTTCTCGATCGTCGGATTCTTGAGGCCCTCGATCTCGTTGAGATAGGAATGATCGAGCAGTTCCACGAGTGGACGCATCGCGCGGCCGATGACGGCGTGATCGTAAAACCACCCCGTCGCCGGATCGACTTCACCCTCCACCGACACCTCGATTTTGAAACTGTGCCCATGCATCTGCCGGCACTTGTGCCCCTCCGGCGCGCAGGGGAGCGTCTGGGCGGCTTCGAAGGTGAAATCTTTGGTGAGGCGGACTTTCATGGTGGCGGCAGGCCAGCGCGGAGTGTCAGGCCCCGCGGGGCAATTCGCAATCCTTACACGCCGCGGGCCCGCGGCTCCCAGATGAACTTGTGCATCTGGAGCTGAAAGCGCACCGGGAGTTTGTCCGCCACGATCCACTCCACGATCTCCCGCGGTTCGATCCGCCCGAAGATGGGCGAGAAGAGCACGCCGCCGCAGCGGTACGTGAGGTCGTGCTCACGGACCTTTTCGCGCGACCACTCGTAGTCTTCGCGCGAGCCGATCACACACTTCACTTCGTCGCGCTTCGCGAGGTGCGGGATGTTGC
>JANPIS010000175.1:0-6366 GCA_031425095.1 Chthoniobacteraceae bacterium
TCGAGGCGCGGCCGGCGGCGCCGGGGCCGGTGCCGAGGGCGATGGGGATCATCGAAGCGACGAGGAGGATGGTGGTCATGAGGATCGGGCGGAGGCGGACGCGATTGGCCTGGAGGATGGCGGCCTCGCGCTCCATTCCGCGGGCGCGCAGGGTGTTCGTGTAGTCCACCTGGAGGATGCCGTTTTTCTTTACCACGCCGAAGAGCATGAAGATGCCGAAGATGGCGTAGATATTCAGCGGCTCGTTGAGGATGATCATGGTGAGCAGCGCGAACGGAAACGAGAGCGGGACGGCGAGCAGGATGGATATCGGGTGGGTGAAGCTCTCGAACTGCGACGCGAGGATCATGTACATGAAGATGAGCGCGATCACGAAGGCGGTGACGAAGTTCGTGAAGGTCTCCTGCAAGGATTTCGCGCGGCCGGTGAAGACGATGTCGTAGCCGGGCGGAAGGCCGATGGCGGCGGTGGTGTCGCGCACTTTTTGCATCGCGTCGCTGAGGGCAAGGTCGCGCAGATTTCCGCCGAGGGTGACCTTTCGCTGGCGCTGGAAGCGGTCGATCTGGTTCGGGCCGCGCGATTCGACGAGGCTCACGAAATTGGCGAGCGAAAGGAGGAGTGGAGTGCCGTCGGGCGCGCGTCCGCGGATGGCGATCTGCTCGACGGCTTCGCTGGTAGAGCGGTCGCTGGCGCCGGCGCGCAACCACACATCGTACTGGTCGTCATCTTCTTTGAAAGTGCCGACGATTTCTCCGCCGACGGCGGTGCGCAGGGCGAGGGCGACGGCCTGCACGCTGATGCCAAACTGGTTCGCCTTGGCGCGGTCGATGCGGACCTGCAGCTCGGGTTTGCGGTTCGAGAGCGTGGTGTCGAGATCGACGATGCCGGGGACTTCGCGCAGCCGGGCGAGCAGCAGATCGGCGAATTCGTTGAGCTTCGCGAGGTCAGGGCCCACGAGGTTGAAGTCCATCTCCGAGTTGCGCGATCCGCCGCCGCTGATGCCGCCGATGCGCTGGATGCTGCCGCGCACATCGGGGTAATCCGCGAGGATGCCGCGTGCGCGATTCATCGCGTCGGCCTGCGACCAGCGGCGCGTGCGGCGGAGCAGCGTGTCCCAGAATCCGCCCAGCTCCGGCAGGCGGCAGTAGATGGATGCGCTCGTCACATTCCCCTCACCTTTTCCCACGCGGCCCGAGGTGTCGCCGACGGTGACGAGCGTGTCCTCCACCACGCGCTGACCGTCGATCTCGAGTGCCTTCAGCCGGCCCTCGATCTCGGTGGTGATGCGATCGGTGCTGGCGAGCGTGGAGCCCTCGGGAGTTTCGACGATGACTTCAAACTCACTGGTGTCGTCCTGCGGCAGGTAGTTGAAACTCGTGAGCGGGAGCAGCCACCACGTGGAGGCGGTGGTCGCCGCCGCAGCGAGCAGCACCACCCAGCGATGCCGCAGGCTCCAGGCGAGGATGCGATCATAGATGCGCGCGGTGGCCCGCATGAGGCGTCCGCCTTCCGCGCGCTTCTCGCGTTCCGCGGCGCTCTTGCCGCCGCGGAGGAAGCGCGACGCGAGCATCGGCGTGAGGGTGAAGGAAATGAAGAGCGAGACCATGATCGCGAAGGCCACGGTGATGCCGTAGCTGGAGAAGAAGCGCCCGACCCGCCCCTGCATGAAGGCCACCGGCAGGAAGATGACGACGAGCGAGAGCGTGGTGGCGAGGACCGCGAGGGCGATCTCCCGCGTGGCCACACTCGCTGCGCGCCGGGCGTCGAGGCCGCGCTCCTCGATCATGCGATGGATGTTTTCCACGACCACGATCGCATCATCGACGACGATGCCGACGGCGAAGACGAGGCCGAGCATCGTGAAATTGTTCAGCGTGAAGTCCATCCAGCGCATGAGCGTAAAGGTCGCGATGATGGAGGCCGGGATCGCGACCGAGGCGATGAGCGTGCCGCGCCAGTCGTGCAGGAAAAAGAAGACGGTGAGCGCGACGAGGATCGCGCCGAGCACGAGATGGAATCCGACTTCGTGCAGCGAGCGCAGGATGAAGCGCGATTGATCGCGGATGATCGTGATCTTCACGTCCTCGGGCAGGACCTCGCGCAGTTCCTCGACGCGCGCCTTCACGCCCTCGATGAGCGCCACGGTATTCGAGCCGGATTGCTTGCGGACGACGAGCGACACGGAGTTTTCGCCGTTCAAGCGGGAGAGCGAGCGCGGCTCCTCGACGCCGTCCGCGACCTTCGCGAGATCGCGCAGGAGCACGGGGACGCCGGCGCGATTCGCCACGGGGATTTCCTCGAAGTCGCGCACCTTCTGCATGCGCCCGAGGGTGCGCAGCGTGAGCTCGCGCGTGCTTTGATCCACACGTCCGCCTGGCACCTCCACATTCTCCCGCTCCAGCGCGGCGCGCACGTCGGCGATGGTGAGATCGAAAGCGCGCAGCCGATCCGTATCCACGCTCACCTGCACGGCGCGGGTGCGTCCGCCAACGAGATTCACGGCGCCCACATCCGCGACGGTTTCGAGGTTTTCCTTGATCTGCTTTTGCGCGACGTAGCTCAGCTCCTTCAGTGGACGCGGCGCGCTCACCGAGAGGGTGATGACGGGCTGCGCATCGGTGTCGAATTTGTCGATGATCGGGGACTTCGTGCCCGGCGGGAGCTGCGAGAGGATGGAGTTCACCTTGTCGCGCACATCTTGAGCGGCGGCGTCGCGGGAGCGGGTGAAAAGGAAGTTCACTGTGATCCGCGAGACGCCTTCGGTGGTGCGGCTGGAGAGTTCGTCGATGCCTTCGACGGTGTTGATGATTTCCTCGAGCGGTTTGGTGACGCTCGTCTCCATTTCCTCCGGCGACGCGCCTTGCAGCGTGGTCGTCACGGTGACGATCGGCAGATCGACATTGGGAAAGGAATCGACGCCAAGCTGGCGGAAGGAAATCCAGCCGAGGACGATGAGAAACGCGGTAAGCATCGTGGCGAAGACCGGTCGCTCGATGCACAGATCTGCAATGCCGATGCCGCGACTCGAAGTGGCGTCCACTGCGGGAGGCTCGGGCGGGATGTGCATCATGAAGGGGAAACGTCGCGCTTCACTCCGAATCCGTCTGCACGGCGACCTTCATCCCCGGCTGCACTTTCGTCCGTCCGTTCACAATCACCCGCTCGCCGACCTTCAGCCCGGAGCGGATCTCCTGCTCCGCTCCGCGCGTCGCTCCGAGTTCCACCTCGCGCGCCTGCGCCACGTCGCCCTCGAGCGTGAAGACCTTGGTGACACCGGCAAAGACGACGACAGAATCCACCGGCACGACGAGCGTCGGTGCCGCGGAATCGACGACGAGCTCGGCGCGGGCAAAGAAGTTCGCCTTTAAGACACGCTCGGGATTCTCGACCCGCGCCTCGATCGCCACTCCGCGCGTCGCGGCGTTCACTGCGGGATTGATCCACGTTACCTTCCCTTCAAACGTCCGACCGGGAAAGGCATCGACACTCAGGCGCACGATCTGCCCGGTCTTCACGCGCGCGGCTTCGCGCTCCGGGACTTCGCCGCGGAACTTCAGCACCGAGTCATCCACGAGATGAAACATGACCGTGCCGATGCGCACGAAGTCGCCCGCATTCACGAGCCGATCACTGATCGCTCCCGAAAACGGCGCCACGGAAAGTGAACGCCGGAGCGACGTGGACGCCGCGCCGAGCTGCGCCTTGGTCGCGGCGACTTCCGCGGCCGCCTGCTTCTCCGCGGCCACGGCCTGATCGAAATCGGTCGGAGACACCGAGCCGGACTTCTTGAGCTGCTGGAGCCGCTCGAGATTCTCCCGCTGGTTCTCCGCGTTCGCGACGGCCTTGTTGTGGTTCGCGGTCTGCAGATTCACCATGCCCTGGTAGGAAGCGGTGTCGATCTGCGCGAGCTCCGCGCTTTCCGCCACGCGGTCGCCCACTTCGACGAGCGTCTTCTCGATGCTGCCTTCGACCTCGGCGGCGATCCGCGCTTCCTGGTTTGCGAGCAAGGTGCCGACGAGCGCGATCTTTCGCTCCCAGGGAGTCTCCCGCACTTCCGCGACCGTGACCGAGAGAGGCCCGCCGCCGCCGCGCCGTTTCTGCGAGGGAGCCGAATCCGAACAGGCAACGTGCATGCAGCAGCACGCGAAAAGGGCGAATCGGATGAAGGAAGTCACAAGGGATCTCAGGGAGGACAGAATCGGGACACACGCCCGCGGCGTCAACCTGTGGGCTGGGATGTTTGACAGTAAGAATCGTGCGTCCTACGGTCGCCGTCCCACTCGGGAAAGAACCCTTGATGCCCCCAGCCGCACCCATCACCAGACAGACTGCCGGTCGCACTTTCATCGTCGCGATCAGCATCCTCGGGGCGGGTGCGATGCTCCAGTTTGCTGCGATCTGCTGGACATTCATCGCGCGCTATCACGCCACCGCGCCGCTCGCGGCGGAAGGCGTTGCGGAACTCGATCCGGGCGACATCCCCGCCGAAGCCCGGCTTGCGCCGACGCCCATCACGCCTGATTTTTCCGCCGATCCGCTCGCGGAACGAGCCACGGCGCCTTCACCCGCGGGCGGCGTGCAGCCAAAGCCGACGCCGGTCGTCGCGCAGACACCGCGGCTGGTTGATCCGACCGCCACCGAACGCTTCACCGAACTCATCGAGCAGGGAAAAATGCTGCGCGAACGCGGCGACACTGGCGCAGCGCTGACGAAATTTCGCGAAGCACAAGCGCTTGAGGCTCGCAATCCGCGGGCCTTCGGGGAGATCGCGATGACTTACGAAAAGATGGGGCTGGCCGATCGCGCGAACGAGCAGTGGAAGCGGGTGTACGATCTCGGCGAAACGGCGGGCGTCCTCTACGCTGCGGCTGAAGCGAAACTAAAGGCCGCGCAGGCGAGCGAGCTGACCCGGGTGATGACGCAGACGACTGCCGCGCCGGACGAACCAGCGGCCGGTACTACGCGCGGTGCACCCGTGAGTCTCGCGCCGATCACCTTGGAAGATGCCCGTGATCCGGGAGCGTCGAAAAAATTCACCCTCCACGTGCCGATCAAGGCGCGCTTCGGTTCGAAGATCGACGCGAACGACCTTGTCATTCAGGTGCGCTTCTACGACGTAGTGGATAGCGCACGGGTCGAACCGACGGGGGCCAATGTGAGCTACCGCTGGGGCGCACCGCCGCCGGACTGGGCCGAAGGCGATGTCGAGGACCTGCACGCGCAGTACGAATTGCCGATCGAAAAACGGAACCGGAAATACTTTGGCTACCTGGTGCGCCTCTACTATAAGGGCGAACTTCAGTCCTCGGCAGGCATACCGGAAACTCTGATCCAGAAATATCCGCCGCCGCAGACGCTGCAAAACGAGCCCAATCAATGAGAATCCTGCTGGTCGATGACGACGACGCCATCCTGCAATCCCTGGTCGCTGCCCTCAAGGCACTCCCGGGTCACGAACTGAGGCTGGCCACCTCCGGAGAAGAGGCATTGAAGCACGCCGAGGAAATGGGCGGAGTGGACCTGCTCGTGTCCGACGTGGTGATGGACCCGATGGACGGCTTTGCGCTGCGGGATGCGGTCACGGAACGCTACGCGAACGCGCGCACGATCTTCATCACGGGTTACGATCTGAGCGATTACGCCGAGCAGACGCAGAATCATCAGCTGCTGCAGAAGCCATTCGAGCCAGCGGATCTGGTCGCGGCGGTGCGGAAGGAATTGGGCGACTCCGCCGCGCCCGAGACCCCCGCCGCTGTGCCCGCCCCTGAACCGGCGCCCGCGCCGACGGCGGTGGCCACGCCGGCACCCGCCGAACCGACTCCCGAACCCAAGCCGGAACCAGCCCCGGCAGCGGTTGCGCCGCCTCCCGCGCCCGAGTCTGCCGCACCAGCCCCGACTCGCACGCCGGAGATTCCCGCCGAGGAAAAGCCCGCAACACCAGAGCCCGCACCCAAGGTCGCCGCAGCCGCAACGCCCGTGGCTGCTCCAGTGGCACCTGCTGCCCCGTCTGCGCCGAGCATTCCAACGGCACCCGGCGCCCCAGGTGTTCCCGTGGCCCGTCCAAGTTTTCCATCGTCGCCGCAGGCCGTCCCGGTCGCACGCCCGGTCGTGCAGCAACCGACTGCAACCGCACGACCGACGGCTGTTCCGGCGCCGACCGCACGCGTCGCTCAGCTCACTGCCGCCAACCCGCAGGCTGCCGCGCCCGGCCAGCCACGCGGAATCGCGCGTCCCGTGGTGAACCAGCCCACCACCGTCCCGGCGCCTGCCAACCCGCAGACGCCACGCGCAACCGCAGTCCCTACGGCGACCGCGATCCCACGTGCTGTCGCTGCGGCCGGCACGCCTTCCGCGGCTCCCAATGTG
>JANPIS010000176.1:0-3625 GCA_031425095.1 Chthoniobacteraceae bacterium
TGATAACTCAAATAGAGAAAAAACGGTTCTGGAGACTCGGCTCGAATGAACTGAACCGCACGGTCAGTAAAGGCATCGCTGCTGTAGTAATCCGGGCGGAAATCCTGGAACGGTTCGCGATCGAGACGGTAGCTCGCAGCGCCGGCGAAGTGATCGGCAAAGCCGGCGAGGAAGCCGAAGAAGTGATCGAAGCCGCGATCCATCGGATGACCTTCGAGATGCCACTTGCCGATAAGTGCCGTGCGATAACCGGCGTCGTGAAGTTTCTCCGAAAGCAGCGGTGCCTTGGCAAAGGTCGGCAGCGCCCGCGGCCACCATTTCCCGGTTAACATCATGGCCCGGGAGACGACACACATCGCGCCATTGTGGAAGCGAGTGAGCCGCACGCCTTCCTGCGCGAGGCGGTCGAGGTGCGGCGTGGCGATCTCGCCGCCGAAGCAGCCGGGATCGCTGTAGCCCATGTCATCGGCGAGGATGACGATGATGTTGGGCTTCGCAGACGGAGCGGCAGCGCAGGCCAGCTCACCGAGAAGACTCAGCGACGCAAGCAGACTAACGATCTGCTTGATGCTCATTCCTTCGCTGGGTCCTTCGCTTTCTTCTTATCGCCGGGCGAAATCAGCGTGACGGGTTCGCCAATCAGCAGCGGCCGGCCGAAGACGGTTTGCTGGTCGCCTTGCTGTTTCATCCAGGAATCGAGCTCGGCCCGCATGGATGCGAGGCGCTCCGCCTGGTCTGGCTCAGCGGCGAGGTTGTGCAGTTCGAAGGGGTCCGTGTTGAGGTCGTAGAGTTCCTCGGCGGGACGCTGGATGTAGCGGTTCACTACGGCGGCGGCGACAGGATTGGTTTTCGCCGCGGCCAGCCAGGTGTCCCAGAACAACGGGCGATGCGGCCCGGTCGCGCGGGACATGTAGGTGTGATATTGGAACTCGGGATGCAGGTTGCGGATGTATTTCCAGTCGCGGGTGCGGACGGCGCGAATGGGATAGACGTTGAAGTCCCCGTCGCCGCTATGCGTGGCGAAGATGCGCTCGCGATGCGTGGTGGCGGTGCCACGCAGAACGCCGGCAAACGATCGGCCATCGAGCCCTGCGGGGACCTGGCCGCCAGCGAGCTCGATGAATGTTGGGAGCAGATCGGGCCAGCAGACCATCGCGTCGCTGGTGGTGCCGGGTTTGAGATGACCAGGCCACGCCACGATGAGCGGAACGCGGATGCCGGCATCGTAAAGGCTCCATTTTGCAAAAGGCAGCGCGGCCCCGTGATCGGCGGTGTAGATGAAAAGCGTGTCGCCCGGGATCTTTTCGCGGACCAGTTCGCGGACTGCGCCGAGCAGGTCGTCCGCTTTCGTGACATCGGTGAGGTAGCGGGCGCGCTCGGCGCGGGCCACGGGATCGTCGAAGTGCGTGGGCGGTATCTTCACCGCCGCTGGGTCGTAGGTGAGTTCGGTGCTCCAGACCGTGTGTGGATGGCGCGTGCCGACGAAGAGGCAGAGAGGTTTCGATGAATCGCGCTCGGTGAGAAATCTCGCGACGGCGGTCGTGTCCTCGAAGCCGGGAGTGGGCCCCTCGACATAGTCGAAGCCGTGGTCCTTTGCGTAATCGATGTGCGCGACCTTGCCGATCGCGGCGACCTCATAGCCGAGGGCATGCAGTGCGGGCGGGAGCGAGGCGACGTCGGGATTCTTGCGGCGGTGATTCGGCTCGGCGCCATTGCGGGCGGGCCAGAGGCCGGTGAGCAGCGCGGTGCGGCTCGGACCACAAGCAGGCGAGGCGACGAAAGCGTGCGTAAACTTCAACCCCTCCGCCGCGAGCTTTGCCATGTTCGGCGTTCGGGCTTCCGTCGAGCCGTAGGCCTCCGAGTCGAGCTGGCTATGATCGTCGGAGATGAAGACGATGATGTTGGGCTTCGCGGGTGTGGCCGCAGAGAGAATGCCGCCGGAAGCCAGCAACAGCGGGAGCAAGGACACGAGGATTGTCTTCATACGATAATTGCGGCGGCGAACCGCGTGGCGAAGGCAGCGCAGAGCAGTGAAAGAAGGAGCGTTGCGAGTCTCAGGGGGTCGTGATTTTCATGTGGGTGTTGCTGCCTTGAAACGACTCTTTGCCCGCGTAGCTGGCGACGGGTTTGCCGTTGTCGTGGCCGAGGCAAAAATCCTCCTGCGGCTGGCGGGCGAGAAGTTTCGCGGCCTTGCCGGTGACGGCGGGTTGGTCGCCGACCTGGAGCGTCATCGTGGCGTCGGCGGCGAGGGTGGCGGTGACTTGGGCGCTGCCGGTGAACTCGTTCGGCACAGTGATTTCCGTGAACGAATCGCCGCCGCCGGTGCGGACGAGGAAGGCGACGCGCCCGCCTTTGAGATGCACCGCGTAACCGGCGCTGAGTCCACCGTGCGCGAGCACGATGGTGTCGCGTTGCTTCGTCTCGACGGTGCAGGAGATCGTGAAAGGCTGGCCGCCGACTTGCGGCGCATTCGCGGAGTCCAGCGCCTCGCCGGGATTCAAGGCGTCAAGGCTCGCGGCCTTGGCGGGAGGCGTGGTCTTCACTTCCTTCTTCGGCGGCTTCGCGCCGCGTCGAGAGTCCTCGGAGGGATAGAGCACTTGGGGATTCGCGACCTGACCTGCCGGACGCCGCGCCGTCGGTGCGTTGCCGCCAATCGCTGCGCCCATCTTGTCCGCGAGCGTCTGGAGCTTGGCAACGATCTCGGGATGTTTGTCGGCCACGTTTGTCTTCTCGCCGATTTCCGCGTCGAGATTGTAGAGACGCGCCGCTGGGCCGCTCGCATCACTCTCCACCGCCTGGCCCATCGCCTCCGCTTGTGGCGCGATGGCCAGCTTCCATGCACCCTGCCGCACCGCCTGGAGCTTGTAGCCGGAGAAATAGTAGTGCGCCTCGCGCTGCGGTTGCGTGGCCTTGCCGAAGAGCAGCGGCGAGAGATCCCGCCCGTCGATCTCCGGCTCCGCGGGCAAGGTGCCGCCAGCGAGGGCGACGGCGGTGGGCAGGAGGTCGATCGTTCCCGCGACTCCGTCGCACACGCTGCCCGGCGCGATTTTTCCAGGCCACCACGCGACCGTCGGCACGCGCACACCGCCTTCCCAAGTGCTGCCCTTGCCGCCGCGCAACGGTCCCGCGCTGCCGCCGTCGGCGCCCTTGCTGAGCCACGGGCCGTTGTCGCTGGTGAAGACCACGAGCGTGCGCTCGGCGAGCTTCAGCTCGCGCAACGTGTCGAGCACCCGCCCGACGCTCCAGTCCACTTCCTCCACCCAGTCGCCGAAGCGGCCATTGGCGGATTTGCCCGCGAACGCCGCGCCTGGATGGATGGGCGTGTGCACCGCCGTGTGCGGCAGGTAGAGCAGGAAGGGTTGGTCCTTGTTAGCGCGGATGAAGCCGAGCGCTTCGTCGGTGTAACGCTCGACGATGCGGCTCTGCGCTTCCTCGGTGAGCAGTTCGGCCACCTTGTCATCGCGTAGCAGCGGCACCACGCGCCCGCCCGTCTGCGTGGATTTGATCTGCATGTCGTTCGAGTAGGGAATGCCGAAGTAACCGTCGAATCCCTGTCGCGTCGGCAGAAACTCCGGTTGATCACCGACGTGCCATTTGCCGATGCACATGGTCGCATACCCGCGCT
>JANPIS010000177.1:0-1646 GCA_031425095.1 Chthoniobacteraceae bacterium
TAGCGGGCGATTACCGGTGCCCATGTAAAGTGTGCCGAGTTCATGCGCAGCCAGCGTGTGCGAGACGCCACGGAGGATAGCGTATTTATCCGCGCATTGCGCCAGCTTCGGCAGGTGCTCGCAGATCTGAATCCCGTCCACGTTCGTGCCGATCGGCTTGAACTCACCACGGTGCGTGTCGGGAGCGTCGGGCTTGAGATCGAAGGTATCCATGTGCGATGGACCGCCGCCGAGGCGGACGAAGATCGCGGCCTTCTCCTTCCCCTGCGCGCCGGCATTGGCTGCCTGGGCGAGGTATTGCGGGAGACCGACGCCGAGACCGAGGGCGCCGACGGAGCCGATGCGGATGAAGTCGCGGCGCGTGACGCCGTCGCAGCAGGTGTAGTCACTCATGATGGGTGTTGGGTTGAGAGGTTCATTCGGCGGAAGAAAAGCGTGGGTTAGTGATTCACCATGAACTCGCGGGTGTTGAGCATCGTCCAGAGCAGCTCACGAATGCCTTCCACGGGATCCTTGGCGGCGGCGACGTCCTGCCGTGCCTGCGTCAGCTCGGCCGCGGTCGGCGGACGACTCACCGTGCGGAGGAAGACTTCTTCCATCGCGCGATCGAAATCGACGGGCCTGCGATTTTGCGAGTCGGCGAGTTCCGCCTTCGTGCGGGCGATGCGCTGATCCATCTCCTTGATCCGCCCTTCAAACTTCTGCCGCACTTTCTCGGCCGTCAGTTCGTCCTTCTCTCGCTCGGCTTGTTTTCGCGCCAACTCAGCGCGCTCCGCTTCATATTTGCTGAGCGTCGCCTGCAGTTTTGCCGGCGCGAGTTCGGGGCTCGCATGACGACGCAATTCTTCGATCCAGCCGCCCCCGTCGCGTTTCGAGGAATCGAGCAGGGCCAGCAGCGCGGGATCGTTCCGCGTGTAGATCGTCTGGAGCAGCGTCGGATCGCTCGTGCGCTCACAATCGCAGTTCGCGAGGCGCGCCGGTTTGCCGAAGGTGTTCAGCGTGTAGTTATCGCCGGCCTTCGTCTTGCCGCTGATCGAGGCATTCGGCCCGATCGCACGATTATCGACATCCGCGACAAACCGCGCCTGACCGCTGGCTGACGCCGTCGCCATCGCGATCGAGTCGAAAACCAGCTCGGCAGGCAGGCGGCGGATACCCGCATGGCTGAAGTTTTTGTCATCGAGCTTATTGCTCGGCGTCGGCTGCCAACTGCGCTGGTAGGTGTCGCTGCGGGTGATCTCGCGATGCAGCCACTTCATATCGAAGCCACTGCGGGTGAAGCCCGTCGCGAGGTGATCCATGAGTTCCGCATTCGAAGGCGGGTTGGCGAGATTCATGTCGTCCGCCGGCTCGACGATGCCGCGCCCGAAATAGACTGCCCACACGCGGTTTACGAAGGCGCGGGCAAAGTAAGGGTTCTCGGTGCTGCGCAGCCATTCCATCAGCGGCCCGCGCGGATCGGGGTACTTCGTGAGCATTACCTCGTCGCCGCCGAGGATCTTCGGAGTAAAGACGCGGCCGTCGCTGTTCGGATTCTTCTGTTTGATCCGGGCGATCTCTTTCTCGGTCAGCGCGCGGGTGGGCTTCGGTGGATTCACGTACACTTCCTGCCAAGGCACGACTTCGCCGGCCTGGAGCAGTTGCTG
>JANPIS010000178.1:0-2925 GCA_031425095.1 Chthoniobacteraceae bacterium
CCGCGCTTCGGCCTTCGATCTCCTGCCCTCCTCCGGCGCGACATACTGCGGCTGCTTCCGCACCCGGGGCACCGGAATCTTCGCCCGATGCGAGAGATATTGGCCGGTGAGCGAATGCTCGACGGCTTCGATTTCTTCGGGCCGTCCCTGGGCGACGAGCTGGCCACCGCGCGCACCGGCGCCCGGACCGAGATCGAGCACATGATCGGCGGCGCGAATGGTGTCCTCGTCGTGCTCAACGACGATCACGGAATTCCCGAGATCGCGCAGGCGGCGCAGGGTGCCGATGAGCCGATCGTTGTCGCGCTGGTGCAGACCGATGCTGGGCTCATCAAGCACATAGAGGCAGCCTGCGAGGCCGGAGCCGATCTGCGTCGCGAGCCGGATGCGCTGCGCTTCCCCACCGGAGAGCGTGCCGCTCTCGCGATCGAGTGAGAGGTAGCCGAGGCCGACTTCGACGAGGAAGTTCAGGCGATTGATGATCTCGCGCCGCACTTCGGAAGTGATGAGTTGCTGTTGCTCGGTCAGGACGAGAGTCTCGACGAAGCGCAGCGCGTCGGAAATTCCGAGCCGGCAGAAGGCGTGGATGTTCAGCGGCCTTACGTCGCCGACGCATCCCTCCACGGTCACGGCGAGGATCGCAGGCTTGAGCCGCGCACCGGTGCACACCGAGCACGTCCGGCGGCTCATGTATTGCCGGATCCGCTGGCGCGAAAGCTCGCTCTCGGTGGTGTCGTAGAGGTGCTGGACCGCCGCGACCAGCCCATCGAAGGGCTTCTCAACGCTCTCGCGCTTTCCATTTTCGCCCCACGAAAACTCGATCGGCCGATCGCCGCTCCCGTAGCAGAGCGCCTGCTGAAACGCCTCCGACAATTCCTCATAGGGCTTGTCCATCGAGACGCGATACGCCTTCGCGAGCGAACTGAGCACACCCGTGTAGTAGCCCTGCATCCGCTTGTTCGCCTTCGCCCACGGTGCGACGGCACCGCCGGAGAGAGACTTTTCTCGATCGGGAATCATCAGGTCCGCATCGCAGACCAGCTCCGTGCCGAGGCCGTGGCACGCGGGACAAGCGCCGAGGTGGCTGTTGAAGGAAAAGTGTTTCGGCGTGAGCTGCGGTAGCGTGTAGCCGGTGTCGGGATTGCTGAAATCCGTGGAGTAGCGCAGCTCCTCCCAGGCATTCGGATCCGCCGCGCGCTCGACCTGACGCAGCACAGCGATGCGGTTTCCGCCCCACTTCAACGCCGTGTCCACGGAGTCCGCCAGCCGCGTCCGCACGCCTTCCCGAATGACGAGCCGATCAACCACGACTTCGATGACGTGCTTGTCCCCTTTGCTAAGGCGGATCGGCTCCGGGCGGGCGAGCTCGATGATCTCGCCATCGATCCTCACGCGGACGAATCCCTCGCGCTTCAACTTCTCAATGACGTCCCGAAATTCCCCCGCCTCGCTCTGCACGATCGGCGCGAGGAGCACGATGCGGCTCTCCGCGGGATACGCGACGATGCGATCGACGATCTGCTGCGGTGAGAGCTTGAAGATGGGCTCACCCGTCGCCGGATCGTGGGGCTGGCCAACCGAGGCGTAGAGCAGGCGCAGGTAGTCGTAGATCTCCGTGGTCGTGGCGATCGTGGAGCGCTGATTGCCGCCCGAACTGCGCTGCTCGATGGCGATCGCCGGCGAGAGGCCCTCGATGAAGTCCACGTCAGGCTTTTGCATCTGATCGAGGAACTGCCGGGCGTAGGCCGAAAGGCTCTCCACGTAGCGACGCTGGCCCTCGGCATAGAGAGTATCGAAGGCGAGCGACGATTTCCCCGATCCGCTCATACCGGTAATGACCACCAGCTTCTCCCGCGGAATCTCGAGGGTGAGGTTCCGAAGGTTGTGCTGGCGGGCGCCGGTGATTCTTATCGTTTCCGCTGGCATCTTTCCTGCGTTAGCTGAAATGACAAACCAAGCAGAACCCTCCACCGCTCACCAGTGGTATTTCCCATGACCCAATCCGAACCCATCCTCTCCCGCGAAGAGCTCCAGGCCCTTCACGAGCGTTTCCGGGAAATCAAACACTCGATCAACAACACGCTCGCCGTGGTCATGGCGCTCTCGGAACTCTCCCAGCGTAACCCCGCGCACTTCGAAAAGCTCGCCAAGGCCATCCTGAGCCGCGGCCCGGATGTGGTGCAGCAGCTCCAGGAGTTCCAGAACGCTCTCGGCGCGAAGCTCAAGATTGTCGATCCGGCCTAGCCCGCGCTCGACGCACGCGGATTCACAACCTGCCACAATTCGTGGCTTGCTGCGGAGCGCCGGGTGGATTCAATGACGCATATCGTCATGAAAATCCTCTCTCTCGTCGCCCTCGCCATTCTCGCAGGCTCGCCTCTCGCAGTCCTCGCGCAGACTCCCTCCGCCTCTTCGACGCTCGCGCCCAAACTTCCGGAGGCGGACAAAAAGTTCATCAAAGACTTCGTCGAGCAGCACCTCATGGAGCAGGAACTCGTGAACAAGGCCCGAGGCAAGGAACAAGGCGCCGTGCGGGACAACAAGCCAAGCCCCCTCACGCCGGCCGCGAGTGGCCTCTATAAGAAACTGAACACCGATCTCACCACATCGTGGACGGAACTCGCCACTCTGTCGCAGACGAAGAAAGTGGAGATCACCACCACGCCCAAGCCCGCGGATGCCGCCGCCGCCGCCGCGGTCGCAAAGCTTGCCGGTGACAAGTTCGACAAGGAGTTCATCAAGACCGTCGGCAAGGAAGCGAAGAAGACGGACATGATCCTCACAAACGCGGCAAAGTCCGTGCGCGATGCCGAGGTGAAGGCGTTCGTGGAGAAGTGGGCGCCGACTTTCAAAGGCCACCTTACCGAAGTGGATTCCGCCGAGAAGGCGCTGAAGGGCAAGTAGCCGCACAACGATTCCGATCGG
>JANPIS010000179.1:0-3563 GCA_031425095.1 Chthoniobacteraceae bacterium
GATGTCGCGGGACATTTGCGTGAGCCTCTTTGCTGAGATCATCAAGCTGCGGCCGGATTGGGCGGGATCAAAACTGCCGAACGGCAGCGGGTGGAATCATGACGACGGCGCGATCCGGATCGTGATGACGGGCAACGCGACGGACAAAGCGGCGGTGCAGGATCACGTCTATAGCAAGGGACAGAAGAAGCGGCTGGAGCGGCGGTTCAAGGACCCGAAAGACTCCCTGAAGCTGGTCATCGTGCGGGATATGTGGCTGACCGGATTCGACGCGCCCTGCTGCCACACGATGTATGTGGACAAGCCGATGGCGGGGCACAACCTGATGCAGGCCATCGCGCGGGTGAACCGGGTCTTTGCGGGCAAGGAGGGCGGGCTGGTGGTGGACTACATCGGCATCGCTGCGGAGCTGAAGAATGCGCTGAACATTTACACGCAGGCGAAGGGCAAGGGGGACATCACGCTCAAGGCGGAGGAGGCGCTGGCGGAGTTACTGAACCGGGTGGACGTGCTGCGGACGCTCTTTCACGGCTTCGACTTCAGCGGGTTCAAAACAAACGCGATGCAACTGCTGCCCGCGGCGGCGAATCACATCCTCGGCCTGGGCAACGACAAGGAGATCAACGGCAAGAAGCGCTTCCTCGATGCGATGGCGGCGGCGAACGTGGCCTATTCGCTCTGCTCCACGCTGGATGGCGCGATGGCGCTGCGGCTGGAACTGGCGTTCTTCTCCGCGATCGCGGCGGTGCTGCGCAAGCATGAGGTGGTGAACAAGAAGCGGAGCGCCGAGCAGAAGCATTCCGCGCTGAAGCAGATTCTCGATAACGCGGTGAAGGCAGAGGACGTGCAGGACATCTTTCAGCTCGCGGGGCTGGAGAGGCCGAATATTGGGCTGCTCTCCGATGAGTTCCTCGAAGACGTGCGGCGGATGGAGAAGAAGAACCTCGCGGTGGAGCTGCTGGAGCGGCTGATCAAGGGAAAGATCAAGGCGCAGACGCGAACGAATCTCGTGCAGGAGAAGAAATACAGCGACCGTCTGCTTGAAGCGCTGCGGAAGTATCATAACCGGATGATCGAGAGTTCGCAGGTGATCGCGGAGATGATCGCGATGGCAAAGGACATGCAGGCGGCGATGAAACGGAACGAAGACCTCGGGCTGAATCCAGACGAGATCGCCTTTTACGACGCCCTCGCGGAAAGGCCCGAGGTGCTGCAGACGATGGGCGACGCCACGCTGAAGAAGCTGGCCAGCGAGCTCACTGAAAAGCTCCGCGCCAGCACGACCGTGGACTGGCAGGTGCGAGACGCTGTGCGGGCCAGCATGCGCCTTCTGATCAAACGCCTCCTGCGCAAGTATAAGTACCCGCCGGAGGGACAGGAGGAAGCGGTGGCGCTGGTGCTGAAGCAGGCAGAAGCGCTGGCCGACGCGTGGTCGCAGGCTGGGAAGTAACCACGGGCATTTCGCCCGGTCTGAAGGCGTAGTAACTCGCAAAACTGAAACAAGTTTGTCGCAGGAATGTGCGGACGGGGGATAGGGTGGTTTGGAGTTAGGATAAGTGCTCGGAAGACTCCTGTAGAGGCATAAATTCCATGTAGGTATTTATCCGACAGGCTTTTGCAACGCAACAGTGGCATGGGTGCGGCTCTTATTCGAGGTAAGCGGTGCCGGGCCGAAATGGTTCGGAAGTTCCCGCGGAATGTAAGTCAGTAAGTCGAATACTATCAGATCGAATCATGAATCCTCCCGTCATTTTGGACGTCCCGATCGGACGTTGGTCTGCGCCGGATAGCCGGTGGGGCCACGTGCGCTGGGCGCCGAGTCAGCCGGGACCAACCTCAAAAAAAACTATGTCACAAATCGCGATTAACATCAGTCGTCTCTCGATCCCGGACGTCCTGGTGAGAATTTCAGGGATCATCAGTATGAGCGACAACAATCCGGCCGCCCCCAATAACGGGCCGCTGGTCACCTTGCTCACCACCGCGCGAACGGAACTGAGCGACGCCCACGGCGCCTTTGAAGATGCGCGCAAGACCTGCGCGGAACTGAAAGCGGTGCGGGACGCAAAATTCGCCGCCATGCGTGTGGCCGTGACGAACCTCGCCGCCTTCACCGAGATCGCCACCGGTGGCGACGCAGCGAAGATCCTGAGCACGGGATTCGACATCAAGTCGGAGCCGGTGCCCCCGAGCCCGGTGGGTCAGATCCTGAATGTGCGCGTGTCCTTCACGGGGGAACCCGGGAAGTCGATCGTGACGTGGAAGGCCGATCCGTATGCGGATGCCTACCGCGTGCAATGCTGCCAGGACCCACTCGATGCGAATGCGTGGGTGGACCTCGGCACGGTCGCCGAGCCAAAATTCGTCGGCAATGGAGCCATCCCCGGCAAGAAGTGCTGGTATCGTGTCGCCGGCGTGAACCGCCTCGGCGAAGGTCTCTGGAGCGAACCGACCCTCCGGCCAGTGATGTAACTGGCGGGAAGTGGAGAGTGGAGGGTTGAGTGTTGAGAGTCTGCCGCGCCGCCGCAGCCATGCGCGCGCCGCGCGGGAACCAGGGGGTCGCATGGCGACCTGCGACCAAGGGGAAGTCAGCCGGATCAGACGGCATGACGGCTTCCGAAGTCCGCCGGCGAGAAAGATTCCTTCACTCAACCCTCACCCTCGACTCCCAGCCCACTCTCAACTCTCAACTCTCAACCATCAACCTCCGCCGCCCGCCATGCCTTTCAATCCCAACTTACCCATCGACGATACCCTTTGTGACGCAGCGCAGATGCGCGGCCAACTCAATGGGTTGAACGATAAGATCAATCACATCCCGGCTGGGCCTCCCGGGCCGCAGGGCGAACAAGGTCCGCCGGGGGAGACGGGCTCGCCAGGAGAGCAGGGGCCGCAGGGGCCGCCTTTTGCCAATGCTGTGGTGGATGGCGTGAACACGGGCGAGCCGGGGAGTTCGGCCAATGTGACGGTGAGCTTTGACGGGAGTGAGGTGCATTTCACCTTCGACATCCCGCGAGGAGATCCCGGCTCGCAGGGGGAGCCGGGTGCGGAGGGGCCGATGGGACCGGCCGGCGCGCCGGGGCCGGAGGGTCCGCAGGGTCCACCAGGGGAGGTGACGCAGGGGCAACTGGACGCCGCGATCGCCGGGACGGCGCTGAATCCGGCCGGAATCGGACCTTACACCGGGACTTTTAGCGATCCGCCGACGCAGGGGGAAATGCAGGACTTCGCGGCCTACGTGGAGACGCTGCGCGTGGCGCTGGTGCGGGCGTGAGGGCAGCGGTGGCCTGAGGGAGAAGGTGGCGGGAATATTCCGCCGTCGCGGGCGTCTGGGGAGTGTGCGAGAGAATGCTTATGCCCGAGACTGATGCCGCCCGCCGCTATGCCGTGATCCTCCCGGCGTGCAATGAGGAGCCGTGTCTGGCGCAGGTGCTGGCGGAGTTGCGTGCCGTGCTGCCGGCGGAGCAGTTCGTCTTTGCGGTGGGCGTGAACGGTTCGACGGATCGGACTGCGGCGATCGCGAGAGAATGTGGCGTCGTGGTCGCGGAGACGGCAGCGCGGGG
>JANPIS010000180.1:0-1914 GCA_031425095.1 Chthoniobacteraceae bacterium
GATCGGTGGGAACCGCCGCAGCGACCGAGGGCAGCTTTGTTTGACGAATGCAGAACTCGTGGACGTAGTGGCGTCTCGCGTGATCGATATGACGAAGGATGCCTCGCCGAATACGATCGTCTCTGTCTCGCAAAATGACTGGAATGGCTGGTGCGCCTGTGACCGATGCCGGAAGGTCATGCAGGAGGAAGGTGCGCTATCCGGAGCGCTGCTGCGATTTGTCAATGCCGTGGCGGAGCGCGTGGAGAAGGATCGGCCCGACATCGCCATCGACACCCTCGCCTACCAGGACACGCGCAGGCCCCCGCGTCTCGCACGTCCACGTCCGAATGTCATCATTCGCCTGTGCACCATAGAGTGCTCCTTTTCGCATCCGCTAGCTGGCGACGGTCCAAATCGCGCCTTCGCCGACGACCTCGAAGCGTGGTCAAAGATCTGTCAGCGGCTCTACATCTGGGATTATGTCACGAACTTTTCTCACTACCTCCAGCCGCATCCGAACTTCCGCGTGCTACAGCCGAACCTCGCCTTCTTTGCTGATCACGGAGTCAGAGGAGTGCTTGAACAAGGCAACCACAAATCCCCCGGCGGAGAGTTTGAGGAGTTGCGCTCCTGGGTGCTGGCCAAGCTACTGTGGAATCCCCAGACCGATGCCAGCAAGCTGGTGGACGACTTCATCCACGGCTACTACGGCCCTGCGGCAGCGCCCGTGCGAGAGTATTTCGACCTCATCCATGATGCGGTCACGAGCAGCGGCGTGGAAATGCATTGGGGCACACCGCCCACGTCGGCCTTCCTCACCCCTGAGATGATCATGCGTGCCGACCAGCTCTGGGAGTCCGCCGAGCAGGCCGCTGCGCAAACAAAGGATCCGGGGCTGCTCAACCGCGTGCGCGCGGGCCGATTGCCTGTCTATTACGTCGTGCTCGCTCGCGGGCGAACGTGGCAACAAACCGTGCCGACGTGGAAGCCTGCGCACTCGGATAGCGAGTTGCGCCAGCGCTTCTCTGAGATCGCCGCCAGCTCCGGCGTGACCCACGTGAGTGAAAAGCGCACGCTGGACGAATATCGCGAGTCAATCCTCAAGCTCGACCGCCACGACGCCTCGCCACCACCCGAATGCAAGGGCCTGAGAGCGGATCATTGGCTCGACATTCAGGACGACCAATTCACGCTCGCCGTGCGCAGCGATGAGGTGCGGCTAAGGGCCGACACCGCAGCCTCCGATGGCGTCACCGAACGCATGGCCGGAAATCACAGAAAATGGGCTATCCAGATGCCGCTCGCACTGCCGGAGTCTGCACAAAAGCCCGGTCAGCTCTGGCGCATCGCCGTCTCTGTGCGTGTCGAAAAGATCGGACAGAAAGGAACCGCGTTCACTTGCGGACTTTACAATTTCCAGAGGAAGAAAGAGATCTTCAACAAGACCATCGTCTCCAGCGCCATCCAAGGAGATGGTTACGCGCTCTACGACATCGGCACGCACACTGCCTCGCCAGAACTCACTCTCTGGATCGCCCCCGCCGACAATGAAGCCAACATCCGTGCCGTCTATGTAGATCGCATCGTGCTCATCGCCGCGCCAGAGAAGTAGTTCAACCACGGGGCGACACCGGTCCGAATGCACAATTTAACTACCGCTTGATCTCCCCCCAACCAACTTCAGCAATCCGACCATGAACCACTCCAACTGTCCAGGTTCCATCCCACCCGTGCTCACGCGGCGCGGCTTTCTTCAGCAGGCATCCGCCGGGTTCGGCATGCTCGCGCTGAATGGATTGTTTTCCCGCGAGGCCAGCGCGGCCACCCACTTCGCGGCGAAGGCCAAGAACGTCATTTTTTGCTTCATGGATGGCGGGCCGAGCCATGTGGATACCTTTGATTACAAGCCCATGCTCAAGAAACATCAGGGCC
>JANPIS010000181.1:0-8403 GCA_031425095.1 Chthoniobacteraceae bacterium
GCGATCACGTCGCAATCCATGATGCCGCCGAAGATGTTCACGAGGATGCCCTTCACATTCGGATCGCCGAGGATGATGCGGAAGGCCGAAGCGACCTGCTCCTTGGTCGCGCCGCCGCCGACGTCGAGAAAGTTCGCGGGGCTGCCACCGGCGTATTGGATGATGTCCATCGTGGCCATGGCGAGGCCGGCGCCGTTCACGAGACAGGCGATGTCGCCGTCGAGGCCGATGTAGTTCAGCGAAAACTCGGACGCCGCGACTTCGCGCGGGTCTTCCTCGCTCTTGTCGCGCATCGCGGCGATGTCGGGCTGCCGGTAGAGCGCGTTGTCATCGAAGTTGAATTTCGCATCGAGCGCCATGAGGCGACCGTCGGCGGTGACGACGAGTGGATTCACTTCCACCATGGAGCAGTCCGCCTTGAGGAAGAGGTTGAAGAGCGCACCGAAGAGCTTCGCGGCCTGGGTCATGAGCGGCCCGCGCAGACCAAGCGCAGCCGCGATCTTGCGCGATTGGAAGGCCTGCAGACCGAGCGCCGGATGGATGTGCTCGCGGTGAATTTTCTCCGGCGTCTTCTCCGCGACGTCCTCGATATTCACGCCCCCCTCGGTGCTGGCGATGATCGTGTAGCCGCTGGTCGCACGGTCCTGGAGGATGGCGAAGTAGAGTTCCTTCGCGATGTCCACGGCTTCGCCGACGAAGACCTTGCTGACCACTTTGCCTTCCGCCCCGGTCTGATGCGTGACGAGCGTCTCACCGAGCATCTTCGCAGCGAAGTCGCGCGCCTCGGTCGGCGAACTCGCGAGATGCACACCGCCCTTGAAGCCGCTCTTGAACGTCCCTTTGCCACGCCCACCCGCGTGGATCTGCGCCTTCACGATGACCTTCGGCACTTTCAACCCGGCGGCGACTTTCTCCGCCTCCTCGGCTGTGGAAGCGACACTGCCTGGCTGAGTGGTGACGCCGTATTTCGCAAAGAGTTCGCGGGCCTGGTATTCGTGGATGTTCATTCGGAAAGTTGAGAGTCGTTGGTTGGGAGTTGAGAGCCGCCGGGGGTCGCAGAGGAGTCTCCGGCAAAAGGAAGCGCGGCTCTCAACTTTCAACCCTCAACCCTCAACTTCCCCGCTACCCGCCGCTGCCGACGTACTCCGCAGAGTAGGTGTCGAACTTGGCCGTCGAGCCGACCGACGGCGGGCTCTGCACGTCATAGACGTTGTTGCCCACGACCTGGCCGGACTGCGTGTCGTAAATCATCACGGCCTTCTTGGCCTTTGGCGAAGTCTTCTCGTTCTTCACCGTGTCCACGGCGATGTAACGCGGCTTCTTCTTCGCCTTCTTGCCGCTGCTGCTGCTGGTGCTCCGCCGGGCAATGCGTTGCGAAGCGATGCGTCCACGCTGGGCTGCCACCTGCCGCTGGCGTTCGTCTGCCTGATGCTTGGCGATGATGTAAGTGGTGATCGCCACGACGGCACCGACAGCGGCGCCAGTCGCGATCGATTCGCCGGTGCTCATCCCGGCATGACGCGCGAGGCTTCCCGCAAGGATACCGGCGCCGCCTCCGAAGACGGCAGCGTTTTCACCCGGAGTGAGACTCGCGCATCCGGAGACGCCGAGGGAGATCGCAGTGAGAAGTGCAGCAGATTTGAGCGTGCCTGTATTCATAGGAAACCCGACTTGTAGTCGGGCCACGCCGGACAGCGCAAGGAAGGAACTCGCCAGAAAACGCGCGATTCCGTCTAGCGCCCGACAGGATCTGCGAAGCTCAACTTGTTCTCCCGGCACCACTGCTGCGCGGCTTTGTGTCCGGCCTCCGCAGCTTTCTTGAACCATGCATTGGCCTGGGTCCGGTTCTTGTCGATGCCAGTGCCATCCACCAATGCCTGGGCGAGCATGAACATCCCGTTCGCATCGCCCTCCTGTGCTGCTTTCTGGAAGAACTTCGCGCCTTTTCCGTGATCCAGCTTCACTCCCTGGCCGGTCATGTAAAGGACCCCGAGATTCCCATTAGCCTCGGCCAGTCCGCGGTCGGCGGCGGCGGTGAAGAGTTGAAAGGCCTGGGCGGCATCGCGGGCGACACCGATGCCCTTGTGGTAGCAGACGCCGAGGCGATTGGTCCCCCGCGCGTCGCCGAGTTTCACCGCTTCGCGCAGCCATTGCACGGCTCGCGCTTCATCTTTCGCGACCCCGATGCCGAGCAGGTAGCATTCGCCGAGCGCGGCCATCGCGGAGGGGTCGCCTTTCTCCGCCGCCTCAGTGAAGTAAACCACGGCTTTCTGCGGATCGACGGAAGTGCCGTGGCCATTGGAAAGCATGAGGCCAGTCTGCGTCAGCGCATGCACGTTGCCGCGAGCGGCGGCGGCGGACATCCAGTTGAAAGCGCCGACGCGATCGCGCTCCCGGAGGCTGTCCGCGAGCAGGGCCATCGCCGCGACCACATCGAGGCCAGCGGCCTCGTGCAGCCCGTCCTTCATCGCGGCGTAAGCTTCCGGCGGCAGGCCTTTGGGCATCTTGATCAGCCGCCCGAGCATCAGTTCGAGATTCACCCGCGGGGATTCGCTCTCCGGGTAGTCCTTCAGATTTTGCAGATAAGTGGCGAGCGCCTCGGGCCAGCGTTCCTCGCGCTCCATCTGCGCTCCGACTTCCATGGCGGCCTTCAGCAACTCGGTCCGCGAAGGCGTTGGCGGCTCGGGCTTGGGCGGGACCGGCATCGGTGGAGGCACCGGCGCAACGGCGACCTCGGCGGGTTTTGCAGGCGGTGGCGTGGCAGGCGCGACCTCCGGCGGCGGTGGCGCAGGCGCGGGCGTGGCCTCCACGATCTTGCTTTCCGGCGCGGGAGACTCGTCCGAGGGCTCACCTCCGGAGCGCGCGAAGAAATAAACCGCGGCGCCGATCGCGAGCACGGTGGCGACACCGCCGAAAAAGGCGACGGGCACTTTCCGACGAGGCATGGGCGGCAACGGAGGCGGTGTCACCGGTCGGGCGGGACGATTGGCGGCCGGAGCCGGCGCGCGGGATTCGACGCGCTTCAGGTCGAGCACTTCGATCTCCGCGAGGGCGCGATGGAAACTCTCGGCGCTCGGAAAGGAAACCGCGGGATTGAGCGCGCGCTTGAGCACGGCATTCCCCTCTTCGGAAAGGGTCGCGAGCGGCGTGTAGCTACGCGCCATCGCCACCCCGCCTGGCGGCACCGTCCCGCCGAGCATTTCGTAAACGATCGCGCCCAGCGCCTGCACCGTCGTCGCCCGCGGATCGCGCTCCTCCCCGCCGCCACGCTGGAGTCCGCCGACCATCGTCTCCCCGCCGGCCCACGTCTGCGAGAGCGAGAGCTCGTGGGCGATTCCGAGCGGATTCAACTTCGCGGTAAAGGGCGGCCACGCGCCGACAGGCTGCCGCAGCAGCGTGTCCTTGTCGGAGGCCTCGGTAAAGTGCAGCCGGATCTGATGCAGCGCGAAATCCACGCGGCGCAATCCTGCGGCCAGTGCTGCATCCGCGCCCGCCGCCGCCTGCGCGAGGATCGGCAGCACTTCACGCGCGGAGAGTTCCCGGCGCGCCCGCAGCAGTTCCAGCACGGAGAAGCCATTCGTCCACTCCATCGCCAGGTAGCTCGCGCCTTCGATCGTTTCGAAGCCGTGAATGCGGAGCAGATTCGGATGCTCGATCGTCGCGAGCCGCTCCACCTCACGCTCGATCTGCGTCGCCGCGCCGGGCGCCTGCAGCAGCTCCGGCTTCAGCCGCAGCAGCCGCACGTCCCGTCCCGTCTGCGCATCGTGGGCGCGAAAAATCTTCCCGGCATTCGTCTCTCCGCGCGATTCCGTGATGCGATAGCGCGCCGCGATCGTCGCGCCGGTCTCCCAAGCCGACTCTGCCGCGCGACCCGAGACATCCTCGAGCAACGTCGCAAAATTTTCCTCATCGCCGACGGCTTGCTCGACCGCCGTCGCGCTCTCGGAGAGCTGAGCCATGCAGGCTTCGATCTCGGTCCGCAATTCGGCAGGCGACTGCGGCCGACCGGATGGATCCTTCTCCAGAATTCGGCGGAGGAGCGTCGCGAGCGGAGGAGGAAAGTGCGTGAACTGCTCGAAGGGCGGCGGCTTCGAGAGCTGCTGGCTCATCACCTGCGCCATGGAGCCGGCGAACGGCGTCTGCCCCGTGAGCATGTACCAGAGCGTCACGCCGAGGCTGTAGATGTCACTGCGGACATCGATCTCCTTTTCCTCGAGCTGCTCCGGACTGGCAAAGTGCGGCGTGCCGACAAAGCCGCCCATCGAGATCGTCGCCGCGTCCTCGGCGTTCCCGCCGGCGCTGCTCTTCGCGAGGCCAAAGTCGATCACCTTCACCACGAGATCGTCGTCCTCGCGCACGAGCATGAGATTCGCTGGCTTGATGTCACGATGCACGAGCTCGTGCCGCTGCGCCGCGTTCAGCGCCCGCGCCACCTGATCAGCGATCTGCAAGGCGAGCAGCGGATGCAGCGGGCCCTGGCGTTTGATGAGCGCATCGAGCGTTTCGCCCTCAATGTACTCCATCGCGTAAAACCACGTGTCCGTCTCCGTCCCGAGATGATAGACGGCTGCGACATTGCGGTGGCGAAGTTTCGCCGCCGATCGCGCCTCACGGACGAAGCGCTGCCGCGCCACCTCGCTGTCGAGGAAGGTCGCGTTGATGACCTTCAGTGCGACCGGCACGCGGAGGTTCGTGTCGAAGGCCTTATAAGTGATGCCCATCGCCCCGCGCCCGAGTTCGTGCAGCGAACCATCGTCGCGAGTCTGCACCTCGTAGTGCTCGAAGATGACGGCTTCTGGCATGTTACAAAGTGGCGTGCATTGGCAGGGCGAGCTTCGAGCTTTCCGCAATGGCGCGCTTTCTGCAACCTGTAGCCACATGGGTGCCAAACTCCAAGTCCAGCCTGCCAGCGCCCCGGCCTTCGAAGTGCCGATGGGCAATACGGCCACGATCGGTCGCACCCGCGAAAATACCGTCTGCCTGCACTTCAGCCCGCAAGTCTCCCGGCAGCACGCCGTGATCCGCTGCCACAATGGCTGGCAATTTCAGCTCATCGACCTCGGCAGCCGCAATGGCACCTACGTGAACGACCGGCGTGTAATCATGCCCATGACGCTCGAAAACGAGGCGCGCATCCGCATCGCGGACAATCTCATCATCTTTGCGGAAGACGCCGACGCCGCAGAACCGGGCGCCGAGCAAAACGAAGCGACGATGGTCGGCTCGATGGCCGGCTCGATCGCCGAAGCCCGGCCGGTGGCGCTGCTCGTCTGCGACGTGCGCGGGTTCAGCACCATGTCGGAGAAAGTGGCGAGCGGAGATTTGGCGCAGTTCATCGGCGCGTGGTTTCGCGAGGCGGGAAATCTTGTGCATGGCAGCGCGGGGACGATCGACAAATTCATCGGCGACGCGATGCTCGCCTACTGGGGCGCGGAGCAGAGCGGACCCGCGGATTGTGGCGCGGCTTTCGACACGGCGAAGCGTCTGCAAGCGCTCGCGGCCGAGCGGCGCTGGCCGAATGGCGAACCTTTCCGCGTCGCCGTCGCCCTCCACTATGGTCGCGTGACGTGCAGCAATGTCGGCCTCGCCGCCGCGCGCGATGCGACGATCATCGGGGACGCGGTGAATACGGTTTTCCGGCTCGAAGCGGTCTCGAAAGAGCTGAGCCAGGCCACGCTGCTGTCTCATCCCTTTGCCGAACATCTGCCGGCAGGGACGGCGCTCCAGGACTTCGGCGAGCGCGCGTTGAAGGGAAAGAAACAGCTCGTGCGCGTGCACGGCTTGGCGGGCTGACCCGGGCCGCAGATCAGAATCCCCGGAGCAACGGCTGCGTCACCTCGGCGATGCGCGCCTGGTGATTGAGGAAACTGTCCGCGATGAGCGTGTGGATCTCGAGCGTCGATTCCACGAGGCGGTGGAGGAGCGGCTCGAGTTCATCCGGACGGGCGTCGCCGATCAGTAGTTCGTTTTCGAGCAGCCGATCTTCGTCTTCCGCCGGACGCACGTAGGCGTGCCAGTCGATCCGCTTGATTCGGTGGATGAGCGCCTCGATCGCACCAGCCGCACCGGCGCCTTCGAGCAGCTCGGGCGCGATGTTTTCCCGCAATCTCGTCGCGCACTCCTGCAGACATCGCAGCACGGAACGCGGCACCTGCGGATGCTGCCAGAGCAACTCCAGCACGAGCAACGGCTCGGCACGCATCTGGTAGATGCGGCGGTAGGCGTCGCGTGAAGCCAGGAGCCGCAGAAACGCACTCAGCTCGATCTCACTCGCCTGGGCCGTGGGCTCCACGCCCCCCTGCACGCCCAGGGAACGACCGATCGCGACCATCGAGTTTGCCGTGATCGTGGCGCGTTCGAGGAATTGGCCGATCTCGCAGAAGCGCCAGCCGTCGTCCGCGAGCATGGTGTTTTCCGCCGTCGCAAAAAACTGCGGAATCAGCCGCGTGACCACGTCGCTCAGCCGGCGGGTCAGCCGCACGGCGTCGCCTTCCGGCAGATCCTCGCGATACTTCGCGCGCTGGAAACGCGTGCGCAGCTCGGTGAGCGTGGACCACGCCTCGGGACTCAGGGAATCCTGCATCTGCTCGGCATTGAACATCCCGCGCTGGAACGTCGCGAGCACCGAGCCGGGCTCCGGCGCGAGCACGAGCCGATAGCGGTCGCGACGATTGGCGATGCTGCGTCGGCTCGAGCCCGCGGTCTTCTCCAGTGGCGGGAGCAGACGGTTCCACATCGGGCGGTAGAGCTTGCGCTCGGCGCTGTTGAGTTCCTCCGTCTCCAGCGTTTCGACGATGCCGATGAGATAGGCCTGGTGGTGCGCCCGCTCGAGATAGCGGCCCAGCCAGTAAAAACTCTCGGCGACACGACTGGTGACCTGCCGACTGGCCATCGCCAGCTCTGGCGCCCGGCGCGCCGGACGCGGAAGGATTGGTGTCAGCCCCGGAACCCACGAGTCCTTGCTCGTCCAGCCAAAGCCAAACTCCCCGCGCTCTTCGCCGCGCGAATGCACGCGCGTCAAAGCACCCGGAAAGACGTCGAAGTCGCCACCCGAGCGAATCGCATACACGATGTGATCCTGCGGGTGCTCGACGCGCCGGCCGTGCTCGAAGCACAGCGTGCGCACGCCTTCATCGCGCCGCTGCGCGACGTACCGGCCCGGAGCTTTGCGGATGTCATTCCGCAGGGTGGCATCGTCGCTCGCCTTCTCCCGCTGCCAGGACGCCGAACGATTATCGCGGCCGATCGGTAGCACGCGCCACGAGTTCAGATTCTCCAGCACGAGTTCGCGCTGGTCGATATCGCCCAGCCACAGCGTTTGCACGCTCGGCAGGATCGGCGATTCGTTCAGATAAAAGCGGATGATCTGCGCAGAGAAGGCAAGCAAGCTGCGATCGTCGGCGAGCTGCGAGCCGACGGCATTGACCAGCGCCACCGTGCCTTTGCGCAGGCAATGCACGAGGCCTGGCACGCCGAGGATCGAGTCGGAGCGGAAGACCAGCGGATCGAGCCACGCGTCGGCGATGCGATTGTAGATGACCTCAACGCGCTCAAGACCCCGCACGGTCTTGAGATAGACGCAGTCGTTCAACACGAGCAGATCGCCACCTTGCACCACCGGGATACCCATCCGCCGTGCGAGGAAGCTCAGCTCCGAGGCCACCGCGCTCTGCGGCCCGGGCGAGAGCAGCACGACGGTGGGATCGCCGCCGAAAGGCGCGGCGGCTTCGCGCAGGCGCTCGAGGATCGCGAGCGGCGTCTCGGCGAGCGATTGCACCGTCGCATCCTGAAAGATCTCCGGCACCACGCGGGCCAGCGCACGCCGGTTCTGCATCATGTAGCTGATTCCCGCCGCGTGGCTGAAGTGATGATTCTTCACCAGCCAAAAACCGCGCGAGTCCCGCGTCACACACATCCCGCTGAGATGGAGGAACGCACCCCGCGGCCGCGGCAGGCCCACCGCCGCGCTTTGATAATGCGGACTCGCGAGCACCGCCTGGATCGGCACCGCGCCCGAACGCAGGATCTCGCGCGGCCCATACACGTCGTCGAGGAAGCTCTCGAACGCCCGCAGCCGCTGGCGAAACCCGGACACGATCCGCGTCCAATCTTCCCCGGAAAAAACCTGCGGCAGCAAATCGCACGTCCACGGCTGGCGGCCCCACGGGTCGTTGCGGATGATGTCGAAAGTCACGCCCATCTCGCGGAGTGTCGCCTCCATGCGATCACCGAGCGCGCGGAGTTCCGGCGGCCCGAGGTCGGAAAAATCCGCCATCAACTTGGTGTACAGCGGGCGCGGCGAACCGTCCGGGAGGTGGACTTCATGCCAGCGCACGGGTTCGCCGTTGGAGCTGCTGGTGTGAGGCCGTGCGGTGCTCGCCATTGCGGGGCGGAAGGTTTTCG
>JANPIS010000182.1:0-2503 GCA_031425095.1 Chthoniobacteraceae bacterium
TTCGAGCTGCGCAATGATGACGCCACCGCCGCCCTCGAGCGCAGTCGGGTAGAACTCGCCAGCCAGGAACTTCGCGCGCGTCTCGCCTTCACCCGCGAGAACGTCTCGGCCGCGCAAGCAGAGCAGGCGAAAGCGGAAGCGCTGCGCAAGACTGTGGCGCAGCATGAGAGCTACGTGGCGACGTTGCAGATCCGCGCGCCCTTCGCCGGACGCGTGACCGCGCGCGAACTCGACCGTATGCAAGGCACGTTCTACCGCGCGGGAGAAGAACTCGCACACTTCGGTCGCGCCGATGGCTGCGATGTGCGGATCGCGCTCGATCAGGAAGATGAACCGCATTTCCGCGCCTCGATCGAGCAGCCGCTGCGCGTGCGCGTCGAGGGAATGGGCACCGTTTTTCCTGCGAAGCTATCCCGCGTCGAATCACGGGCGACGCGAGAACTTATCGACCCCGCGCTCACCGCGCTGGGCGGCGGCCCGCTCGCGTTGCGCCGGGTCGAAGCAGACTCCGCCGCGTCGCAGAACGACGACTCGAAAGGTGCCGCAGCGTATGAACTGGCCGAGCCGCACTTCGTCGCCCTCGCGCGCCTCGCGACCGACGAGCCCTTCTGCGCCGGACAGATGGCGCGAGTGAAACTGCACAGCACCCGCGCCGAGAACCTCTGGGAGCTGGCCCAAAGCCGTTTCGCTCGCTGGCTGAAGACCTACACGGTGCGGACGTAAGTTCCGGGTACCATACGCGTCTCGCGTGTTGGTTTCGGCGTCTCGCCGAAACGAACTTTTCGGACCGCACTTTCCGGCAGGAGATCCGCTCCCGCAGAGCTCGCCGGGAGATTTGAAGCATGCGGAGTTCTCGAGAGGGCGTACGTGCAGGAAAGTTCGTCGCGGCGAGACGCCGCAACCAACACGCGAGACGCGTATGCTCCCCGGATCCTACCGCGCCACCGTGCTCACCGGCGCCAGCGTGCACCGTGCGCCGCTGCGCAGCTTCCCAGCGCGGTTCTCGATCGTAAATTTCACGCGCACCGTTCCGCTCGCAGCGTCGGTGATCGGACTCACGAAATCCACCGTGGCCGGGATGCGCGTTTGCGAATCCAGCAGCAGGAGCTCGAGTTGATCGCCCGCCTTGAGGGCTTCGGTGCGATCTGGCGTGAGGAAAAGATTCGCGGCGAGCTTGTCGATCTGGACCACCGTGAGGACGTGCGGGGATGCGACCGACACGCTCTCGCTGGGATCGCGTTTGATCTCCGTCACCACGCCATCGACCGGGCTGCGCATCGTGCGCGCTTCGATCATGGCTTCGATCTTCCGCACCTGGGCCTGCTTGATCGTCAGTTCCGTCGCGGCCTTCTCAGATTCCTCCGGCGTCACGCGCATCTGCTGGGAGAGCTCTGCCACGCGCTCCCGCCGGGTGCCGGCCAGCTTGGCTTCGGCGCGTGCGATCTCGAGTTCCGCGGCGAGCACGGCGGTGTCGAGCTTTGCCAGCACCTGGCCCTGTTGCACACGATCGCCTTCTTTCACCAGCATCTCCCCGATGACGCCAGTCTCGCCCGCGGAGACCGTGATCAGGCGGTAGGGTTCCGTGTAGCCGAGGGTGGAGGAGTCGTCGGCGGAGGCGGGGAAAACGTTCAACATCCAACATCCAACACTCAATACCCAATGGAGTGGTCGCGAGCCCGCGGCCCGGCGCGCGATCCAAACCATTGGATGTTGGATGTTGAATGTTGAATGTTGAATGTCCGTTTTCATCGTTTCAGAGGGTCTGCTTCAGCTCATCCACCCACTCGTCATTCTGCGCGAGGGCGTGACGCTGATCGCGGTCGAGAGCTTCGGCTTTGCGTTGGGCTCGCAGGAAGTGCGCCGCCGCGCTGAACGAGAGCTCCCCGCTTTTATCCACTGTCGCCGTGGCGAGCTGCCGCGCCGCGTCGGGAGCGTGGCGCACGAGGAGGTCGTCTTCGAGCGAGAGGAAAAACTGCGCCCCACCCGGCTGCCCTTGACGCGCCGCGCGACCGGTGAGCTGGCGATCGATCCGAGCGGATTCGTGACGCTCCAGACCGATGACGTGGAGTCCGCCAGCGCGGCGTGATTCCTCCGGGACCGGGATGTGGGCGCCGCGGCCGGCCATGTTCGTGGCGATCGTGACCGCGCCGGGTTCGCCGGCGAGTTCCACGATCGCGGCTTCCTCGGCATCCTGCTTGGCGTTCAATACGCGGAACGGAAATCCGAGTGGAGCCAGCGCTTCGGCGAGGGCTTCGCTGTTTTCGATCGTGCGCGTGCCGATGAGCACGGGCTGGCCTTCGCTGCGGCGCGTCCAGACATCGCGCGCCACGGCTGCGTGCTTTTGCTCGCGTGTGGCGAAGACCCGATCCGGCAGCAGCTCGCGCCGCGAAGGGCGGTGCAGCGGGATCACTTCCGTCTCGAGCCCGTAGCTCGCCCGCAGTTCGCTCGCGACTTCGGCCGCGGTGCCCGTCATGCCGCAGACGCGACGATACAGGCGGAAATA
>JANPIS010000183.1:0-4767 GCA_031425095.1 Chthoniobacteraceae bacterium
GGCCGAGTGGCGAAGCGAGCAGCAGTTCGCGGAGGTTGTCGGCGAAAACACGGATCGCTTCTTCGTCCGCGCGCTTTTTGAAGAAGGTGCGGGCCTCTCCTTCCATGGCAAAGCCGAGCAGGCGCTTGAAGCAATCCTGCACCGCGAGTCGAACGTGATCGGAGCAGTGTAGCTGCGGCGTCCCCGCCACCGGTCGCGGCGAGGACGCCGCGGAAACCACCGGCGGCGAGGACGCCGCCGCTACGACGAAGAGCCGCTCCAGCAGTGCCAGCGCTTCCGCTTCCTCCGGCACGAGCCGCGAGAAGAGGAAGCCTTCCGACTCGCCACGACGGATGGCGAGGATGCGGTGCGACGGCGCTTTCTCCGCCGGCTCCTGCCAGTCGAAGTAGTCTTTGAACTTCGCGCCTTCCTCTTCCTTGCCGCTGATGACCTTCGATTTGATGACGCCTTTGGTGAGGTAAAGGTTGCGCATCTGCGCGCGAGCGGTGGCGTCGTCGTTGAAACGCTCGGCGAGAATGTCGCGCGCGCCGGCGAGTGCCGCCGCCACGTCGGGCACGCTGTATTTCTTCGCATCGATCTCGATCTCTGGCCCGACGAACGGCGCCGCCGCAGCTTGCGGATCGGTCGTCGGATCCTGTGCCCACAGGATGTCTGCGAGCGGTTCCAGTCCGAGATCGCGCGCGACCGTGGCCTTGGTTTTCTTCTTCGGGCGGAAGGGAAGGTAGATGTCCTCGAGGGTCGTGATGTTCTCCGCCGCCGCGATCTTCGCCGCGAGGACTTCGGTCAGGAGCTTGCGCTCCTCGAGCGACTTCACGATCGCATCCCGGCGCTTGTCCAGCTCCTCGAGTTGCTCCAGCCGGTCGCGGATGGCGGTGATCTGTACCTCGTCGAGTTCACCGGTCTTTTCCTTCCGGTAGCGGGCGATGAAAGGGACCGTCGCGCCTTCCTCGAGCAGCAGGGCCGTGGCGGCGATCTGACGGGGCTGGAGCTTGAGTTCCGAGACGAGCTTGGGTAGGTATTTTTCGATCATGGAGCAGGGAATTGGCCGCCCCCGATGATGCGAACCGCGCTCGCGTCCGTCAATCGGCAGACCACAAAATATTGTGTCTGCTGCAGTCGGGCGGCCCCACTATCTTGTGGAAAGGGCAAGTCGATGCCTGCGAACGCCGCGGAAAGATGGGCGCGGGTGCGCATGTGTTTTCCATGGCGCTCGGAGCGCGCCATCCACCGAGAGGAGAGGCGTCTTTACAAACGCGCGGTGTTCCAATCGAGCGATGGGAGCCCGGCGCGGAGTTGCTCGATGCGGCGGATATAGAACTCGACGGGGCCGTCGGTGCCGCCGGGGGTGCGGGCGCTGTAGAAGAGCGCGAGCGCTTCGTTCCACGATTGCTCGCGGTAGCGGATCACGGCTTTCCAGAAGGTGTCGCGGCGCTCGAGTTGTTCGTCGGAGAGGGTGTTGTGGCGGGCAAGGAGTTCATAGATTTCCTCGCGGCTCGCGCCGTCGTCGAAGCGCTGGATGAGTTCCATCGGGCGGACCTCGACCGCTTCTTCGGCAAAGACGAGCGACTGCGAGCCGATGAGGGTGCGGGTGCCGTAGATGAGGTTCGCGCGGCAGAGGCGGCGGGCAAATTCCGCCGGCTCGCCAGCGACGCTGTAAGCCCCGAGCCGGCGTGAGCCATAGGCGGCGAGGGTCATCTCGCCGGAGTTCACACCGATGCGGAAGTCGAACATCTGCTTCCACACGGTGTGGCACTCGCGATTCACTTCCTCGAGCCGGGCGACGAGCGCGAGCGCGGCTTCGCAGGCGGTGGCCGCGTGGCTGAGACTGGCCAGGGGTGCGCCGAAGATGACGCGGATGCTCTCGCCGTCGCATTCGTCGAGGTAGCCGCCGCGCTCGACGAGGAGTTCGGAGGCGTTGCGGCGGAAGGAATTCGTGAGTGCGACGTAGTCCGTGGCCGCGAGCATTTCCTCGAGATCGTCGTGATTGAAGATCTCGCAGACGACCACCGTGACGTCGCGACGTTCGCCCTCGAGGTTCGGCGGGAAAGGCGCGTCGAGCAGCGATTTGAAGGTGGCGCCGGAGACGCGATCGCCGAGCACCTGTCGGA
This sequence comes from Chthoniobacteraceae bacterium, assembly GCA_031425095.1. Classification (GTDB taxonomy): domain Bacteria; phylum Verrucomicrobiota; class Verrucomicrobiia; order Chthoniobacterales; family Chthoniobacteraceae; genus JANNXQ01. The sequence goes on from JANPIS010000183.1 coordinate 2,109, forward strand.
GCAGGCGCTTGCGGCTGCCGGCTTCGGTCTGGGAGTAGAAGAGTCCGATGACGGCGCTGCCGAGCACGGCGGTGAAGCTGGCAAACGGGGAGAAGAAAAGCCCGAGGAGATTCGCCACCCAGACGGCAGCGACGACTTGCACGAGCGCGCCGAGGGCGATCACGAGCTTCAGCGAATCGCGCGGGATATCGATGGTGGTCCACGCGATGCCAAAGGCGAAGAACGCGGTGAGCGCGTAATGCAGCACGCGGTCGGCGCGCGGCGCGACGCGGAGATCGAGCAGGCGCGCGAGAGTCTGATCGAGGCGAGCGAAGAAACCGGCCTCGAAGAGAACGATGACCAGCAAGCTGACGAGCAGACCGATGAGGATGGAGACCTTGAGGTAACGCACGCGGGCAGGCGGGAAAGTAGGGAGTGGAAAGTGATACTGGAAAGTGGAAAGTGCGCGCCCTGTGTTTCAAGTCGTCCTCATCGAGCCCGAGATTCCGCCGAATACCGGGAACATCGGGCGGCTCTGCCTCGCGACGGGTTCGCACCTGCACCTGGTGAAGCCGCTCGGCTTTTCGATCGACGACCGCGCGCTGCGCCGGGCGGGGCTCGACTACTGGCCGGAGGTGAAGGTCACGCTCTGGGAGTCCTTCGTCGAGCTGCGGGCGGCGCAGTCAGCGGATGCGCGATACTTTTTCCTCACCACGAAAACGGACCGTGCCTACTGGTCCGCGGATTTCCGCGATGGCGATTTCCTGGTCTTCGGCCGCGAGACAAAGGGCCTGCCAGAGCCGCTGCTCAGCGCGAATGCGGAGTGGGCGCTGACCATTCCGATGCAGGACGCCGCGCGCAGCCTGAATCTGGCGACCTCCGTGGGCGTCGTGCTCTATGAAGCGGTGCGGCAGACCGCGATTGGGAAAGTTGAGGGTTGAGCGTGGAGTGCGGATTGGAGGATGTGTAGCGCCGCGCGCTACTGCGCACTCATGAGCTCCGCCACTTCCGTTCCCCACATCGTCGCGCGCGACTTGCGCCGGTCTTTTCAACTTGGCTCGCGCAAGATCGAGGTGCTGCGCGGGATCAGCACGGAGGTGGCGAAAGGCGAGGCGGTCTTCCTTTGCGGCGCTTCCGGCGCCGGCAAGACCACGCTCCTCTACACGCTTGCGGGACTGGAGCGCCCAGAGGCCGGCACGGTGACATTTGAGGGCGTGGATTTTTACGCCCGAGGCGAAAGCGCCGCCGCGCGGATTCGGAATACGCGCATCGGGTTCGTCTTCCAGGGCTACTTTCTCCTCCCGGAGCTCACGGCGTTGGAGAATGTGCTGCTGCCTTCGCTGATCGGCGGACACCTTCAGCCGGAGGCCGCCGAGAAGGCGCTCGATCGAGTGGGGTTGAAGGACCGCCTGCATCACCTGCCGCCCGAGCTTTCCGGTGGCGAGCAGCAGCGCGTGGCGATCGCCCGTGCGCTGATCAATGATCCGAGCGTCATCTTCGCCGATGAGCCCACGGGGAATCTCGACTCGAAGACCGGCGAGGGGATCGTGGAGCTGCTCCTCGGCCTCGTCCGCGAAGGCGGCAAGACGCTCGTGGTCGTGACGCACGACCGCCAGCTCGCGCTGCGCGGAGACCGGCAGGTCGAGATTCAGGACGGGCGGCTGGTGGAGTAACGCGGGCGAAACTTTCCCTTTGCCTGCCCGCTTGCCTTGCGCAGGCGGCGGGGGCATCTTCCGCCCCTCTCAAATGAAGGAACTGCTCATCTATCTCGACGGCCAGATCGTGCCGGAAAGCCAGGCGAAGATCTCTGTGTTCGATCACGGAGTGCTCTACGGCGATGGCGTCTTCGAGGGCATTCGCTTCTATAACGGGCGCGTCTTCCGTCTCGATCAGCACATCCGTCGTCTCTACGACTGCGCGAAGGCGATCCTCCTAAATGTCACACTGACGCCCGAGGAGATGATCAAGGCGACGTGCGACACGATCCGGGCGAATGGGCTGCGCGACGGCTATATCCGGCTCGTGATCACCCGCGGCGTGGGGCCGATGGGGCTGAGCCCCTACAAGTGCCCGAAGCCGTCCGTCTTCATCATCGCGGCGTCGATCCAACTCTACTCCGAGGAATCATACAAAACCGGGCTGACCATGGCGACGGTCGCGACGCGCCGGCCTTCGCACGACATCCTCAGCCCGCAGGTGAAGTCGCTGAATTACCTGAACAACGTCATGGCCAAGGTGGAGGCGATCCAGGCCGGCGCGGAGGAAGGTCTGATGCTGAACGACGTCGGGCTCGTGGCCGAATGCACGGGCGACAATCTTTTCATCGTTCGCGACGGCGTCATCTCCACTCCGCCGCTCACGGCCGGGGCGCTCGATGGCATCACGCGCGGCGCGGTGTTCGATATCGCGAAGGAGCTCAATATTCCGATCCGTGAACGCGATCTTTCGCGGCACGATGTCTTCACGGCTGATGAATGTTTCCTCACCGGCACCGCCGCCGAGGTCATCGCCGCGGTGAAGCTCGATCAGCGCGTCATCGGCACCGGCAAGCCTGGGGAGATCACCCAGCGCGTGATCGCGCGCTTTCGTGAACTCACGCAGACCACGGGCACGCCGGTCTATACGTGACGACTGCAAGTGGCAGGTGACATCGGGGCTCAGGCGTTGCAGAGTGTGAGCG